>DAIPMC010000101.1:4006-8036 GCA_036768895.1 Prevotella sp. | reverse complement strand
AACCGAATCGTGTAATCTATTTCTCAGCCAGTGGGATGAATAAAGATGAGGATCCTTATCTGGTTAATTACTATCGTATAAACTTTGACGGGAAGGATATGACCTGTCTTACTCCTGAATCGGCTCAGCATCAGGCTGTCTTCAGCGATGATTACCATTATCTTGTAGATACTTATTCATCAGTTGACCGGGCTCCTATAACCGTGCTTCGTGATGCTCGTAGTGGAAAGTTGATCAAGGTTCTGGAGAAGGCTGATATTTCTGATATATTGGCCAAGGGATGGAAAGCTCCTGTTGTTTTCAAGGCAAAGGGACGTGATGGTAAAACGGATATGTGGGGAATTATCCAACGCCCGTCCAATTTTGATCCTACTAAAAGATATCCGGTTATTGAGTATATCTATGCCGGCCCTGGCGATGCCTATACCCCTAAGAGTTTTATATCTTATAATTGGAATACAACTTCTTTGGCGGAACTGGGGTTTGTTGTAGTTCAATTGGATGCGATGGGTACTTCCTGGCGTGGCAAGAAGTTTGAGGAAGTATGCTATAAGAACCTGAAGGATGCTGGATTCCCTGACCGGGAATTATGGATCAGAGCTGCTGCAAAGAAGTATCCTTATATAGATGCGGACAATGTAGGAATCTTCGGAGCTTCCGCCGGTGGACAGGAGAGTTGCACGGCTGTACTGCTTCATGGTGATTTCTATAAGGCTGCTTATTCTTCCTGTGGTTGTCACGATAACCGGATGGACAAAATCTGGTGGAATGAGCAATGGATGAGTTATCCTGTCGATTCCAGTTATGTGAAATGCAGCAATGTTTATAACGCGCCGAAACTGCAACGTCCTCTGATGCTTGTTGTGGGAGAGTTGGATGATAACGTGGATCCGTCGAGTACTTATCAGGTTGTCAACGCGTTGGAAAAGGCGAATAAAGACTTTGAACTGGTGGTTTTGCCGGGTGTGCATCATACTATGGGAGAGAATTTTGGGGAACATAAGCGTTTTGACTTCTTTGTCAAAAATCTGATGCATGTGGATCCGCCTAAATGGAGCGATGTCAAATCCGAATATTGATGTTCTTCTGAAACTTAAAATATCGTTAGGGGTTATACCTTATAGCGATATTTTTAATTAATCGCTTGTAGACAGGGACTATTCTTTGTCCTTGTCTACAAATGATTTCGGTCTTGTTTCTATAGGTGCTCAGTTTTCTGGGAATAAAGATAGAAGTAGTCACATTAATGTGGATTTTCCATTGATATCTTGATGTGAATAATCAAGGACGAACAAAGTCATTTGGCTTTTTAAAGAAAAATCTGCAATGTATTTGAATTTTTTCTAGGAATAGTTTGCAGTATTTGAAAAAATCCTATTCTTTTAATAGGGGTATATTTGTTTTTGTACGTCATATAATAAATAAATTAAAATATGATGAGGGAACTGGTATCTCTATTGGCTCCTTTAATGGCTGTTTGTGGCGATAATCCGTTTACACATTCAGTCTCTTTTGGCAATATTTTTTAAGGTGTTTGATTTTAATGGGTAGCTTTCCCTCGTTATCATTAATGCAGAAGTAGGTACAATCCAGAAGGGTTTTCTCATAAATAACTAAACAGGTATGATGTTTATAGAAAAAGTAATTCTTCCTTTGCAGAAGAACTTTGACAAAAACGGAAAAGAATATGCTTTTTGTATCGGAAAGCATTTCTATTCTTACACTCAGTTATTACAAAGAGCGAATGCGATAAAAGAAGTTATCAGGTCCATTCCTGAACAATACTTCGGTCTGATGGCTTATGATGATCTGGATACTTATGCAGCTGTTCTTGCTTTATGGATGGAGGGCAGATGTTATGTTCCGTTGCATCCGTTACAGCCGGAAGCAAGGTTAGAAAATATCATTCACCAGGTAGGTATACAGACGGTCTTGAATACAGGTGAGAGCAAATGGCCTTTTCATGTCAGGGAGATTGACACTCATGCTTTATCAGATGTGGATGATGTGTTTTCCTTCTTGCAGACTTTGAGAGATACCGATCCTGCTTATATCTTGTTTACTTCTGGAAGTACAGGAACTCCTAAAGGTGTACCTGTTTGTTTTGGAAATGTAGCTGCATTCATCGATGCCTTTGAAGATCTTGGCATCCATCTGACAGAGAAAGACCGGTGCCTACAGATGTTCGACCTTACCTTTGACCTTTCTGTCGGCGGTTATCTTCCTGCTCTCCTTCATGGCGCTTGCCTCTATACCGTTCCTGTGGGGAGTGTAAAGTATCAAGAAGTATTCTGTCTGATGGATGATTATCAGTTGACTGCTGCTTTGATGGTTCCTTCTGTCATCCATTATCTTCGTCCTTATATGAAAGAATTGACAGATGAAAAGATGCATGATTGCCTCTTCTGTGGTGAGGCTTTGCTGGAGGATGATGTCAAGGCTTGGAAATCCTCTGTTCCAGAGGCTAAGTTATGGAATGTCTATGGCCCCACAGAGAATACGATTTACTGTACTTTCTATCCGGTAGAAGATAATATAAAAAATATCAATGGTACGGTTTGTATTGGAAAGGCAATGAAAAACACTCGTGTTGCTGTTGTTGATGAAGAGAATCATCTCCTGCAACCAGGTCAGAAGGGTGAGCTTTGTCTTTCCGGTAGTCAGTTGACGCCCGGATATTGGCATGATTACCAGAATAATCATCTCGCTTTCTTTCAGGATAATGGGGAAAGATGGTATAAGACAGGTGATATCTGTATGATTGATGAAGATGGAGATGTCCTTTATGAGGGTAGGAAAGACTCACAGGTGAAGATTCAAGGTTTTCGTGTAGAACTGGGAGAGATAGAGAATGTAGCTCGGAAATTCTATAAGGGCAGACGGAATGTCGTGGCTGTTCCCGTACCAAATGATCAGGGCCTGATGACCCTTCATCTGGTCGTAGAGGGTGGAAATGAAGATGCAGCGTTACTGAAATCTGATCTTCAAAATTATCTTCCTACGTATATGCTTCCGGAGGACATTCGTTTTATGAAGGAGTTTCCTCAAAATGCAAATAATAAGATTGATCGAAAAGCAATTCGTAAAAAAGTAGAATATAAAATTGAAAATAAATAATTGATAGATTGTAATATGGAAAAGCAAGAAGTGCTAAAAAAGTTGAATGAGATTTTTGCTGAAGTATTGAAAAAACCGGATCTCTGTTTGACAGAAAGTATGTCTACAGATGATATTGATGGTTGGGATTCTCTGACTAATATGATGATCATCAGTGAAATTGAAAAGCGATTCGAGTTTCATCTGAAGATGCGGGATATTATCCGTATGAGAACGGTTGGAGATATGTGCAATGTGATATTGAAAAGGATAGCATAAACGAGGACGACAAATCATGGAATTTCTTTCTATTCCCTTTGGAATATGTATGATTGTGACTTTTATCCTCTATTATTTGAGAAAGGATAGGAAGTGGCAGCATATTATTCTGCTTCTGGCCAGTTTCGTTTTTATCGGATATTATCATTTTTCTTATCTTGTAGTTGCTTCCGCGGTGACTGTATTCACATTCTTTGCGGGTAAGGCTATCCGTAGATATCAGGATACCTCCAAAGCAACGGTAATTCTCTGGTTGAGTATCATTGGCTTGGCTGGCTTTTGGCTTATTGCCCGATACTGGTCACCTCTGTTCCCGTTAGGCATGTCTTTTTATACTTTTCAGGCGCTCTCTTATCTGATTGAAATTTATTGGGAGGAGGAAGAGCCGGAGGAGAACTTCTGGGACTTCACCTTATATATGATGCTTTTCATGAAGTTTCTTTCCGGACCTATCGAAAGGGGCTTTGATACATTGCCACAACTGAAGACGGCTAAGAACTTCGATTACCGACAGGTCACACGAGGATTGAAATATGTTGTCTGGGGTGTGTTCTTGAAACTGGTCATCGCTGATCGTATCGCTCCTTCATTGGATATGGTGCTAGATAATGTGAGGAATGCTTCCGGGATGCAACTCCTGACAGCAACTCTTCTT
>DAIPMC010000101.1:0-3970 GCA_036768895.1 Prevotella sp. | reverse complement strand
CAACTTTATGCCGATTTTGCCGGATATACAGCCATGGCTATCGGCTTTGGCAGGATGATGGGCTTTGAGTTCCATCCCAACTTCAACCGCCCTTTCATTTCTCAGTCTACCGGGGAATTGTGGCGCCGCTGGCACATGACACTCTCTTTCTGGGTACGTGATTATGTTTTTACTCCTTTGGATGCTTCTTTGAGGGGACTCAAGCGATGGGGAGTCTATATTTCTCTGCTGGTTACCTTTGTCGCCATTGGCGTCTGGCATGGTGCTGGATGGACTTTTGCTCTCTACGGACTTTTCCAGGGGATTGTTATCATTTATGAGACGGCAGCTAAGAAGGGACGGAAACGGGCAAAGGATATGATCGGACAGAAAACCTGGAAATTTGTGATGATTCTCAGGACTTATCTTCTCTTTGCTATATCGCTGTTGTTCTTTCGGGTGGCAAAAATCAATGATGTGTTTTATACTTATCGCCATCTCTTTGATGGTTTTCAGACCAATATCAAGGAGTTGAGATTGGGCATGACGGACTTTTATTGGATTGTCTTTGGCGTGGCAACGATATTAATGTTTGTTTTAGAATATCTCAACTCTCGTCATAGCTTGATTCTATGGACTGAAAAATTGAGTACTTCTTGCAGATGGGTTCTCTATCTGGGATTTGTGTTGACCATCTTTTTGTTTGGCTCCTTCGGTGTAGAGAATTTCATTTATATCCAATTCTAATGAGATGAAAAAGAATAGTATATCTGCTTTTTATTTGAAATGTATCCTTTTAGCATTACCTTTTATATTGCTGCTGGCTTTCTATATCTATAAGGATCCTTTTATGGTCCTTCGTCCTTATCAGGATTATGACCATAGTAGGATAAGTCAGAATGAGGGTGAGGTGTCATGGATGAAATATAAGATGTATCGAAACAGGATGCATTATGATTCCTTTATCTTGGGCAACTCGTGTACTAAGGCCTTTCAGTCGTCTGACTGGAACCGGTATGTTCATGGACATTCTCTTCGGATGTTTGCCAACTCAGAAGATCTGGGAGGTGTTTATATGAAAATAGAAGCTTTGAACCGTCAGCCTGATCAACCGATCAAGAATTTGCTTTTAGTAATGGAACCTTCTACTTTCATTAATGCGGACAGTAAGGAGGATTTCATGCACATTATGCCTCCAGAAGTAAGTCATAAAAGCCAGATTACTTATCAGATGACTTTCTTACAGGGCTTCTTTACCCCTAAATTCTTTTTACCTTATATGAAATATCTGATTACAGGGAAATATACCGATAACATGCATGGTATCATCAATGAAGATGTTCTGACTCGTAGACGATATACTAATGATGCAATCTTACCTCAGGAAAAGGCGATTGCAAAGATGGGTGACGGTTTCTGGAAACAGGACTATTGGCTGAAAATACTCAAGGAACCTCATCCTTTGAAGATACAGCCTCGTGCTCTTACTTCTTCGCAGATAGCAGAACTCAAGGATATCAAATCGATCTGTCAGCATCATCATACGAATCTGAAGATTGTTATCAGCCCGGAATTTAAGAAAAAGGTGATAAATCCTAAGGATATAGCTGTGTTGAATGCCATTTTCGGGCCACATGTCGTCTATGATTTTTCTAATAAGCATTATCTATGGATGGATAACAAGCATAATTTCTATGATTCTGATCACTATCGTGTGACATTGGGAAAGGAAATCCTGAAGATCATTTATCAATAAAACGATTAAAGATTTGGGGATTATAGTATATTTTTGGCAGAAAGATTTGGGGATTCTTATGGATTTTAACAAAAAAGATTTGGGGATTTAATAAATAGATAATATATTTGTGTCCAAATAGTGATGACTTATGGACGAAATAAAAATCATTTTCAAGCGAAAGCTCTATGATCGGTTGCTTGCGTGGAAGAAAGAGAGCCAAGGGACAACAGCATTACTTATAGAAGGCCCAAGACGTGTTGGTAAATCGACACTTGTGGAGGAATTTGCAAAGAATGAATACGAAAGTTATATCTTGATTGACTTTGCCCGGGCACCAAAGGCTGTTAGTGATTTGTTTGAGGACATCTCCGATCTGAATTATCTGTTCATGCGCCTTCAACTTTACTATAATGTTGAACTGCATGAAAGGAAATCTCTTATTATTTTCGATGAGGTGCAGAAACAACCTCTTGCAAGGCAGGCTATTAAATATCTTGTTCAAGACAGGCGATATGATTACATAGAAACGGGCTCTCTCATTTCTATAAAAAAGAACGTAGAGGACATTATGATACCTAGTGAGGAAGAAAGGATGTATCTCTATCCCATGGACTATGAAGAATTCAGATGGGCACTTGGCGACAAAGTGACGATGCCTCTTCTAAAGACTGTCTTTGAAAGTAAGCGGCCCGTGGGTGATGGCGTTAATCGAAAACTTATGCGTGATTTCCGTCTTTATATGCTAGTTGGAGGAATGCCGCAGGCTGTAAATGCTTATATCCAAAACAACAATCTCCAGTCTGTCGATAAGGTGAAACGCAATATCATTTCCCTCTATGAAGATGATTTCAGAAAGATAGATCCCTCTGGGCGTATTTCCGCTCTTTTTGATGCTATTCCCTCAGAGCTAAACAAGAATACTTCACGATATCAGGTTACAAGTGTAATAGGTTCGCAGATAGAAGACAAGAAGATAGAGGAGTTTGTTGCTGATATGCAAAGTTCAATGACCGTCAACCTTGCTTATCATGCAAATGATCCGGGTACGGGAATGTCGTTGAATCAAGATACAAGCAAGTATAAAATGTTTGTTTGCGATACAGGATTATTCGTTACATTGGCTTTTAAAGACAGGGACTTCACAGAAAATGAAATCTATGAGAAATTGCTGAATGACAAACTTGATGCAAATCTTGGTTATATTTTCGAGAATATCGTAGCTCAAACACTGGTTGCTACAGGTAACAAACTTTTTTATTATACTTTTCCAAGGGAGACGAGTAATCACCTTTATGAAGTTGATTTTCTTCTGTCAAGGGGTAACAAGATTTCCCCCGTTGAAGTAAAATCATCAAGTTACAAACGCCATAAGTCATTAGATGAATTCTGCGAGAAATATTCCAACCGTATTGGCTCTAGATACATTCTCTATACAAAAGATCTCAGGAAAGACAAGAATATTCTTTATCTGCCTGTATACCTTACGCAATTTATATGACGTGAATTTTAATAATTTTATTTAAACTCACTTGAGGATCGCTATTTATAGTTTTTTCCATAAAACCGTGCATCAATGTTCAAAGGACTATTAATACATAGATTTTTTTGAACTCGTCGAGCTCACGTTAAATAGACTGTATATTTATGGCTCATCTGAACCACATGCAGTATAATTGTCAATATAAAGTTTATTAGTATTGTCAGGAATATAAAATACTTTTTCTATCCATTTGCATCTTGAGATTGTGCCAATATGCATTTGGCTCTGTATTTTTATTTTTTCCGCCATTTTGTTAGGAGTAAAAGTTATTACTTTTTTACATGTATTACAGCTATCAACAATGTGTGAATCAACAATTTCATTTTTTGAGTTATATTCAAGAATTACTAATTTTGTCTCTACTTCTTTCACGGGATCAACATTATAATAAATCGTATAAGTTCTATTTTGACTTACAGGTTTGACCTGAAACGAACAGCATAATAATGCCACAATCGTTAAAAAACACATTACTTTCTTCATTATCATTATTTTTTGTTAAACATATAAATTATTTACTCTATTTCATTTGTTTTTGATATAGTTGCTACTTTTATGTATGTTTACTTTTTAGTATCTGAGATACTTATTTCTATAATGTTTTTAAAATTATTTCCCCATGGTGTTCCTTCATAATTTCCTTTTGAACCAATTGGTACATAAAGGTCATTCACAGATTTGCTGAATGCATCATACCAATTTGGAGATGGTGT
>DAIPMC010000100.1:7016-8119 GCA_036768895.1 Prevotella sp. | reverse complement strand
GCAACTATAACAAGATGTAAAAGAACAAAAGAAATGGGAAAAATCATTGCTTTAGCTAATCAGAAAGGCGGCGTAGGAAAAACTACCACGACGATTAATCTGGCTGCATCTCTTGCTACTTTGGAAAAGAAAGTACTCGTAGTTGATGCAGATCCGCAGGCTAATGCTTCAAGTGGACTCGGCGTAGACATAAAAGAAGTAGATTGCTCCATTTACGAATGCATTATGGATCACGCCGACGTACGTGATGCTATCTACACGACAGATATTGACGGACTTGATATTATACCCAGCCATATTGACCTTGTGGGTGCCGAAATTGAGATGCTGAATTTAGATAACCGCGAAAAAGTTATCAAGAAACTTCTTGAACCCATTCGTAATGACTACGATTTTATTCTTATTGACTGTTCACCTTCACTGGGATTAATTACAGTGAATGCCCTGACAGCTGCTGATTCTGTCATTATCCCTGTACAGTGCGAGTATTTTGCTCTTGAAGGAATCAGCAAATTGCTGAATACGATTAAAATCATCAAAAGCAAACTGAATCCAAAACTGGAAATAGAAGGTTTCTTATTAACGATGTATGATAGTCGCCTCCGTTTAGCTAATCAGATATACGATGAAGTCAAACGTCATTTTCAGGAGCTAGTCTTCAAGACCGTTATCCAAAGGAATGTTAAACTGAGCGAAAGTCCAAGTCATGGACTACCGGTTATTCTCTATGATGCTGATTCCACAGGAGCGAAGAATCACTTAGCCCTTGCAAAAGAAATCATCGAAAAGAATAATTGATTTTATTATCCACATCAATAAATTCCAACCGATATGGCCGTTCATAAAAAATATAATAATCACTCCTATAAAACTAATGCTTTAGGTCGGGGACTTGATGCTCTGATTTCCACAGAAGATATCAGCACATCAGGAAGTAGCACGATCAATGAAATCGCCATTGACGAGATTGAGCCTAATCCCAATCAGCCACGACGTGAATTTGATCCCAATGCTTTAAAAGATCTGGCACAAAGTATCAGTCAGATAGGTATCATTCAGCCTATTACCCTACGGCAGGTTGCTACTAATAAATTTCAGATTAT
>DAIPMC010000100.1:0-6961 GCA_036768895.1 Prevotella sp. | reverse complement strand
ACATCCGCACCATTGATGATGAAAACATCATGGAAATGGCATTAGTCGAGAATATCCAACGCGAAGATCTGAACCCTGTCGAGATTGCTTTAGCCTATGAGCATCTACTTGAGAAATCTGATATGACACAGGAAAAAGTATCCGAAAGAGTAGGCAAAAGCCGGGCTGCAATTGCAAATTATCTACGGCTGCTGAAACTACCAGCACAAGTGCAGATGGCCTTACAGAAAAAAGAAATTGACATGGGGCATGCTCGAGCTTTACTGGCCTTAGACAGCCCTTCTTTACAAATCAAACTTTTTAAGGAAATTCAGAAAAACGGGTACTCTGTACGTAAGGTTGAAGATCTTGTACAACAGTTAAAGCAGGGTGAAGATATTGAAAGTGGCAAAAAAAAGATTGCTGCAAAGGCTAAAATACCTGAAGAATTCAACATCCTAAAACAACAGTTATCTGAATTTCTAGACGCTAAGGTCCAAATGACTTGTTCTCCAAAAGGAAAAGGGAAAATCAGTATCCCCTTTTCTAATGAGGAAGAACTAGAACGCATTATGAATGTTTTCGATAAATTGAAAGAGTAATCTAAAAAGTGAATATCAAGTTTTCACATCGCTATAGTCTGACAGCTCTACTGCTATGCATAACGACTGTAACTGCTCTTGGGAGAACAAATGTATCAGACTCTGAAATAGAGAAAGACACTGTCAAGACTCTCAAGATAGATCAAAGGACCGAACCGAAAGTAGACGTTAATTCAGACAAAACGCACTTAGTCGTCTCTGACTCTATAGCAACAATCAAGAAACCGAAGCGTGATTGGGCGACATGGCGGCCGGATACCAAAAGAGCCTTATGGCTTTCTGTCGTCCTTCCAGGGGCTGGTCAGATCTATAATCGCAAATATTGGAAGTTGCCCATTTTCTACGGAGGATTCTTAGGCTGTATTTATGCAATGTCGTGGAACAATCAGATGTATCACGATTACGCACAAGCATACGTAGATATTATGGATAATGATCCTTCTACCCAAAGTTATAATCAATTTCTGCATTTAGGGACAAAAGTTGATGCTTCGAATCTACAACGCTACCAACAACTCTTCAAGAATCGTAAAGACCGTTTCCGTCGCTGGCGTGATTTGAGCGTATTTTCATTTATAGGAGTATATGTTCTATCAATAATTGATGCTTATGTCGACGCATCCTTATCTGATTTTGACATTTCAAGAGACCTAAGTATACACATTCAACCTGCCGTAATTAAAGGAAATCAAATATATGGTTATAGTCCAGTAAGCAATAATGCTATAGGGATAATCTGCTATTTATCTTTCTAGTATTATTTCCCTTCAAAAAAGAATTGGCTCTGCTCACATTTTATAAATCAAAGAATCCGGAATGAAGAAATCATACATACTACTTACTCTTCTGATGCTAATCGGGAATTACTCCATGCAGGCTCAGAACAAGGTATCGGGCAATAAGGTTATTACAGCAGTTGACCCTCATGGGGTTAACGAACATATTACTTTACCTACAGGAATGACCATCAGGATCGACAGCCTACTCCACTTATATTTCTCGAAAAATTATCTCAGAAAGACACCTTGCAACAGCAAGAATATCAGTTCTTCCTTCACCAAAGAAGACTACATCGAACGATTGAAGAAACTGCCAACCCTTATAGAGATGCCTTATAACGATGTAGTACGAGACTTTATCGATCAATACTCCGGGCCGATGAGCGATCGCATCAGCTATATGCTCGGTGCTTCTAATTTTTATATTCCCATATTTGAAAAAGCCTTGGAGACTTATGGACTTCCTTTGGAATTAAAGTATCTCCCATTTATAGAATCCGCCTTGGATCCTTTTGCTTCAGAAAACGGCAGGGCTGGACTGTGGCAATTGAGTGTAAGCACTGGAAAACATTATGGATTGATAATCAACACCCTTGTCGATGAGCGTCGTGATCCGATAAAGTCTTCGTATGCAGCGGCTCAATATCTAAAAGATTTGTTTAGCATCTTTGATGACTGGGATTTTGCCATCACCGCTTTTCACAGCAGTCCTATCACTGTAAACAAAGCCATTCACCGCACAAGCGGATCTATCGATTTCTGGAGCATCTATCCACATCTTACCCCTTCTGCACGTAGTTGTGTACCAGCTTTCATTGCAATGAACTATATCATGGCTAACTACTGTGATTACGGCATTTGCCCTATGAATACAGACCTACCTGCTAAAACAGACACAGTATCTATTACACAAGATCTACATTTCCAGCAGATTGCCGATGTGCTCGGTCTTAATATGGGACAACTCCGCGAGTTGAATCCACAGTATCGTCAGGATATTATTAATGGAAATAATGCTCCGATGTCATTGCGCTTACCAGCTTCTTTCATTGGAAATTTTATCGACCAAGAAGACTCTATCTTTAAATATAAAAACCATGAATTTCTGCTTAAACGTGATGAAACTGAAGTAAGTGGATACAACTCAAGATCTTATTCACGTCGGCACAGTCATAACAGAAGGAGGAATCTTCTTACTTTATCAAAAACATCAAATGACGATGAACAAACGGTCTCAGAGCAGAACAGTTCCGACAGTATAAAGGAATCAAAATATTTTTACAAGAAGAAAAACAGAAAAAGCAGAAGAGATAGAAATAAAAGCAAAACACAGTCATCCCAAACCCGTAATCAGAAGAAGAAAGAAAAGAATATTACTATCAAAGATGGAGATACCCTTTCAGAAATCGCCAAGCGCAATCATACCACCACTAAGAAACTCCAACAACTGAATGGTATTAAAGGCAGCACTATACGGCCAGGTAAAAAACTTAAAATAAAATAACTAGGAACAGGAGGATTCTATGGACGACCAGAATGTAAAGGACAGAGAACGGAAACGGGCTGATAATAAGATGATCACTGATGCCTTTCAGCATCTACTTGACACATACCTTGCCTCGCGCCACAGAAAGAAAGTCGATATTATCATAAAAGCTTTCAATTTTTCCCGTCAGGCCCACAAGGGAGTAAGACGTCTTTCTGGAGAACCTTACATCATGCATCCTATTGCCGTGGCCCAGATTGCTTGCGAAGATATGGGACTTGGCTCCACAAGTATCTGTTCTGCACTACTTCATGATGTCGTTGAAGATACCGATTATACCATCGAAGATATCCAGAACATCTTTGGTGATAAGATCGCTCAGATTGTTGAGGGACTGACAAAAATCAGTGGAGGAATTTTTGGGGACAATGCCTCTGCACAAGCAGAAAATTTCAAGAAACTCCTGCTGACGATGAGTGATGACATCCGCGTCATCCTAATCAAAATCTGCGATCGGTTGCATAATATGCGTACATTGGCATCACAATCTGCGAATAGACGCTATAAGATTGCAGGAGAAACACTATATATCTATGCACCTTTAGCTAACCGACTAGGACTAAACAAAATCAAGACAGAACTGGAGGATCTGAGTTTCCGCTTTGAGCATCCTGAAGAATACGAATATATTGAATCTAAACTTACTTCTACACAAGAACAGCGAGAGACTCTGTTTAGTAAGTTTACGGAGCCTATCAGAGAATCCCTCAACAAGATGGGGATCAATTATACCATCAAAGCTCGAATCAAAAGCCCATACTCTATCTGGTGCAAGATGCAGAACAAGCATATCACATTTGACGAGATATATGATATACTAGCAGCACGCATCATCTATACCCCTCAAGTCAGAGCTGAGGAAATCAACGAGTGCTTTCAGATCTATGTTGCTATCTGCAAAATCTACAAAAGTCATCCTGATCGTCTGCGCGACTGGGTGAACCATCCCAAAGCTAACGGCTATCAGGCCTTGCATGTCACATTGATGAGTAAGCAAGGCCGATGGATAGAAGTCCAGATTCGCAGTGACCGGATGAATGAAATAGCAGAACAAGGATTTGCTGCCCATTGGAAATATAAAGAAGGAGGGGAATATTCAGAAGATGAAGGTGAACTGAGCGATTGGCTTCGGACTATTAAAGAGATCCTTGATGATCCGCAACCAGATGCTATGGACTTTCTGGATTCAATAAAACTTAATCTCTTTGCTTCTGAGATTTTCGTCTTTACTCCCAAAGGGGAAATCAAAACGATGCCGGCAGGTAGTACTGCACTCGATTTCGCTTTTGAAATTCACACATTTCTAGGAAGCCATTGCATTGGCGCAAAAGTCAATCATAGGCTGGTACCGTTAAGTCAGAAATTACAAAGTGGGGATCAAGTCGAGATCCTTACTTCCAAGGCTCAACATGTACAACCTTCATGGATGAATTTTGCAAGTACTGCTAAAGCAAAAAGTAAGATAATGGCTATCCTAAGGCATGATAACCGGGAAATCCAGTACCAAGGCAAGAAGATCATGCAGGATTGGTTAACGAAGAATAATTTCGAAATGACCACATCGAATATCGATAGACTTCGATCTTTTCACGATATTCAGAAACCAGAAGATTTCTTCCAGGCTTTAGGTGACCATACGATTATCTTAGGAGATAAGGATTCTGACGAACTGCATGGGAGGAATTCTAAAGAAACGAAGAGCAGAAGCTGGCGCAGACTAGTACCTTTTCTTAATAAAAAAGAAGAAAAGGATTATAAGGAAGTGCCCACAGATATCAACCATTTTATCGTTAATAATGATTTTGATAAGAAAAAACCTATTATTATTAATGAAGACAACATCAACCAGTTCTTGTTCAAATCTTGCTGTCATCCCATTCCCGGAGATGATATTCTAGGTTATATTGATAACATGAACCACATTGAAATCCATAAACGTACCTGCCCTGTCGCCAACAAACTCAAATCAAGTTTTGGCAATCGTATCGTTGATGCAAAATGGGATATGCACAAAAAGCTCTTCTTCGATGCTACTATAGAAATCCAGGGGATTGATCGCAAAGGTATGCTTCTGGATGTTGCAAAAGTGATTTCAGACCAACTTAATGTGAGTATACACCAAGTGACAATCAATAGTGATCAGGGAATCTTTGACGGAAGGATAGAAATTCGCATCCATGACCGCGATGATGTCAAGGTCATCATGAACCATTTGAAAAATGTACCGGATCTTCAGGAAATCCAGCAAATTATGTAACCTGATACATTCAAGAACAGTAATGATAAAATCATAAGATACCGACTATAATTCATAATGACGGAAAAAAGTTCTTCCGCTCTTTCTTTCAAAAATACCATCTTTTTTCACTTCAATATCTGACTAATCGCATTCAACATAAAAACATATCAATGATGGACAGATAGAATAAGTTCTTTCAAACAAATTACTAAAAAGATCATATTCAAAGCAAAATATTTAATACAAAACAAACTATCATCATGAGAAAAACAATTCTTACCTTATTCATCTTTTTAACAGGTCTGTCACTCCATGCTACAAACAAATATGACAACCCAGATACATTATTCGTAGCTCGTGACGGCACAGCGGAATTCAGAAATATCGATGATGCCATAGAGGTCTGCCGAGCCTTTATGGAATACCATAAAGTCATTTATGTCAAAAAAGGTACTTATAAAGAAAAACTGATTATTCCCTCATGGCTGAATAATATTGAGATCTGTGGTGAGGACCGCAATCAGACCATTATCACATGGGATGACCATGCCAACATCAAACTCCCGGGAACAGATAGGCCTATGGGAACATTTCGTACATATACCCTGAAAATTGAAGGCAGTCATATCACACTAAAAAATATTACTATAGAAAATAATGCCGCAAAACTGGGACAGGCTGTCAGCCTACATACAGAAGGTGATTGCTTGCAGTTTATCAATTGCCGTTTTCTGGGAAACCAGGATACGATCTATACCGGTGCAGCTGGAACTCGCCTCTACTTCAAGGACTGTTACATTGAAGGAACGACTGATTTTATATTCGGGCCAAGTATTGCATGGTTTGAAGGGTGCACGATTTACAGTAAAATCAACAGTTATATTACAGCAGCATCAACTCCACAAAACCAGAAATATGGATATGTCTTCAATCACTGCAAACTGATTGCTGCACCTGAAGCTGTCAAGGTATACCTTGGTCGTCCATGGCGTCCTTATGCCTATACCCTATTCATGAACTGTGATCTAGGCTCCCAGATACGTCCGGAAGGATGGTGGAACTGGGGAAATCCTGCCAACGAGAAAACTGCCCGATATTTTGAATATAATAATCATGGCATAGGGGCAAGTACCATTCATAGAGTTCTATGGAGTCATCAACTTACCAAGAAGGAAGCCGCTCAAATCACTCCTCAGAAAGTCTTTGCGATGGCTTCAACATGGAATCCCATACAATAAAATACCCTGAAAACTTAATGCTTATTCAATTATATCCATTGTTTCATTCATACACCAGATAAATGATGAGAAATCATCATCCCTAAAAATCATTTAAACGTAAATAATAATATTTATTTAATACTCGTAAATTCAGTTCTCGTAACTGAATACACATAAGACCTTAATGCTTCCTATAAGTAATGAATGAAGTCTTAAGAGCAAAAGATACAAGTTAGTATAAAAGCTTACAAAACTTAATTCTTAGAGAGAATAGGACGACTATTTTTCCGCTCATAAGAAGCATTAAAGGTCTTTACTTTCCTTTAGCAGGATAACAAGCTATCGTTTCTCTCCAACCTGCATAGGAACACTTTCATCGTAGACTAATTACTATTTACAATCATTACATCAATATAAAATCTATAACCTGTTTCTTTTAAATCCGAGATTTGAATCAGTTTCTTTAATATAATACCACACGAATTCATTCCATATCTTTATTATCAAGTCTTAACCCAAAACATCTGATCGATGAACATATATAGGGTCCGCTGAATAAGTTGATTTAACATTTATTTCATTGATTATCAGCAAGA
>DAIPMC010000099.1:0-8201 GCA_036768895.1 Prevotella sp. | reverse complement strand
ACGACTTCGCTATCCGTGGAAAAATCCAAATACAGGCGAAGTTGAAGAAATCCTAATCGAAAGTACAGAAACCCGGGACCAACCGAAGAACAAGGAACGGGCATTGGCACGACTACGCACATTCATTTATGACCGCGAACATTCTAAATATGTCAATGATATTGCAAGCAGACGTAAATCACTGGTTTCTACAGGAGATCGTAGTGCCAAGATCCGAACCTATAATTTTCCACAGGGACGTGTGACGGATCATCGTATCGGATATACGACACATGATCTTCAAGGATTTATGAATGGAAATATTCAGGAAATGATCGATCATCTGATCGTAGCAGAAAATGCGGAGAAACTAAAAGAAAGTGAGTTATAATTCCCATCATTAAGATAAACCACATACATGGACAGACAACAACTTGTAGAACAAATCAGGGAAAAGCAGAGTTTTCTCTGCGTAGGACTGGATACCGATATTAAGAAAATTCCGGAGTGCCTCAAAGGGGAAAAAGATCCGATCTTCACATTTAATCAAACTATCATAGATGCTACGGCTCCCTATTGTATAGCCTATAAACCCAATCTGGCGTTCTATGAAAGTATGGGGTTATCAGGAATGAAAGCTTTTCAGGAAACGATAGATTACCTGAAAGAAAATTATCCCCATCATTTTATTATTGCTGATGCGAAACGAGGGGATATCGGAAATACCTCTGCAATGTACGCACGTACGTTCTTCGAGAATTATAATGTAGATGCTCTGACTGTAGCTCCCTATATGGGTGAAGACAGTGTAAAGCCGTTTTTGTCTTATCCTGACAAATGGGTGATTCTGCTGGCGTTGACAAGTAACCCAGGAAGTCATGACTTTCAGTTAACTAAAGATGAAAAAGGTGAACGACTCTTCGAAAAAGTCATCCGTAGAAGTCAGGATTGGGGTAATATCGATAATATGATGTATGTTGTCGGTGCCACGCAAGGTGAATTATTTAACGCTATCCGGAAATGTGCGCCAAAGAGTTTTCTACTTGTTCCCGGTGTCGGCGCTCAAGGAGGAAGTCTGCAGGAGGTGTGCCAGCATGCGATTATTTCTGACTGTGGGCTTATTGTCAATTCTTCCCGTGGAATCATCTACGCCAGCCATGAAATGGATTTTGGCCAAGCTGCAACAAAAAAAGCCTTGGCATTACAACAACAGATGTCCATAGAACTGGGGAAAATCGGCCTCAAGTAAAGGACTGCATCTACACGATTTTCATTGATCCAAAAGAACCTTAAATTTATCGATTTCGAAAGGGGTAACTTTTGAATCAATGTAAAAACAAAGACCACTAGAACGAACCTATAACTTCTAAAAAAACCGCTGAAAAAGGTTTTCAAAATCTTCATAATATAAATTGTTTGCTCAGCATTATCTCTAGATAGAACGGCACTCGTTATGCAATCGGCAATCAGATTACAACTATCTGTAATAAAGGAACTTACAGAAACGCAGAAGAGACATCTGATTTCTCAAAAATCATCTTACCTTCCAAAAAAATCGCAAATATTACTTATGTTATCAACATTTATGAATTAATTTTTCTACCTTTGCAACTATAAATCAATCTCATTGCCAAAATGGAATTTACAGCAAAACAAATTGCCGCTTTTATTCAAGGCCATATCGTAGGTGACGAAAACGCCACTGTAAATACATTCGCCAAAATTGAAGAAGGGGTTCCAAAAGCCATTTCTTTTCTGGCTAATCCAAAATATATTAATTATATATATCAGACCAAATCCACTATAATCCTTGTTGATGACCAAATTAAATTAGGGAAAGAAGTTCCCAAGGATTTAACGATTATATGGGTGAAAAATGTTCGTGACTGTGTAGCCAAATTACTGCAACTCTATCAGTCTTCAATCCCGGAAAAGGAAGGAATTGATTCTCTGGCATTTATTTCACCAAAAGCACAGATTGGAAAGGATGTATATATCGGAGCATTTGCATTTATTGGAGAAAATGCAATCATCGGCAACGGATCCAAGATTTACCCTCATACCTACATCGGAGATAATGTACAAGTAGGACAAGATTGTAAAATCTATCCGAATGTCTCCATTTACCATAGTTGTAAACTCGGTAACCGTGTCATTCTCCATTCAGGCTCTGTCATAGGTGCAGATGGCTTTGGCTTTGCACCTAACCCACAGACAAACAGCTATGATAAGATTCCCCAGATAGGTGTTGTAACTATAGAAGACGATGTCGAAGTTGGTGCTAACACCTGTATCGACCGTTCAACAATGGGAAGCACATATATTCGAAAAGGTGTGAAATTAGACAATTTGATTCAGATTGCCCATAATGATGATATCGGAGAAAATACGGTGATGTCAGCACAAGTGGGGATTGCCGGATCAACGAAGGTCGGTAAATGGTGCATGTTCGGAGGACAATGCGGTATCTCAGGACATATCAAGATAGGTAACAATGTAAAATTAGGTGCAAAAAGTGGTGTCCCCAGTAATTTAAGGGATAATCAGACTCTTATTGGAGTTTTTCCTATGAAGCCATTCCACTACTTTAAATCTCAGGCACTTTTCCAAAAACTACCTGAGTTATATCAACAAATTAATGAACTTCAGAAAGAAGTGGATGCACTCAAGAGAGCAAAGGACAAATAAAAATCCTTTTATTTTTGGAGTAAAACTATAAAGAGGTAAAATAGAATTAGCATGTCCAAACAAAAAACACTAAAAGGGAGTTTCTCCCTTTTTGGAAAAGGCCTTCATACAGGGTTAGATCTTACTGTAACTTTTAATCCTGCACCGGAAAACAGCGGTTATAAAATTCAACGTATTGACTTGGAAAATCATCCAATCATTGATGCGATTGCTGACAATGTCGTTGAGACCCAAAGAGGCACAGTTTTAGGTGAAGGCAACATACGCATAGGTACCATAGAACATGGTATGGCAGCACTCTATGCTTTAGGTATAGACAATTGCCTGATTCAAGTCAACGGGTCTGAATTTCCTATTCTGGATGGATCTGCCGCCATGTATGTTGAAAAGATTCAAGAAGTTGGTATCTTAGAGCAAAATGCGGAAAAAGACTATTATATCATACGTAAAAAAATTGAAGTAAAGGATGAACAAAATGGTTCCATAGTAACGATTCTTCCGGATGATCAGTTCAGTATTACGGCAATGTGCTCATTCCAAAGCAAATTTATCAACAGCCAGTTTGCTACTTTGGATAACACTCAAGATTTTCCTGAAAAAATAGCTCCGGCACGCACCTTTGTATTCGTTCGGGATATAGTGCCTTTGCTAAAAGCAAATTTGATAAAAGGGGGAGATCTTGATAATGCTATTGTGATTTATGAGAAACAGGAATCGCAGGAGCAACTTGATAAATTGGCAGACATACTGAAAGTTCCGCATATTGATGCAACTAAGATTGGATACATCCAGCATAAACCTTTACTATGGGAAAATGAATGCACTCGACATAAGTTGCTTGATATTATCGGAGATATGGCCTTAATCGGAAAGCCGATCAAGGGGCGTATCATTGCAACACGTCCCGGACACACTATCAACAACAAGTTCGCCCGACAGATGCGGAAGGAAATTCATAAACATGAAATCCAAGCTCCCATCTACAACCCTAATGAGCCACCAGTAATGGATAATGTCCGTATACGCCAGTTGCTCCCACACCGCTACCCTATGCAATTAGTAGATAAAATCATTGATATGGGGCCAACTAGTATTGTCGGAATAAAGAACGTAACGGCTAATGAACCCTTTTTCCAAGGCCATTTTCCAGATGAACCTGTTATGCCAGGTGTCCTTCAGATAGAAGCGATGGCTCAATGTGGAGGATTGTTAGTACTAAACCAAGTTGAAGAGCCGGAACGGTGGTCTACCTACTTCGTAAAAATCGATGATGTGAAATTTCGTCAGAAAGTAGTGCCGGGAGATACTCTCCTTTTCCGCGTAGAACTTCTTTATCCTGTTCGCCATGGCATCAGCTCCATGAAAGGATATATGTTTGTCGGTGACCGTGTTGTCTCAGAAGCAACATTCACAGCACAAATTATTAAGAATAAATAAATAGATAATGTCTAATAAAATCAGCCCATTAGCTTATGTTGATCCAGGAGCAAAGATAGGTAAAGATAATATTATCGGCCCTTTCTGCTACATTGATCAAAATACAGTTATCGGAGACGGAAATATTCTGCAGAATAGTGTTACTATTAACTATGGAGCACGTATTGGAAATGGCAATGAGTTTTTCCCCGGTGCAAGTATCTCAACCAAGCCACAGGACTTAAAATTCAAAGGAGAATCTACTCTTTGCTATTTAGGTGACGGCAATAGTGTAAGAGAAAACGTAACGATTTCAAGAGGAACAGTTTCAAAAGGCATGACCAAAGTTGGTAATCATAACTTACTGATGGAGAATATGCATATCGCACATGATTGCTTTTTCGGTAGCAATCTGATCATTGGAAACTCAACAAAATTCGCTGGAGAGGTATATTGTGATGATAATGCCATCATCAGTGCAGAAGTTCTTTGCCATCAGTTCTGCCATATTGGTTCATACGTTATGATTCAGGGAGGTAGTCGTTTTTCACAGGACATTCCTCCTTATATTATTGCAGGCAAAGAACCTATCCGATATGCGGGTATTAACTTAATTGGACTCCGTCGTCATGGGTTCAGCAATGAACTTATCGAATTGATTCATAATGCCTATCGCTATATCTATCTGGAACCAACTCGCAAAGAAGGTATTCAGAAGATTAGAGAAAATCTTCAAATCACACCAGAGATACAGTATATCATTGATTTCGTAGAAAATTCAAAACGCGGAATTATAAAATAAGGTTCTTTGAATACATTAGAAAATGAGGATGGAGTCTGAAACATTAGTGTTCCGGAGTCATCCTCTTTTTCTTATATATTACTATTCCCAAATAGTTATATATAGAAAAACCCAAAGATACTGGTTATGAAAATAATGGCTCCATTAACCATTCTGATCCTCAAAAACCAGTCAACTATATGCCTTAAAATTATCATCCGCTGCTAATATGGCAAAATCTTTAATTGTAATCTTAGGACCAACAGGAGTTGGAAAGACAGCATTATGCCTTGAATTGGCCGAACATTTGCATATACCTATCATCAATGCAGACAGCAGACAAATTTTCAAGGAACTTCCTATAGGAACGGCTGCACCTACTCAGGAACAGCAAAATCGCATAAAACACTATTTTGTAGGAAATCATCATATCGAAGATTACTATTCAGCATCAATGTATGAACAGGATGTAATGAATCTTCTATCCTCCCTTTTTCAACAAAATGACGTAGCGCTTCTCACAGGTGGGTCGATGCTCTATCTTGATGCAGTTTGTAAAGGGATAGATGATATACCTACGGTAGACAGCATCACCCGGACAAAGATGATGCTGCGGTTAGCTAAAGAAGGGCTACCAGCTTTAGTGGAAGAGCTGCATCATTTGGATCCGGAGCATTGGACAGTTGTAGATAAAAAAAATCCTCGCCGCGTCATTCACGCTTTGGAAATCTGTGAAATGACAGGTCGGACCTATACCTCATTTCGCCATCATACAGTAAAAAAACGTCCCTTCAATATTCTTAAAATAGGACTAAATCGTGATCGGGAAATACTCTATGAACGAATCAATGACCGTGTATTGGAAATGATAAATAAAGGATTGGAAAAAGAGGCCAGAGGAGTCTATCCAAAAAGAGGACTGAATGCACTGAAGACAGTAGGCTATAAAGAATTTTTTGACTATTTTGACAGCATAATCGATTTAGAAGAGGCGATACGGAGAATCCAGTCTAATACACGACAATACATGCGGAAGCAACTCACATGGTTTAAACATGATCAGGAAATTCACTGGATGAATCCCGATAACATTAAAGAAATCATAAATTATATAGATGAGAGCATTGCTTTAACAAAATAAATAGGTACATTTGCAAACACAAAACAGGCAAAAAATGATGAAAAAAATAAGAAGACTGATAAGTTGGGCATGGCAGAAATTACGTATCTTCTGGCCATGGTACAAAGGACTCTACAGAGGAAAACGATGGTACACAAAAGTTTGCATAGCTGCCGTATCGTGCATCGTGGCTTTCTTTCTTTATTTAGGAGCTGTAGACATCAACTTTCTTTGGCTTTTTGGTAAATCACCAGGTTATTTGACCGGTATTATGAACCCTCCTGTCAACGAGTCTTCTGAAATCTATAGTGCAGATGGTGTACTCATAGGAAAATACTTTAATGAAAACCGTACTCCAGTAAAATACAATGAGATTAATCCTGCTTTCTTCAAAGGGTTGATCGATACGGAAGATGTACGCTTCTATCATCACTTTGGCATTGACCCTATCGGAGTTTTCTCGGCTATGAAAGACGCACTACTCCATCATGACGGACGTGGTGCTTCCACTATTACTCAGCAACTGGCAAAGAATATGTTCCGGGTCCGTTCCCAATATTCTACAGGACTCGTAGGACTCATCCCAGGTCTCAGGATTCTCGTGGTCAAAAGTAAGGAGTGGATTATTGCTACTAAACTGGAAACCGTTTACAGCAAAAAAGAGATCCTTACTATGTATGCAAACACCGTTGACTTCGGATCTAATGCATACGGCATCAAGACAGCAGCCAAAACTTATTTCAATACTACTCCAAAGGACTTGACAACAGAACAGGCTACTCTGCTTGTTGGAATGTTAAAAGCGACTTCATACTATAATCCTCGCACAAATCCTAAAAACAGTATTGAACGACGCAATACCGTTCTTGCTAATATGGTAACATACGGGGACCTGAGCAAGAGTGCCTTTGATTCTATTTCCAAGATTCCTATCAAACTGAACTTTAAAGTAGAAGAGAACTATGACGGGCAGGCAAAATATTTCAGGGAGGCAGTAGCTCAATACCTGAAGAATTGGTGTGATGAAAATGGATACGATTTGTATACAAGCGGATTAAAAATCTATACAACCATTGATACTCACATGCAGAAATATGCTGAAGAGGCTGCTGCAAAGCAAATGAAAATCATTCAGCAGAATTTTAAGAGCCAATGGGGAAATAATGATCCGTGGGTTGATGAGAACGGGCATGTTATTCCGGGATTCATCGAAGGTATAGCAGAGAAACAACCAGTTTACAAATACCTTTGTCAGAAATATCACAATAATGTTGATTCTGTGACTTACTATTTGAATAAGCCACATCCGGTAAAACTCTTCGACTATGAGAAGGGAACCATAGAGAAAAATATTTCTACCATGGACTCCATCAAATACATGGTTCATTTCATGCATTGCGCAATGGTAGCTATGGAACCACAGACGGGATATGTAAAGGCTTGGGTTGGTGACATCGACTTTAACCATTGGAAATATGACAAGGTTATGGCTGAACGTCAACCAGGTTCTACTTTCAAACTATTCGTTTATACAGAAGCCATGAATCAGGGATTAACTCCATGCGATAAGCGCCGGGACGAGTTTATCTCCATGCAGGTCTATGACAAGAAAAAACACATGGAGGTAACATGGCAACCGACCAATGCAAATGGAACCTTTTCCGGTGACTCAATTCCACTAAAAAGTGCATTTGCACAAAGTATCAACTCTATAGCTGTCAGAGTCGGACAGGAAATGGGTATCAAGAGAATTATAGCCACTGCGCAAGCGATGGGAATCAAGAGCCCTCTTGATGATGAGCCTTCACTGGCATTAGGATCCAGTGATGTCAATCTGTTAGAATTGACAAATGCTTATAGCGTAGTCGCTAATCAAGGCAAGCACCATGATCCGGTACTCGTAACTCATATACTCGATCACAATGGCAAAGAGGTATATGTAGGACCATCAGAAGATAATCAGGTCATTCCCTATAAGAGTGCTTATCTGATGCAGCAAATGCTGATGAGTGGACTTTCTGATCCAGGAGGAACGTCTTCCAGATTACGAAATTATATTGACCGATTCCGTGATACAGACTTCGGCGGTAAGACAGGAACAACAAATAACCACTCAGACGCATGGTATGAGGCAGTAACTCCAAATCTTGTAGTAGGAGCCTGGGTAGGTGGAGAATACCGATGTATCCATTTCAAGACAGGAGCCTCGGCACAAGG
>DAIPMC010000098.1:0-8380 GCA_036768895.1 Prevotella sp. | reverse complement strand
CACCATTTCGCTACCCCATAATGCACCATTTTGGTCAGTTTCGATTTCGATGGTTAATCACTTGGATCATAGTCATTAATCACCTGGATGGTGCATAGCGTTGTGCTCTATGGTGCATAGCGCTCTGCTGTATGCACCATAGAGGTATTTGATGATACTGACCGAAAGTTTTGAATATACCTTCAGGTAGAAAAGAATATTGGTAAACATCAAGCAATGATTCCTTGACATTTACCAATATGACTATATCGGAACAGAGACCTGGAAAGTGAATTTATACGTAAGATTCCAGAAATTTTATGTTTCCGGTTATATGTATCTGTTTCGTGGTTGCTGGAATCAGGAGAGTTTCTCCAGTTTGGAGTTCAAATTCATTGCCTTCATTATCACTCATCTTTGCTTTCCCTTTCACGCCGATCAAGATGACAAAACTGTCAAGTTCACTATAGTCAAGAGTCATTGGTTCGGTTAAGTCATAGACTGTCGTGTTGAAATACGGACATTTGACCAAACTGACGCCTTGATTCTTCTGTGGAACATACTGCTGGCGATAGTTATCCCTGACATGATAGTCAATGCTTAAAGCGGCTTCTTTGGTATGCAACTGACGATAGTTGCCTTCCTTATCTTTGCGCTTGAAATCATAAATACGGTAAGTCACATCACTGGTCTGTTGTATTTCAACTAAGAAACAGCCTTTTCCAATGCTGTGGATACGACCTGCGGGAATAAAGAAACAGTCTCCTTCCTTGACGGAATAACTGGCAAGGGCATCGGTAATCGTATCGTCAGCTACCATATCCTTATACTGATCAGGTGTGATCTGTGTCTTCAAACCGCACATGAGACTTGCATCTTTGTCAGAGTTCATAGCATACCACATCTCTGTCTTACCCCGCTCTTTGCCGAGTTTGTGCGCAATTTCATCATTTGGGTGAACCTGAATAGAAAGTTGCTGGTAGGCGTCGATGAACTTGATCAGCAAAGGAAACTCTTCGCCAAAACGCTTATAGTTTGCTACACCGACAAGTGAATCTTTAAGTTCTGAGATGATAGCCTTGAGAGTTTTCCCCTTGTAAGGACCTTCTGCAACAATACTCTGATTACCTGGTACACCTGATATCTCCCAACTTTCTCCTACATTTTCCTGTTGGGTATCCAAGTGCTTGAATGGGATAATCTTGTTACCACCCCAAAGAGTTGACTTCAATAGCGGTTCAAATTTAAATGGCTTCATAATAATTTAGTTATATTGATTGCAAATATATTATAATCTTTTGATTCTTCAAAATGATAGTTGAACAATATTAAGTTTCAGATGGTTTATGTGAAAATTATTGCATAAACTATAACAGCAGCTTCTCCTTAATATAATATGGTGACAGGTATAGAATGCCTTTATTTGTTTTTTAATTTTCCAAATTGTCAGATTCTTCTCTTGTATAATGGATGACTTAATTGTTTTTCCAAAAGGCAGGTGTAAAGATAACCAAAACCGTAAAAATTTCCAGACGTCCGATAAGCATCAGGAAGGCACATAACCATTTTGCAGCATCAGGAAGTATGTTCCATGACATGGTTGGCCCTATTTCCGTTCCAAGAGCAGGTCCTACATTTCCCATACTGCTTAACGTCATGGTGATAGCGTCGGTGTTGTCTATTCCCATTGCGATGAGTATAGAAGAGGAGACAAGACAGAGAATCAGATAGGTAGCCAGAAATGCTAACAGTGTAATCCCTTTTTGTTCCGGAATGTTTATCCTGCCTACCTTTACCGGCAGTACTGCATTAGGATGAAGAATCTGTAGGAATTCCTTCTTGATAACTTTCATTGTCATGACTCCACGGATACATTTTAAGCCTCCGCTGGTGCTTCCGGAACTGGCTCCGAAGAACATGCAGATAGCGAGGAATACCCATGTGATATGTGGCCATGTTGCGGCATCATCACTGTAGAATCCGGTTGTAGTCATGAAGGTAACCACCTGAAAGGCTGCTTTTCTGAAGGCATGCTCTAAGTCATAATGATTATTGTAGATCAACATGAATGCAATGAAGGCCGAAAAAGAAAGTATTATTATAAGATAGAACTTGAATTCTGAGTTATGGAATAGATTCTTTATTTTGCCTTTAAATAGGGATGTATACAGAAGGGTAAAGTTTATGCCCGATAAGAATGTAAATAAGATGCAGGCATATTCTATGAATTTGGAATGATAGAAAGCAAAACTCTCGTTATGTGTCCCGAACCCTCCTGTAGCAGTAGTAGTCATAGAAAAATTAATGGCATCAAATATGTTCATTCCGCCGATGTGGTAACTTATCGCACAACCTGTCGTGAGAATCAGATATACGATCCATATCCATTTTGCATTTGTCGAGATATGAGGGTGAAGTTTTGTCTTGAAAGGTCCTGTAGATTCTGCTGCAAAGATTCTTACAGAGCCATTTCCGAGTGATGGCAGTAGAGCCACAGTGAAGAATACGATACCTAATCCTCCGATGTATTGAGTGAGGGATCGCCAGAAAAGCAAGCCATGGGGAAGGGCTTCTACATTATTTATAATGGTGGATCCTGTAGTGGTAAAACCTGACATGGTTTCGAAATACGCATTGGTGAAGTTTCTTTCATATCCACTGATAAGGAAAGGCAGGGTCCCGAACAGACTGAAGATGATCCATGTTGCCGTAACAATCAAGTAGGCATCTCTCCGCGAAAGTGTGTTTTTTGCATTTCGTCCCAGCGTAATCAGGCCTAAAGCTGCCATAATGGTTATAATGATGGAGCAGGTGAAAGCAAATATATCATCTTCGCGGTAGATGAAGCTGACGATCAGGCACCATGACATGAGAAGTGCTTCTATAAGGAGTAAATAACCGATGATTTTATTGATTAACTTAAAGTGAAGCATTATCTTTCCCTCGTGTATCTTTTGTGTTTTATGGAATCAAATGAAAAATTTCTCTATCTTCTTTAAATTAATATTAAAGCAGAAAACGATGACAGAATCACCAGCCTTTATCTGTGTATTACCTGATACCAGCATCCCTTCTTGATCTCTTATCAGTCCTCCGATAGTGGCTCCATAAGGTAATCCAAGATTCTTGACAGGTTTCTTGGTGACTTTAGATCCCTCTTTAGGAATAAATTCTACTACATCAGTATTGGCATTCATCAGAAACTGGACATCCATCACGTCTGCATCAAGCATCATCTGGTAAATATGACAGGCAGCAATTACTTTTTTGTTAATAATAGTCCCGATATCGAGGCTTTCTGCCATACTGATGTAATCGATATTTTCAACCATTGCCACGGTCTTTCTGACCCCCATTTTCTTTGCGGTAAGGCAGGCGAGAATATTTGTTTCCGTATTCGGGGTGAGAGCTACGAATGCTTGTGTATTGGCAATACCTTCTTCCTGCAGTAGGGAGACATCACGCCCGTCACCGTGAATAATCATGATCTTGTCATCCACAAGTTCATTTAGCTTTTTACAGCGTTCTTTATTATTCTCAATGACTTTTGCGTTCATATATTCAGGCAACGTATTAAGGGCTTTTACAGCTGTTTCACCTCCACCCATAAACATGACGTTCTTGACATCTTCATAATTCTCTTTTCCTACAATTTTACGGATATAGGGAATATAATCTTTTGTCGTCATAAAGTAGGCCAGGTCATAAGTCTTCAGTGTATCATTGCCACCTGGAATGATTGTCTGCTCTCCGCGCTTGATGGCTACAATATGATAAGTATCGTCCGGACCGCAGATATTCTTCAACGGTTGGTTAAGAATCTCACACGAATCCCGCAGTTTGATACCAAGTAGTACCAAGGCTCCGTCATGAACGTCCCAGCGTTGGCGTACCCAACTCATCTTCAGACCGTTGTTGATATCTTGAGCAGCAAGGATTTCTGGAAAGATAACAGAATCGACTCCCAGTTTTTGGAGGAATTCCTGTGACTCGGGTTCTATATATTCCGAATTCTTGATCTCACCGACAGTTTTCTTTGCTCCCAGAGCTTTTGCCAGAATGCAAGTGTTCAGGTTGAGTGCTTCATCTTTTGTAACAGCAATATAGAGGTCAGCATCCTGCACACCTGCTTCTTTAAGGGTATTGATGCTCCCCGGATTCGCTTCAAGTGTGAGAAGGTCATAGCTGGATCCTATTTCTGCCAGTTGATCAGCATTTTCATCGATCAGAGTGATGTCTTCTTTATTGCGTGCTAGCAGTTTTGCGAGATAAGTTCCAATGGCATAAGCGCCGGAAATGATAATCCTCATGATTCTTTAAAAACTTTTATGATATAGTAGATTATTATTTTATAGGGACAGGTATTCGGGACAATCATCAAAGCACGAACAGGCTTGTCTTCCTGTTTTTGCCTTGCCCGGATTTTTTAAGGTAGTCTTTTCTTTATGGAAATAGGATTGCCTATAGTTCTTGCAGATACTATAATAAAGCTATTATATTCTTTTCAATGCTCTTTACATCAATACCCACAATCTGATGTAATTGTTCGATGGTCCCCTGTTCTACAAATTCGTCAGGTATACCCATTCTGAGAATATCAGGATGAAATCCGTGGTCATTCATCCATTCCAGAACGGCACTGCCAAATCCTCCGGCTTTAGCACCGTCTTCGATAGTAATGATCTTGGTAAACTTTTCTGCTACTTCTTTCAAAATCTGTTCATCAAGAGGTTTGAGAAAGCGCATATCATAATGAGCAATCTCTCCCTTGCATAATGTGGTTTTGGCAGAGTCCTTGTTTTGTTCCAGGTTGTCAATTGCCTTTTCTACATCGTTGCCAATAGGACCAATACTAAGAATTGCGAGTTTCTTTCCATCTTTCAGCTTCCGTCCAGTACCTACCTGTACTTCTTCAAAAGGACAACGCCAGTTGAGAAGAACTCCTCTGCCTCTTGGATAGCGGATCACAAAAGTTCCTTTGTCTTTCAACTGTGCCGTATACATGAGTTTTCTCAGTTCATGCTCATTCATGGGTGATGCAATGGTAAGATGGGGAACAGGGCGTAATGCTGCCATATCGAATACACCGTGATGGGTAGGTCCGTCAGGGCCCACTATCCCTGCCCTGTCCAGGCAGAGTACAACCGGTAAATTTAAAATGGCCAGATCATGGATAATATTATCATAAGCCCTTTGAGCGAAAGCACTATAGATATTGCAAAAAGGCTGTAGTCCGTCTTTTGCCATTCCTCCGGAGAAGGTTACGGCATGTTCTTCCGCAATCCCAACATCAAAGACACGGTCCGGCATTACTTTTTGCATAATGTTCATCGAGCAGCCCGGAGCCATAGCAGGAGTTACTCCAATGATTCTGGGATTTGTCCTGGCCAGTTCGAGAAGGGTCTCTCCGAATACTTGCTGGAATTTTGGAGGTTCGTTAGTATTATCCTGAATGATCCGATAACCTGTCTGAATATCAAATTTCCCCGGTGCATGCCAGATAGTCGCCGATTTTTCTGCAGGTTTGTAACCTTTTCCTTTGACGGTATGCAGGTGGAGCAGTTTCGGACCTTTCATGTCCTTCAGTTGACGGAATATGTGGACAAGTTCCTTTACATCATGTCCGTTATAAGGACCGAAGTATCGGATATTCATTCCTTCAAAGATATTCTGCTGATGGCTGATGGCCGATTTGATGGCATTGTTCAGCCTGATGATTCCTTTGCGGCGATTTTCGCTTAAGTAACCTTTGGAGAAAAGCCACTGACTTGCTTTGAAACGAAGGCGATTATAAGTTTCAGATGTATCCAGTCTGAGAAGATATTTTTCCATTCCACCTACGGCATGGTCAATGCTCATATCATTATCGTTAAGGATAATGAGCAAGTCATTAGGAGTAGATCCTACATTGTTTAGTCCTTCAAAGACAAGGCCTCCACTCATTGCACCATCACCGATAACGGCTATGACACGTCTGTCTTCGTGCCCGGTCTTCTTGGCAGCTACTGCCATACCTAAGGCTGCAGAGATGGAATTTGAAGCATGTCCGCATGTGAAAGTGTCGTAAGGACTCTCCAATGGAGAAGGGAAAGGACGAATGCCATGTAACTGGCGATTCATATAGAATGATTTTCTGCGGCCGGTCAGGATCTTATGCCCGTAGGCTTGGTGGCCAACATCCCAGACGATCCGATCATCAGGAGTGTTGAAAACGTAATGTAAGGCAACAGTAATTTCTACAGCACCGAGAGAAGAAGCGAGATGTCCCGGGTTAATAGAGACCTCGTCAATGATATCTTTTCTCAGTTCCTTACATAATTCCGGTAGTTGATCTATGCTCAGTTTGCGCAGATCCTTGGGGTAATCTATCTTATCTAAAAGTCCGTATGTATGTTGATTCTGCATCTTATCGGAATGGATATATCCTTGCAAAGATACATTAACTTATAGAGAAAAACAAATTTATCCCAAAATATTTAGATAGGCTGCCTGGTCCTCCTTCTATCGTTTATAAGAGATTTAAAAATAGTCTTTTCTTCTTGATGATTGTAGAAAAGTCGATAAAAACTGCAGGTAAAGGAATGAATATTCTAAAGATTTTGCTATATTTGTGTGGAATTATCCGAACATGTTATGAAATGGAAGATTTATCATAATTCTCTGGTGAGAGGAATTTCTGGAATAATCCTGTTTGTTGGCGTTCCAGGTTTCATTTTCTTGGCCTTATGGCTTTTTTTCGGTTGGTTAACTGGTACTATCGGGGCCGTATGCGCGTTCCTGATTGCAGCTTATGGACTGTTAATCGGGTGGAGGAATATTAAGGTGAAGACAGTAATGTGTACTTCCTCTCTTCTCCCTGAAGCTTTTGAGGGTTATCGTATACTTCAACTTTCAGATATTCATATCGGTACATTCCTGAAGAATCGGTCATTCATTACAAAATTGGTAAAACTGGTCCAGAAGCAGAAAATAGACTTGATCGTTTTTACGGGTGATCTGGTAAATTCCACTGCCGAGGAGATGATTCCTTTTATGAGGGTGCTGGGTAAACTTCATGCTCCTGACGGGATATTGTCAGTTTTGGGTAACCATGATTATTGTGAATATGGGTGTGATACATCAGAGAAGAATATTCATAAAAACCAAAAGGTGCTTCATTATCTGGAAGGAAAAATGGGGTGGAAACTTCTTCTGAATGAGCATGTTTTGATACATCGTCCCAGGATTGAAAGAGACCATGTTTTTGATGTATCTTTGTCACATCCTTATGGAGAAGGTCATACCGGAGATGATGCTGCCAATCCTGCTTCAACGATTGCAGTCGTAGGGGTGGAAAATATCTGCAAACCTCCTTTCCGGAGTTATGGCAATCTGGATCAAGCGATGAAAGGATTACCAAAGGGGATGTTTAAAATCCTTTTGAGCCATGATCCCCATCTATGGCGTATGGAAGTTTTGCATCATACAGATATTGCACTTACCTTGAGTGGACATACCCATGCAGGACAATTAAAAATCGGACATTTCTCTCCCATCAAATGGTTCTATCACGAATGGGGTGGAAAATATACAGAGGATGGAAGTATGCTATATGTCTCAACAGGAATTGGCGGAACTATGCCCTTTAGACTTGGCGCAGCACCGGAGATACCGATAATAGAACTGCATAGATCTGTTTAGCAATTAACAATAAGTATAAACCAAAAAAGAAAATTATGATTGAGTATATTACAGGAATATTGACAGAAATAAATCCAGCTTTGGCTGTCGTTGAGACAACAGGAATCGGTTTTGCACTGAACATTTCTCTCAATACATATACAGCTGTTCAGAAGTTGAAAGGGCAGAAGGTTAAACTTTATGTTCATGAATCCCTTGTTACAGGAGGACGTGACGATTCTTTCACCCTTTTCGGCTTTTATACTTATCAGGAACGTGAGTTGTATCGCCTGTTGATTACGGTGTCCGGTGTTGGAGCAAATACGGCTCGGATGATACTTTCTTCGAGTACTCCGGGAGAACTTTGCAATATTATTTCCAGTGGGAATGACAAGATGCTGAAAAGTGTCAAAGGTATTGGCTTAAAGACAGCTCAGCGTATTATCCTGGATCTTAAAGACAAGATTGTCAGTTTGGGAATTACGAATAAAATATCTGTCAACAGTATGAGTGCCAATGCTATTGACATGGATCTTAAGGATGAAGCTGTAAGTGCCTTGACCATGCTTGGTTTCTCTCCGGCGCCTTCTGATAAGGTGGTGAAGGCTATTATGTCCAGCCACCCGGATCTTCCGGTGGAACAGGTTGTCAAACTGGCTTTGAAGCAGATTAAATAATTCCTTCATTAACTTGTTTCGTGTTGTAAATTAGTGTGATTCTTCCTTTAATTTTTTGATAAATG
>DAIPMC010000097.1:263-8395 GCA_036768895.1 Prevotella sp. | reverse complement strand
GATTTTCTTTTAAATACTCTTCAATAACTTTCTTCACATCGTCACAAGCGAATGCAGGAGTATTATTCGTTTCACTGAGATGACACAGCCAGACATGCCGCAACCCTTGCGAAGCATTTTCCGCAATAGCCTTCCCGCAATTTTCGTTACTTAAATGTCCGGTATCACTCATGATCTGTTTCTTCATATAATCAGGATAAGGCCCCTGCTGCAGCATATCCAAATTATAATTAGCCTCTATGACAAGATAGTTGGCCCGGCTGATGGCATTCTTGATCTCAGAAGTCAGAGAACCGACATCCGTCATCAGGCAGAATGTGACGCCGCCTGTTTCAATGATATAACCTACATTCTCCAGACTATTATGAGGTACTCCAAAAGGTGTAATAAGAAAATCTCCCAGAGTAAAAGGAATATCCTTCTCAATGACATGAATATACGCTTGGGGGATTTTCTTCCTCACACTGACATTACGTACTATTCCCTGATGGACTTTTCTTGTAGCAAAGACAGGAATATGATAATCACCACTAAGGCTTCCTATAGACTTCACATGATCAGCATGATCATGAGTGATCAGGATATTTCTGATCATCCGAAAGTCAAGTCCATAACTCAGGAATTTTCTTTTTAAAACCCGCAGGCCAACACCGGCATCAATCAGGACAGAACTAGTATCCGTATAAAGGAAATAACAATTTCCACTCGTTCCGCTCCCAAAGGAAATGAATCTCAGCATACTATTCAGCCAACTTAAAAAGGTCACTCATTTTTCCACGCTCCAGGACATCAATAGGAACATGAAGCACAAAATCATGTCTTTTCTCAACCTCCACTGTTTTCAGAATAGTTTTCTTCACCTCACCAAGCGCCAATTCAGGAGAGTTGTTGTTCTTGCTCAAATGACATAGCCAGATATGACGAAGATGACTTGAAGCATACTCAGCCAGAGCTATCCCACAATCCCTATTGCTCAGATGTCCTGTAGAACCCAAGATACGTCTCTTCAGATAGACAGGATAAGGACCGTTCATCAGTTTTTCCTGATTATGGTTTGCTTCAATCACCAGATAATCAGCTTTTCCAATATATGAAAGCATCTCATCAGTAAGATGCCCGATATCCGTCATCAAGCAAAACATCATACCACCTGATTCTATCGCATAACCGACATTGTCTGAGCTATCATGAGGAACCTCGAAAGGCGTAATCCTGAAAGAGCCCAAACAAAAAGGTACTCCCTTTTCAATAAAGTGCCTGCAATCAGAAGGTATTTGTTTCTGGATACCATAGACACTCTTAGCAGAACCACAGGCGCGCCGCCTGCTGATACGCTCATTATTATATTCGACAGTCCGTTCGATTCCATCATGTACCTTTCTTGTGGCATACACAGAAATATGATAATCCTCACTGATACGCCCCACAAGTTTGATATGATCAGAGTGATCATGAGTAATCAGGATATGATGAATCTGACCGCAGTCAATATTATATTTTCGGAAACACTTTTTCAAAGTATTAATACCTACCCCCAAATCAATCAGTAAGGAATCCGTCTCGTTAGCCAGATAATAGCAATTGCCACTACTCCCACTACCGACAGCAATAAATTTAAACATTTCAAATATGATTTTATGCGAAAGTACGAAAAAAGATTAGGATAACAAAAGTTTTTACTACCTTTGTGAATTATTTAAAGTTTCATTATGAAATTTAATGTTTCAAGTCTGATAAAATATCAACACAAAGCAACCACTTCCTTTATTCTGGTATTTTTCGCGGTGTTATTAATAGCAGGGTACAACTCAAATCATTATAAAGACAAGAAACAGTTGGAAGCAGATGCTGACTCATTTGCGACATATTATTTCAACTGGCAGTTTCAAAAGGCTATCCCCTATTGTACGCCGAGCTCCCGGAAATGGTTATGCTATGCAGCCTCCAATGTACATTCGGCTGACATCAACATCCTTCGCACAAAAACCGACGGAGCATCCAGCCATATCCATAAGATTCAATTTATAAACGACTCCACTGCAGATGTTCTCTGCACAGTCAAAGATTATGTATGTATGGATACAATCGGCAAAGCCGGAAGAATCATCCCTCAATCCCTGTTTCGCCTGTCCTTAGTCCTTCATCATAATCAGTGGAAGATTAGAATGGAAGGCCTACCGCGAAGTGAAAAGCCAGATCACGGCCAAAATCAGGATGAAAGATAGCATAATGCTCATTTTGAGTTTCGTAAGCAGGATTAATCGCTTTCATTCCCACATCAAAACGCAAGATAAAATAATTGAAATTGAATCGCAATCCCAATCCATAAGACACAGCTATCTCCTTATAGAAACTATTCCACTGAAACTCTCCACCGGGCTGATCGGCATAATTGCGTAAAGTCCAGATATTCCCTGCATCTACGAACGCTGCAGCATAGAGTTTCCAGAATAAAAAAGTACGATATTCCACGTTCATGTCCAGTTTCATATCACCCGTCTGGTTGATGAAATCGATTCGTCCGTCAGTCCCGCGGAATTTCCCAGGTCCAAGTTCCCTGACTCCCCATCCTCTCATCGAATTCGCCCCACCCGTGAAATACCTTTTCTCAAAAGGCAGGATACGGCTATTACCATAAGGAACAGCAATACCAAAATCCCCATGCAGGGCAAGCGCATTCCGCATGTCAAAATGTATCAAGTGGGTATAATCAAAATCAAACTTGGCATATTGGGCATAAGCAATATTGAAAAGCGTATGTTGTCCGTTGCTGTTTTTCTTGAATGGAAAGATCTGAGAAAATGCCTGAAGCAGATTACCTGCTGTCTCCACATTCGCACGGATTGCATCTTTCTCATTAGAATAACTCAATCCAAAACCTGTCCGCATAATGAACAGATCCTCATAATTGTATTTCAAGATCGAATTCCGAGTAGAAACATTATCCAGATAATCCTGCTTGAACGTCTCCGAAATCCAAGGCATATAGACATAATTCAAATTCAGGAAATCATAATGATAATTGATATGGTGCTGAGAATTACTCCAGTGATAGCTCCATGTCGTAGAGAAAACACGCCGATGAAATTCCGGTCGATTCTGAAAATCCCAATTTACAGAAAATTCAGTTGAAGCCGTTTGACGATCACGAAACGTACGAGATCCAAAAGGAACCAGAAATCGAGGAAAAGCCAATTTCGTTCCAATAGAAAATTCCTGGTAGTCCTGATTTTTATAACCTTCCAAACCTGTAATCGCTTCATACGCTCCTCGCAGGACCACACTCAACTGTTCACTGCCACGGAACAGATTACGATTAGTATAAGTCAGAGATGCAGCAGCTCCGAGATCACCGGCCGTGTTTGTACCTTCCGGTTGAAAAGAGACAGAAGAAGGTTTATTCATAGTGATCTGGATATTACAATCCAAAAGGTTCGAATCCGGAAGTTCATTAAACCGGATATTCGTAAACTTTACTGCCTGCAATCGACTGAAATTACGGTATGTACGCTGTAAATCCGTTGCACTGTAATAATGTCCTGCTTTTACATCCGTATTATCATCCAGCACCCTCGGCCGCAAATGAACACGGTCAGAATCCCCACTGAGGAAATGCACCGAATGAATCTGGTACCTGGGATGAGATGTCCCCCGAGAATCACTATTCGCACGATACTTCAACAGATGAAAAGTAAGCGCTATATCTTTCTTCCCGGGAACAGTATCTGCAGAATACTGGATAAATTCCTTATGGAAATGATAAAAACCCAGATTATTCAACAAGGATGTGACACGGTTCCGTTCATTCTGAAGAGCATTGACCGTAAATTTCATTCCCGGATGTAATCCTCGATTACTTTCTTGATCCATACGAAGAAGATGAGCGATAGAATCATCATCAATGACATAGTTTACCCGCCTAATAGTAAAAGTCGGTCCCGGATGAAGCAGGTATACTACATTGACTTTTTTCCCTTTGATATGAGTTTTCAGTCCGACCCTGGCATTCATATAACCCATATTCCGCATACTCGATACCAGATCCTGACAAGAAAGCCTAGCCTGTAGTGTATCATAAATCACAGGCCGCTCACCAATCCTCTTCAATTCACGGTTAACCCATTTCGTCGAGTCTTTGCCAGACAGTTCGTATGTATACAAAGGAATCTTGAAAACAGAAAACCATTTTGAATTCGCCTTCTGACGGATATAAGGTTCAAGTGAAGACACATCAAATCCTTCCTGATCTGATTTAATCTTAACCTTTGTCAAAAGGTATTTATTGCTCGGAACAAATTTAGTAGTTGAACAAGATGAAAAAAGCAAGAATATAAAAAATGACAAAGCACTCAGAAGAAGCACCAAGAACTTTCTCGGATATGCACAATATGACCTGTTTGTATTCAATATTCTTGATTTTTTGCAAAGGTAATCAATTTTTTACAGCCGATACACTTCGTTAACACAGTTTTTTTTGCATTAAGAATAATTCTACCCTTTCTTTTCTCCATTTGGATTAAATTGCTTACTTTTGCAACAATGTAAAGTGGAATTTATCTGCTAAAACAGACTAAATTGCACTTACTATAAAAGAATCTACATTAACAATAGCTCTTGTCTGATTAGTAATGATAAGTAAAGCCAAGATAAAATATATCCATTCTTTAAATCAGAAAAAGGTCAGAAAGAATGAGAAGGTATTTGTAGCGGAAGGACCTAAGGTCGTCGGCGACCTCCTAGCCATACAACCGGCACAAACTATCATAGCCACGAAGGAATGGATGGAGCGGCAAGATAAAGCCCTTTTTACAGAATATATAGAGGTAAACGAAGAAGAACTGAGAAAAGTAAGTTTTCTTCAACACCCGCAAGAAGTTATTGGCATCTTTGACCAGAGAGAAAGTCCTGTAAAGCCTGACCCTGAGAAACAATTGGTTTTAGCTTTAGACAATGTACAGGATCCCGGCAACTTAGGTACAATCATCCGGATTGCAGATTGGTTCGGCATAGAATCAATCGTATGTTCAGAAGATACCACGGACATATACAACCCAAAAGTCATACAAGCTACTATGGGGAGTATTGCCCGGGTGAATCTCTACTACACAGACCTGGGACAGTATATAGCCGGTTTATCGAAGAATATTCCTGTTTACGGAACATTCCTCAACGGACAGAATATCTATACTCAAGAACTCACATCCAACGGACTTGTGATCATGGGAAATGAAGGAAATGGGATTTCAGAAAATATCTCCAGACAGATTACCCATCGGTTACTGATTCCCAATTATCCTCAGGGAAGACCCACGACTGACAGTCTGAACGTTGCTATAGCAACAGCTATTATTTGCTCTGAATTCAGAAGATATGGAAATTGAAATCAACAAAAATCGCAGTTTTACAGCATGTCTGCGTGATGCACGCAACTTCTTGATAGACCATATTGAGACCTTTGCGAAAAAAATTTGGATACCTGCACTCATCCTATCAGCAATGATAGCTCTATGTGGTATCCTAAGACTTCCCAATCTGGCCTTGCACAACTGGGGAATATTACATCCATGGACTTCATGGATAGTCCAGACCATAATCTATCTAGGCACATTAGTAGCTGAATTTTTCTATTACAGTGCTGTTTTCAATGCTGCCAACGGACATGGCTTGAAGAAAAACCTATGGAGATATCTTCAACTTTTTCTGGTATCCATCTGTGTAGATATCGTTCTCATCGCTGTATGCTGGGGTATCAAGAGTTTGCTCACCCTCATCGGAGGGCATGCACTGTCTCACATAGCCAATACCACGATCTTCTCATTATATATTCTGGTATGTGCAGCCCTTTTCTTAATCATAATCGTTCCTATGTCGTACGTTGCTCCAAAATATATGATGGACCACGATGCCAAATGGAAAAATTTCTTTAAGAACTTTACCGTTGGGTTCCACCGTTGGAGTATGTTATTTCTGACCGGTTTGCTTTTAGCCCTTATCATGGGACTGATCATGCTCGTACTGTCCATACCTGCGATTGTCTTAATCTTTGCTCAGGTATCCTCACAAATGGGACAGTTTATGGGTGATCCGGCCAATCTTCCCGGTTATTTTCCATACCTGACATTTATTGTATTCACATTGACCACTCTCCTCTTCACAGGAATAATGGTCTATGCCATTATGACTTTTATTTATGTATATGGATCTATAGAAACACGGGAGAAAAACAAAAAAGAAATGACAACAAAATATGATGAAAAAAACTAAGATCCTATTCATTGACCGTGATGGAACTCTCATAGAAGAACCGGAGGATGAACAAATAGACTCCTTTCAAAAACTGAAATTCACAAAGGGAGTATTCAAAAACCTGGGTTTTATCCGTTCACATCTGGACTTCAAATTTATAATGGTCAGCAATCAGGATGGTTTAGGCACTCCTTCTTTTCCAGAAGAGACGTTTCTGCCTATCCACCATTTCATCCTTCAGACATTGGAAGGAGAAGGTATTACCTTTGATGACCAGCTCATCGACCGCCATCTGCCGGAAGATCATTCCCCAATGAGAAAACCAGGAACAGGCATGCTCACAAAATATCTGAATGACCCGGCCTATGACATTCCAGGCAGCTATGTTATCGGCGATCGCGCAAGTGATGAACAGTTGGCCCTGAATATCGGATGCAAGTCCTTGATTTTAGGCAAAGAAGGGATGACGTGGGACAAAATAGCAGAACTTCTTTTCGCCGGAGAGCGAATAGCCGAAGTGAAACGGACAACGAAAGAGACGGATATCTATGTAAGACTGAATCTGGACGGGACGGGTAAGTGTGATATTTCTACAGGTATTGGGTTCTTTGATCACATGCTGGAACAAATCGGAAGACATGGAATGATCGATCTTACTATCCATACCAAGGGCGATCTGTATGTGGATGAACATCACACCATCGAAGATACAGGCCTTGCATTAGGAGAATGTATCCTGAAAGCTCTCGGGGATAAGCGTGGAATAGAACGGTATGGCTTCTGTCTGCCGATGGACGACTGTCTCTGTCAGGTAGCATTGGATTTCGGAGGAAGACCATGGCTGGTATGGGATGCAGAATTCAAGAGAGAGAAAATAGGAGAGATGCCTACGGAGATGTTTATGCATTTCTTCAAAAGTCTAAGCGACACTGCCAAGATGAACCTGAATATTAAAGCTGAGGGTACCAATGAGCACCATAAGATCGAAGGTATCTTCAAAGCATTGGCCAGAGCCTTGAAGATGGCTGTGCGAAGGGACATCTACCATTTTGAACTTCCCAGTTCTAAAGGTGTACTTTAAATCAAAGGAATATTAAGCCGGAGTTTTCTTAGTGGAAATTCCGGTTTTTCAATAAAGGAAAAGATTTTCCAAGACGTAACCTCAATCACAATAAATGATTTTAATTTACGAAGATTCTAAAATTTTCCGAAGGTTGAATACTTATAAAAGGAAAATCCATTTAACAGGAATGAGCGCCGTATGTAAAAGTCAGGACATAATCAGAAGTCACTTCAAAAAAGACTTTTACCTTCCACTGCGATTTCAAATTATCCACCAGACAATATCCATCGGATAATTGAAAAGGTTCCAGACGCATCTCCTTATACCTGAGATCTTCTTCTGAATCATATTTATAGACAGTCTCCTTAACACTCCAATGAATGAGTTGATGTGGTAAGTCAAGAGCCATCTCATCCGGTCGAATAAAACGAGAAGCCACTCTTTTCACGCGATCGCTGAAATATTCTATGTCCACTCCGACAACTGACTCCTGAGAGAGAATAACGGCTGCAAAACCCCGAGTATGGCTGATACTGATATTCCATCCCGGAAGAAGTGGTTTACCTGTCGAATTATGCTGAATGTCTATATCTGCATCCGGTGCCATCTCATGGACTAAAGCACGAACAGCAAGAAACTCCACTCGCCGGCATTCATTATGATAACGGGAAGATAACTCTTTGCTGAAAGGATAAAGAGACGGATAAAGATGATAAAATTCTGCTTCAGTCTCCTGAATCTTCCATACCCCAAGTCTTGTGCCTGGACAAAGTGACCGAATTTCTAAAAGAGCCATCTATTTTTCTTGATTTGTATTCTCTGC
>DAIPMC010000097.1:0-233 GCA_036768895.1 Prevotella sp. | reverse complement strand
TACGACGTTCTGCAATAGCCAGAACCTCAAATTTATAGTTCTTATAGACAATAATCTCGTGAGGTTTGGGAAAGTCACCCTTAATTTCCAGGAGCAGACCAGCCAGAGAATCAGCATCACCTGCTACGTCATCAAATTCATCATCATTAAGATTGAGAATCTTACAAACATCACTCAACAATGTCTTTCCTTCAAAAACATAAATATGATCGTCTACCTTTCTGTAGGTCTTC
>DAIPMC010000096.1:0-8449 GCA_036768895.1 Prevotella sp. | reverse complement strand
ATAATTTTTCTTCCTTACTGTACTTCTTTGGATTTTTTACCATAAGTCTTACACATTTTTATTGCTCTTAAATGTGTCTACCTATAGCAGCATAAGTCAAATAGCATTGGAGGCCTGAGAACCTGTACCATAATCAGAAGTCTGCACAGAGAAAAAGGTCTTCTGGAAAGCGGACTTGATTTCCTCTGCCAGACCAGCATACCTTACAGCATCTTCTACATGACCGGATATCATAGCCGCCTGACCAACTCTCTTAGTCCAGAGATAATAATGGGCAGTAGCCACAAGAGGAACAGGAGTATTCTTGGAAAAGCCTGCACGTCCCTTGCCATAATCATACCAGTCTCCTAAACCCATTTTGAGAATATAGCAACTGTCACGTGAATGCAGATAATCAACATAACGCCGCATCTGAGGATAATATTTCCTCACCAGGGATGAATCTCCATAATGGTCCATATATAGGAACGGCAGAGCAATAAGCGCACCTCCCCATTCCGGTGATTCCTGAAACGGAGGGGCCCATGAGCCTTTAAAGTGAATATATTCCGGAGCGATCTCCGGCATGGAACCATCTGCATGCTGAGCATCCGCAATATTCTGCATGGTCTGTTCTATCATCGATTTGCAATCATAGTTGTAAACCAGTCCTTGTCCATTAAGCCAGTCTTGTTCCAGCCAACCCAGTTTCTCCCGATGAGGACAATCCGTCCAGATACTCTGCCAGTTGCTGCGAATAGCGCGGTCAATAATCCGGCAAGTTGCATTGAGCCGGTCATTGGAGCATTCAAAAGACCCGGTCTTAGGAGCAGAATTATAGATAAAACAGGACTGAAGTCCTTCGATGACCGGCAAGTTCTGTGGATTAGGCTCACCTTTTGAGACCGCACCTTCTACCTGGATATACCGGAATCCATAATAGCTAAAGAATGGATGATAGACATTAAGACCATCCTTCAGGATGAGTTGATAATAATAGGGGGTCCCCGTCTGCTTTTGATTGACACTACCATCTCCAGAGAGTGTCTCACCTACCAGGATCCTCACGATCTGTCCTCTCTTCCCCCTCAGGCTGATTTCCGGGAAACCTGCAAGATTCTGTCCCATATCAAAGACATAACCAGGCAGTTTTCGGGCAACACCAAACCTTTCCATCATCTTCACTGGATAAGTGATCTGAGGACGTAATATACCCTCCGGAGGATTCTGAATGATTACGCGATGCCACCTGGAAGAATATCCCGGCAATGTATATCTTGCATCATAATCTTCACCTCCATAAATACTGTTAAAGGTTACTGCACTTTTCCGCCACTTCCAAGAGCTGTCGCTCACAACGGTCTGATGATGCCCGTCCGAATAATCAATATCCAGACAAAAAAGCAAAGTAAGCGGACCGAAATTACTTTTCAGTTTATGATAACGTAGACCCCGCTCATGATAAAAGCCGTTCCCCAGAAGCACATCAACAGTCAGTTTCGAATGCTTCTTTTTCAAAATCCGGGAGAAAAAGGCTGTTACATTATATGTATTATAGAAGACCGTCTTGCGGTAATCGCTACAAGCTGGTGAGAAAATATCATTACTAACTTTTTTGTCTCCAATATAAAGTTCATAAAGTCCCAGTCCACAAATTTTTATAACGGCTTTCCGGACCTTTCCATGAATTCTAACCTGACGAGAGATCACAACACTCCTGTCTGCGAGCGAATCATTGGCATCAGTTGTTGCACCAATCCATTGTGCACCGGAGAAGCCGTTCCGTCCATCTGCTGAAAGATGAAAGAAAATCAAGAATAATAAAAAGAATCCGAATATCTGTTTCATTACAATTCAGCCGTTAGCCGCCCCAAATCAGGACGACGAGCCGCCAGACGTCCGTCAATATAGATAGCCAGCCCCTTTCCTGCATGGAAACGGGAACCGTCACGATCCCAGACGATACAGAGACGATGCCCGTGATAGGAAACATTATCCAGGCAAAAATAGTTCCATTTATCCTTTGGCAACAATGGATTAACCTCTACCGTACGATCAGCCCGAGGGCGTAAACCTACCAACCCAGTAATGATCAGGTCATTGAAAGTAGAATGATTATAATATCTGCTCCGTTCCTGATCACCTTTCAACCAATAACCCGTAGTTTGATCCAGATATTCACCAATATAAGGTTTCCCACGGTGATACTGACACTGGACATACTTTTCCAATTCTGAAAAATAAAGAGAGTCCAGGTCTATACGAGGATGAATACGGTAATCATTGATAAAGTTGGCCATTGCAGTCAGTGTCTGTGAAGTGGCAAAGGGCCATACGGCACCATCCCATTCACAATTGCCGGAACCATGAGAGCGGAACAGAGGATGTCTCTGTTCTGCAGTTGTCTGTCCATACGGAGCAGAAAATCCCTTCGGGTCCGCAGCCTGCAGCCATGCTTGTCCATATTTTCCGGTATCATCCGGCAAATGGAAATACCATGGTAAGAATCCTATAGCCTCACGGACATTCGCAGCATGCGATTCCACTACCAGCCCATTCTTGTAAACCGGTTTATAAACTTCAAAGAAGTTTGCACTGTCATTCCACAAACAGGTTTCTACAAGATGCTTCAACGTATCGGCTTTCAGACGATAATAAGCAGAAAGAGTCTTATCACCGGCTAAAGCTGCGACATTCGCTATAGCCATATCATTCCCATACATATAACTATTGATGCTGGGACGGGCATTTTTCTCTCTTCGCCCACCACTGATAGTCTCTTCCATCGCATCCTTTACGTCATACTGCCAGTAAAGGGTAGGATGGCCTTGGGCACTTAAAGAAGTATCATCGCTATGTTTTGATACAGGCAACGGTTCCATCCATCGATGACCGTCCCACTGCCGGTTTTCCCATAACAAACTGGGTAAAAGAGCAATCAAACTGTCTTTTCGTCCGTCTACCAGATAGCGATCCCACAAACTCGAGGTCAACCAGGAACTATAGGAATCGATCTTCTTCATGGGATGGCCGTCATTTCCATGAAACCAGGTATGGATGATCTGGTCAAGATAGACTGGATTACGAAGCCACCTACTCTCATGAATATGATGCCCTAACGCAGAAGCGATCAGATTATACTTATCAGCATAGGATCGATGAACCAGAAACTCTGTCATCGCATAACCTGCGTTCGTATTTTCAATATGTTTGCGAAGTGTCCACCAACGATAATACCACATCTGCTCGAAATTCTTGTCCGGAGCAGAGAAAAGAGGAACATTGGCCTTCATCCAGTCCCAAGCCTGTGCATTCGGAATAGCCTGGACCACATTCTCGTCTTCCATTCCATTGAAATAGTCTACATAATGCTTGAAATCATCAGCATGAAGGAAAACCGCCCCACGGTCTTCATCGCCACTAACAGTCTTGAAATTTGCGATCTTATATATGGCAAGAGAATCTGAATCTCCTGCCCGGTTAAGGATACCATCCCAGTCTGCCGGAGTATCCACATCAGGAAAAGTCCGTTCTATTCCGGTACGCAACATAATCCTTTCAAAACTATGAACCGGTGCATAGAACATTCTCTGTCCGATTTTCTTTCCATCGACATAAAATTCTGCAAGCCGTCTTGATACTGACAGATGCACCTCTAAATGATACGTCCTACCCGATTCATATCTCATAAAATTTCCATATCGTGCTCCGCCTTTTCCACGAATAAGGCTATCATTGGTAAATTCCAGACGGGAAGCTGATACTCCTTTTTCATCCAAGAATTCAATCTGAAGAATACCATGGTTATTTTGTTCAGCCTCAACATCAAAACTGACGGTCAAATCTTGCGTCAACGGAATCTTGCGGTCAACACGGGCATAATCAAACGGATCAGCATCACTTAATACCAGCCATTTTCCATCCAGAGATACAGGAGCCTTCTTCGGAGAATAAATATTCCACTGGGTAAGATCAGCAAGTGTTCTGAACTTTGAAAAATCATCGTCAGCCTGCGAATGGGCAGACACCTGTACAGGAACAGGAATCCGGGATACCCAGATATCTTCCTTGTTCATCGAATAAGCTACCCATAGATTTCCATCTTCAGGTTTTCCATTACCTTCCAGGATTCCCCTGACATACTGCGGACCATAACTTTTGTAATTGCCTCCATACCGCATAGGCGGTACCTCGCCGTTAATGAGATTCAGTGTTGTATATTTCAATCCGTCACTCGAGAGAGAAATAGCCAGTGGCCAGCGGTATTCAGAAGGATTATACACGGTCGCGTATGACCCGTCAGAAAGTCGCTGCCCCCAGATTTTCGCATTACTGGTGACAAAACCCGGTGCTCTGTCAACAGGCTGAGACCAAGTGTGGCCACCATCTGAAGAAATGGAAGTAAGACCATCTTTCCAAAGAGCAACAATCCGTCCGTCAGGCAGAGTATAATCATTATACGCTTTATATGTTTTTGCCAATGGAATAAGCGGATCATTGCGATCTGCTTCTTCTACCCAGCCCATAAGCATACGCGGATTATTGAGAATCTCTTCACAAGCCCTCTTCAAAGAACTGCTGCCCCGTTTATAATTCGGGAAATCAGTATTGGAGGCATTAAAGCCATGATTATAATAGATAAAATAAATCGGCCCAAGAGATCCGTCTTTTCGAATCTCCCGGATGACCCTGCCAATCCCATTACCATCATTGTTGTGATCCTTCTTGTTTAGACAGACTCCATACGTACCTAAAGCATACAAATGTCCATCCTTGGAGACATAGAATCCCTGACGCTGATGCATGACTGCCGTCAGATGATGGGCATAGCCTTCTACACCAGGTTTCCGAAAACCTTCAGGAACTTTATACTCGGGAAAAAGAATCTGTGGAACTGACCAATGGTAGCCATCTTCTGAGATCTGTAACATCGTACGAGAAGGTGGGACCTGCTCATCTTTTTCATCACTCAGATAATGAATATAGAATTTTCCTTTCCAATAAGCCATCATAGGCTGGTGATTATAGGTCCAGCCATTGCCATTTTCTACAGACGGATGTTCCCGATTAGCACGAAGGATCTGGATATTATGTACACCGACGACAGGTGAAAGCCCACCGTCATGCCGATCGGGATTACTCAATATACCACCTGTATACCTCACTCCGTTTTGTGCCAAAGCAAAGGCAGGCAGACAGAAGAAGAATATAAAAAAATAAAATTTTCTCATTTCTTATTCTCTTAAATCATTTCCCAGAGTTTCTTTTTAGCAAGACCTTAACCAATCGCTTAGGAGCCATAAAGATAGTTCCGTGTTTATGTTCCTTCGGAACACTCACCTGATCAGAAACATCTTCAAATGTACAAAAATCTTTTGTGAAGAAAGCACCAAAATCTTTTTTCCGATAACGATCGCAATAAACGATATACCCATCTTTAATCTTTGCGACAGACGGTCCTTCACAATATTCTCCCGTGAAGGATTTGGATGCAGGCGTCCACGGACCATGAGGATCTGTGGCAAAAGAAACTTTAATGTTCCGCATCTCACGAGTATTGTCCTTCAAGACCATTACATATTTTCTTTTACCCAGTTGGACCAACATGGCATCAATACAACTGAACCCCGGGTCATAAAACAACTTTGTATCTGAAAAATGTTTGAAATCCTTTGTCGTCGTATAGTATAACCGGTGGTTATTCCTGGGATCTTCCATTCCGGCAGGAAATTTTCCGGGAATACAAGAAGCCCAGATCATCATCATTTCCTTTCGTGTTTTATCATAGAAAAGTTCGGGTGCCCATACATTCACGGTATTCGTATCCGGCATAACCGTGATAAAACGCTCCTGGCTCCAATGATACAAGTCACGAGATTCAGCATAGCCAAAACCACGGTCTCCCTTCCAACTGCTCGTCCAGACAAGATGGTAAATTCCATCCGGTGTAGGCTGGATAGAAGGATCTCTCATCACCTTCTGTTGCCCGATCTCCGGTTTAAGCCATGTACCTGGTATTGAGTCCCAATGAGAACCATCTTTGCTCCAAAGATACCGGAGGCCCTCTGTGGCAGGTTCATGAAAACTGCTATAAACATAAACTTTGCTGGAACAAGATATGATAAATAAAAGAGAAATAAAGGAAAGGAGTACTGTGACCTTTTTCATACTATATTTGTTTGTTTAACAAATAGACGAAAAAAGATTTCATTTGTCCTCGACTTCATACACAATTAAAGAACATCTCCCCAATAAATACAGGATACCTGTTTTTCTTTCAGTGTTTGTAAAAGGCACGAAAAGCAAAACAAAGATGTACCCATAATGTGATCAACAGACCATAATGTTTTTTCATCACTCGGAATCGTTCCTTCAATGATGCTTTATGATTTTTAGTCGTTAGACCTTCTGCAAGATAATGAGTAACGACACCATGGACATTTCGCAATTTCAATCCTTCTTTCTCACATTCCTGCATGATGCGGATACACCAGTCTACGTCTGCCGAATAGTGATAATTTGTATTATAAGGAATATCCCTTGCTATTTTAGTTAAAGCATAGAAGGACTGATGGCACACCAGCATACCCCATTTAAAACTTCTCCAGGAGAGATGCTCAGGAGGGCACAATCGTCGGTGACGCAGAAAGTTTCCATCATTATCTACGATGTCTGTATCTCCATAAAGTACACCGGGAAGGTCTTCTCTTTCACCAACACTTAATGAAATCCGATCTAAAGTATCACCAGAAGGAAAGGTATCACCCGCATTCAAGAATACAATATAATCATTTTGAGCTTGCTGCAGACCTTTATTCATTGCGAAATAGAGTCCTTGATCCTTTTCAGAAGTAACTTTTATGATGTGCCCCGTTCGCTCTTTATCATTGGCATATTGGTAATTTCTGACCATTGCCAAAGTATCATCCGTAGAAGCTCCATCTATTATCAGATGTTCAACCCCTCGATAAGTCTGCCGTAACACACTTCTAAATGTTCTTTTTGCTACCGACTGGGCATTAAAAGTACAAGTGATAATCGTAAAAGTAATCATAGACGATAATGCTTAAAAGCTTTTGCCTGATTGTAAACTTCAATGTATTTCATAGCCACAGCATGTTGTGAATAATTCAATTCTACTTTATGCCTGCATTCATGACGAATCGCATCTTGGTCAGCTTCAGAAAGTATTGTATAAATCCCGGCTGCCAAATCATTTATATCCTTGTAATCAGCAATATAACCATTTTTCTGATGATCAATCATTTCCGGAATCCCTCCAACATTGAATCCAACACAAGGAACCCCACAAGCCATCGCTTCCATAATCGTGTTCGGGAGATTATCTTCCAGAGAAGGTAAAACATAGGTATCTGCAGAATTATAAATATCCACTATCTTTTTCTCATCATTAACATAACCTTGAGGAAAAACAGGAAGAGGTAATTTCCCGGAAATCTCCTCAGAATGCCCACCTAGAATGACAATACCTGTATTTTGCTTCATTTCAGGATGTTCTTCCACTAGTTTCTGAATGCCACCAATAAAATAGGACATCCCCTTTCGTTTGTCCGTAACACGCTGGGAAACAAACAGAATAAGTTTTTTATCAGCAGGCAAACCTACCCTTAAGCGAGACATCTTTTTATCTTGAGGTGTAAAGACACGTGTATCAATGGGATTCGGAATATGAGTAAGGTTCTGTCCTGTAAGAAGGGCACTCTGCGAAGCCTTATCTCTAAGCCATTCGCTACAGGCTACGAAATAAACATTCCCGGATTTCAATACTTCCTGCTTCTTTCGCCAGATCTTATTGGACAGATCGTGATCAGAACCGCCATTGGGCAGTAATGGACAATGCTGACAAGCCACTTGATAACGCGTACATTCATGGGCATAATGGCAGATACCTGTTGCAGGCCAGAAGTCATGCATAGTCCATATTACAGGTTTTCCACTTACTATAATTTTCTTGATGTCTTTCAAAGATAGCATACCGTGATTTATCCACGAAAGATGGACAACATCAGCTTCCTTGAATTCTCTCAATTTCGTAATGTCGGTTCCTGCATTGGCAATATCTATATCCCAAAGATGCTTTCTTGAGAAGTGCAAATGCCAATAAATACACCAACGCTCCCATAAGAAACTCCGATTGCCATAATGGGGCAAATGCGCAACCGTAATATCTTCGGTTTCTTTGTCCCGTACCAGCATCTTTGCCTTAACACCATTGTTATTAAGTGCATCCATTAACCGGTTAGCCGCAACAGCAGCTCCTCCGATTCGCTCACTCGTGTTTACGATTAAAACGCGCATAGTAATGAATTCTTTACATTGAAGGCGACTTGTAACTACAAACTCCTTATAACTGCAAAGTTAGCAATAAAATAAAGAATGAACACAATAAACACAAAAAAAATACGCTACGACCCTCGTCGGGCTGCAGCGTACTGCCTATGTTTAACTA
>DAIPMC010000095.1:0-8657 GCA_036768895.1 Prevotella sp. | reverse complement strand
TCTCTATCAAAGCAGCTAAGGGTTTATGGATCACAGGGACCATCAAGACATGGGGACAGGTAGTTGGAGTTGGTTCTGCCAATACTTCCAGGGTAGATGTCTACACTCGTAGTGATGCCTGTGGTGCTGCTGAAACCTTTGCCAAATGGCTGGGTAAGAAACAGGAAGACTTGAAAGGTACGGGTGTCTTTGGCGATCCTGGCGTGGCTCAGCAGGTGGCAAAGGATCCCAATGGAATCGGACTTAATAATATTGGATATGCTTATGATGATAAAACACACAAGTTGAATCCGGGACTGGCAATTGCTCCTATTGATGTCAATGGCAATGGTAAACTCGATGAAGATGAGAAATTCTACGATAGCAAGGACCAACTTATCAAGGCTATTGCAGAAGGTAAATACCCATCGCCACCGGCACGTGACCTGTATCTTGTTACAAAGGGTAAACCTGCGAATCCTGTAGTCATCGCTTTTCTGAGATTCATTCTTAGTAAAGGCCAGAAATATAATGTGCCGGCTGGTTATATCTCTCTCGATAAGAAAAAATTGCAGAAAGGTCTTGACAATTTGAAATAAACTAAGTTTGGGCAGTTCTGTTATGACGGTCTGAATTAAATACGTCTTGTTCTTTGTGGAAATTATCTGGGAAAAAAAAAGTTCGTATCTTTGTCTAAGGTATTTGTATATGATAAATAAAACCAGATTTAAGAGAATAAAAATTGGTAAAGGATAATGGACAAATTATATTTTGATACGGTTATTATCGGTGGTGGACCAGCAGGAAGTTCCTGCGCACTTACGCTTCAGGATCATGATCTTACCTCTTGTATTATTGACAGGTGTAAATTTCCTCGGCCCAAACTGTGTGCAGGATTGCTTACGGTAAAAACCCGCCAGTTGCTTAGAAGATTGCTGCCAAATGAGTCTGAAAAAGAATTCTTCATGGCCACCGGTTGTACCGAAACTCGAACTTTTAGGCTATTTGATAGAAACGAGCCTGTAGCTAGTGTGGATATCGAGCCGTCCATTATTATGACTGAACGATCCCGTTTTGATGAATACCTGTTGGGGAAGTACAAGCAACGTGGGGGAACCGTACTTGAAGGACAATCTGTCAATAGTTTTGACTTTACTCATAGAATTGTTAAGTTAGAAAACGGGCTTGAAGTAGAATACCGTTATCTTGTAGCTGCCGATGGTGCTAATAGTTTGACAAGTCAGGCAGCTAGAGAAAAACGTCTGGGTAATGCCCTGTGTGTGGAAACAGAAATATCGAGTGATGAATTGAACACAGACGGCGTATGCGCTTATTTTAATGTCGTTCCAAAAAGTTATGCGTGGACCTTTAAAAAGGGTGACCATATTAGTGTGGGAATGATTAAGTTGAAGGGTATGAACTTCAATTTGAAAGAGAAATTTCTGAATTTTCTGAAATTTTTAGGGATTGATCATCCCGTAAGTTATCCAATAAAAGGTGCAATGCTCCCTATGAACAATTTTTCCGAAGATCCTACTTTCAAGGGGTCGGTCCTCTTTGCTGGTGATGCTGGTGGTTTCGTTGATCCACTTACTGGTGAAGGAATCTATTTTGCGCTCAAATCAGGAATGCTTGCAGCTGAGTCTTTGCTCCAATTTGCACCTTGTACTACTTACCGTAAAAATTTGCTATCTGTAACCAAGAAGCTTAAAAGTGATGGGAAGTTTGCACATCTTCTTTATACTCCTGCTTTTATGCACTATTTCTGTAAGAATATTCATAAATATGATCGTTTTACACGATATTTCTATACTACACATATCGATGGCCTTAATGCTGATGGGATTATGAAAACTTTTATAAAATATAAATTGCTTTCGTAATTAATAATATGAATTAAAAACAGTATCATCGCTCGGTTTTTTCTTTTGGGTTCATTGATCTTATTTTATCAAAGATAATTTTTAAATTTCTTCAGAATTATCTACTTATTAAAGTATGGTAAGTCAGAAGCAGAGGCTCTGTTTCTGACTTTTTTCAAAGACAGATTTTTCTTCAAGTGAAGCAATCATAGAATATGGGATCGTCTGAAATGGATAGCGGTTCTGAACGGTTTGACATTGCGATTACTTTGATCTTCTGATATTTTGTACTGAATGATCTTAACAAGATCGACACCTATTTGTAGTGAGTTTTTCTTATTACCTTAACCTGACCGTAATATAGGATAACTATTTTTGCTGTTGGAAAGAAAATGACCGATAGGAATATTATGTTTTTAGTAATCAATACGATTAATCGAAGAATAATGTGTTTTTAATAATCGATTCTGTTAAAAGTGAATAAATTCCATTCTAATATGAAACAAAGAAAAAGGGGATTAGTAGTAATAGTGCTGCTGGTGATGGTCGTGCTTCGAGTGAATGCACAGCAAATTTCAGGGCAAGTAACCGATGGAGTAACTAAGGAGCCCTTGGTTGGAGCGATAGTGAAAATTATAGATTCTGATCGTCAAGTTGTGACTGATGCTGATGGGTATTTTATGCTGAATGGACTTGATGACCGCAGTTATGATCTGCTCATTAGGTATATGGGCTATCAGACTAAAGAAATTGACGGAGTTCGGACAAAGTTGTCTTCCTTGAAAGATGGATTTACCATCAGTATGAAGGCTGATGAACAGCATCTGAATGATGTTATCGTGACAGGAGTGGCAAGAAGAAATACACAGACTGCCGCAATACAACAGATGAAAAATAGTTCTGTCATAGTGAGTAATATTTCGGCACAGGAGATCAACCGGACTCAGGATTCTAATGCAGGAGAAGTCATCAGAAGGATACCAGGTGTTAGTCTGATTGATGATAAGTTCGTCATGGTGCGCGGTCTCTCACAACGTTATAATAATGTGTGGATCAATGGCAGTGCGGTTCCTAGCTCGGAGGCAGATTCCAGAGCTTTCTCTTTTGATATGATTCCTAGTAGCCAGATGGACAATCTGACTATAGTAAAAGCACCGGCAGCAGAATATCCTGCTGATTATTCAGGTGGATTTATCCTGATTGATACAAAAGGTATCCCAGTTAACAATCACTTCTCAGTTTCTGTAGGAGGGAACTGGAATGATGCTACTGTCTTCCGGAATTTTATCCATTCCAAGAGTTCTTCTACAGACTTTTTGGGATTTGATGGTGGTCTGCGTTCTATGCGCGGAGGTATTGATGCAAAATTGAATGGAATCGGAAATGAAGGTGGAACAGATTTGATGGGGAATGGTCTCAATAATAATTGGAGAACAAAGACATTGCATCCTTTTGGTGACTTGAAGTTAGGGGCTTCCGCTAACCATCATTGGAATCTTGACGGTCAACATCTAGGGATGATCGCATCATTGAACTATACGAATGAGTATCGTACTTATAAAAATATGCAGAACAATCTGTTTGGAGTTTATGATGCACAGAATGACCGTCCAAATTACCTTCGCCATTCTATGGATGACCAATATAACCATAATGTGCGGCTAGGAGCAATGTTCAATCTGACACTTTTATCAAAGAACGGAAATAATAAATATGAACTGAAGAATATTTTTAATCAGTTGGCAAATGATCGCTACACCTGGAGAAGTGGCATATCTGCGCAAGCCAATCTGGAAAAGTCAGCAGAATATTATTATCGTACCAGAACGGTCTATAACGGTCAGTTGACGGGGAAGTATACTCGTATTCATAACGCACTTGACTGGAGCGTCGGTTATGCGTATGCCAACCGGCATCTGCCGGACCGCCGTAGATACATCACAAATGATGCGTTGGAAAGAGGTGTTTTCGCACTGAGTAATGGTAGTGATGTATCTTGTGAATGGACTCAACTGAACGAACATATTTTCTCAGTAAATGTCAACGAACGACATGATTTCTTGTTTGGATCCTGGAAACCTTTTATGAAGATGGGTGCTTATGGGGAATATCGTACGAGAAAATATTTCACACGTGATTTTATCTATAGTTGGAATGCAGATGACAATACATTGCCATCGGATTTCCGCTATAAGAATATCACGGAACTTCTAAGTGATCCAAATAATTTCGGAGCGGACAAACTTTATTTGCTGGAGGAGTCTCATTTTCGAAACAACTATCGCGGACACAATACTTTAGGCGCAGGCTATTTGACCGTCTCTCTCCCCTTTGAACGGTTGAATGTCTACGCCGGTGTCCGTTTTGAACATAATGATATGGAACTGATCTCGAATACAAAGGATAATGTGAAGAGCGAGACCAGTCGCCATTATCGCCATAGCGATGCTTTCCCTTCGGTTAATGCAATCTATGAGCTTAGCAAAAAGAATCAGTTGCGTTTTTCTTATGGGAAAAGCATTAACAGGCCGGAATTCAGAGAAGTATCCTCTTCGGTCTTCTATGATTTTGATTTAGCGTCAAGTGTGGAAGGAAATACAGAACTGAAGAATTGCTATGTGCATAATCTGGATCTGAGATATGAGTTTTATCCTTCTCGTGGAGAAGTTATTTCGCTTGCGGCTTTCTATAAGCATTTTAAGTCACCAATAGAGTGGACTTATACGGTATCGGGAGGGACGGATTTGATTTATTCTTATAAGAATGCGAAGAATGCTGATAGTTATGGACTTGAGCTGGATGTGAAGAAGGATCTTTCTTTTCTGGGACTGCCTGGGTTCAGTTGTTCTTTTAATGGTGCACTTATAAGGAGTCGGGTGAAATTTACTCCAGGTGATTTGGAGGAAAACCGTCCCATGCAGGGGCAGTCTCCTTATTTGATCAATACAGGACTATTCTATCATAACGAATCGTTGCGTCTGGATTTAGGCATACTCTACAATCGTATCGGCAAACGTCTGATAGGAGTAGGACGGAGTGAAGGTACTACTGGTGATGAAACAAATGCGCGAGTTCCAGATAGTTATGAGATGCCCCGTGATATGCTGGACCTTTCGGCCTCTAAGAAATTTGGCTCTCATTTAGAATTGAAATTCAATATTCGAGATTTGTTCAATGAGAAAGTTAATTACAGACAATTTGCCAAAGTTACTAGTGTGGATCATTCTTATAAGACAGTGAAAGAAATGGCTCGTAGCTATACGCCTGGCCGGGATATTGGTTTTACGGCTATCTATCAATTCTGAAAGAAAATAGAAGGATAATAGTATTTGATAAATTTAGGTCTCTCAAAATATAGTTTAATGGTATGGAATTTAATAAAATGAAGAAAATGAAAAGAAAGAAAGTTTTAGGATGCCTGAACATCTTGATGTTTTTGTCCGTGCTGACGGCCTGCAGTAGTAATGATAGCTCTACGGAGGGCCCTACAGCCAATACCGGTTCAGGTTATGTTTGGTCAACGGATGGAGGATTGAAAGCTTGTAACCATATCCTCTTTAATAATGGTGTGGCAGATTCTACAGGTTCAGATATTGGTAATGGTGACCAAGAATTTGTCTTCACGGGTAATCAAACTCTGAAAAAGGGTACGTATAACCTTAAGGGTTGGGTTTATATCGCTAATGGGGCTACATTAACTATTCAGCCGGGAACAATCATTAAGGGGGATAAGGCTACAAAAGCTGCTTTAATAGCTGAACGTGGCGGAAAACTTTATGCACAGGGTACCGTTAATGCTCCGATCATCTTCACCTCAGCTCAGGCCAAGGGGAATAGAAAACCTGGTGACTGGGGTGGAATCATTCTTTGTGGAAAAGCTAAAAACAACCAGACAGAGATGCAAATAGAAGGTGGTCCCAGAACCAAACATGGTGGCAATGATGACAGTGATAACTCTGGATCCCTGGAATATGTTCGAATCGAATTTGCAGGTTATCCTTTCCAGACTAATAGGGAAATAAATGGCCTAACTTTTGGATCAGTGGGAAGTGGTACCACAATTGATCACATCCAGGTGTCTTATTCCAATGATGATTCTTACGAATGGTTCGGAGGTTCAGTCAGTTGTAAGTACTTGATTGCTTATCATGGCTGGGATGATGATTTCGATACGGATGATGGATTTTCAGGTAAGGTCCAGTTTGGTCTGGCAATAAGAGATCCGAAGATCGCAGATCTTTCTCAAAGCAATGGCTTTGAAAGTGATAATTGTGCTGATGGATCAACAGTGGAGCCTTATACTACAGCCACTTTCTCTAATATGACCTTGGTGGGTCCGAAATATGGAGATCATAATTTTCAGAATTCATCTTCTTATATTACAGGTGGAAATATGAACCCGAATAATGGTTCCTCTTTGGGGAAATTTCAGGCAGCTATGCAGATTCGTCGTAATTCCCGGCTCAACTGTTATAATTCAATTGCTATCGGATGGCCTATTGGCTTGCTCTTGGATAATCAGAAGGGAGATACGCAAGGAGCTGCAACAAAAGGTCTGCTGAAAATTCAGCATGTTTGGTTTTCCTCTATGGATGTCAATGGCTCTGATGCCAACAATAGTTACCTTGATGAGCGTGTAACTGGTTACGATGGTAATGCTCAACCAATTTATGATGCGACCCAGAAGAGTTTCTCTTGTTCTTGGTTTAACCAGCAACTTGGTAATAAGACCTTTGCTGATGTGACATCCCTGAATCTTATCAATGGCTATATGCCCGCAGCAGGGAGCCCCGTTTTGAATGAAGCATCCTTTGATGGACTTGCTTCTTGGTTTACAAAAGTAAACTATATCGGTGCATTTGGCAATGGTGATGACTGGATGACAGGTTGGACCAATTTTGATCCGGAAAACACGGACTATTGAAATCTGTAAGTTCTGTAAGAATCAGTCTCTTACAGAGCTTATAATGAAGAAATTGATGTCTTTGTGATGAATTTTCCTCTTAAAGAGTTAAATATTTCTCCAAAATTTTGGCTATTTGATAAATAAACTGTAATTTTGCGCTCGCAAAGTATTCGAAAGGGTACTTTTACGTAAGATCATATCCTCTGGATGGAGGAGAAGTGGTCTTCTGCAGGTTTTAGAAAATAAGTAGAATCATTAAAATTTAAAAACAAAAAAAGCATGATCATCGTACCAGTTAAAGATGGCGAAAACATCGAGAGAGCTTTGAAGAAGTTCAAAAGAAAATTTGAGAAAACGGGTGTCGTAAAAGAACTCCGTACACGTCAGCAGTATGACAAACCTTCTGTGAAGAAGAGACTCAAGTTGGAGCATGCCATCTACGTACAGAAGTTGCGCGCTGAAGAAGAATAGAAATTTCTTTGGGAAAATTTGGTGGTTTAAGGAATTCTTTGTAAATTCGCTGTTATTACTATAACATCAGATCAGCGTAGTGTTCTCCATATAAGTGGAATTTAGGCTGAGAGAATATGACGGCGTATGATAGAGGAATTTTTAAACTATCTGAAATTTGAACTTAATCGTTCGGATATAACGGTCGCTAGATATGGCGATGACCTTCGGACTTTTAAGAATAGATTCTGATATCATCCGGGATTGGATGGAGAGTATGATGGATAAAGGGAACTCTGCGTCTTCAATCAATAGAAGATTGAGTGCGGTGCGTTCCTTTTATCGTTTTGCTTTATCTCGAAAAAAAGTGGATTCTGACCCTTCACATTCTGTTCAAGGCCCGAAAAAAAGTAAACCTTTGCCTCAGTTCCTGAAAGAAAGCGAGATGAATGAAATCTTGGACCCGAAGATGTGGACGATGGATAATTATGCTGATGTGCGTACACGGACTATCATCATGACATTTTATGAAACGGGTATCCGACTGTCCGAATTGACAGGACTTGATGATGAGGCAGTGGATTTCCAAAATTACCAGTTGAAAGTCACCGGAAAGCGAAACAAACAGCGTATTATACCTTTTGGGGAAGAACTCAATACAACACTTGAAAATTATATTTTATTACGTGATCATAGTGTAGAAAAGTGCTCGAAAGCCCTTTTCCTTTCTGACCATGGGGGACGGATGAAAAACGAAAAAGTACGCTATGATGTTAGGAAAAACCTGTCTAAGGTTTGTTCATTAAAAGAACGTACTCCTCATGTGCTTCGCCATACTTTTGCTACAGCAATGTTGAATCATGACACTGGCCTTGAAAGTCTGAGGAAACTGCTGGGCCATGCTTCTCTTTCCACAACCGAAATCTATACGCATACTACTTTTGAACAGTTAAAACGAGTATATAAAAATGCCCATCCCAGGGCTTAATCCTTAAAATTGGAGGTTACTATGGAAATTAAGATTCAGTCGATTCATTTCGACGCTACTGAAAAGTTACAGGCTTTTATTCAGAAAAAGATGGTTAAGTTGGAAAAGACTTATGATGGTATACAGAAAGTCGAAGTTCAACTGAAAATTGTTAAACCTGCTACAATATTAAATAAGGAGACCGATATTACGGTAACTGCTCCTGGTTGTCAGATGCATGCGGAGAAAACATGTAATACTTTCGAAGAGAGTGTGGATCAGGCCATTGATTCGTTAAAAATCCAGTTGACTAAATTTAAGGAAAAGATGCGTGGAAGGTAAAAAAACGCATAAAAAATTTGGAAGATAAAAAAATAAACTGTATCTTTGCAGCCGTTTACCAAAAGTGAAAGCAGGGCGGTTTGAAAGGCTGCAAAGAAATGCCTCTTTAGCTCAGTTGGCCAGAGCACGTGATTTGTAATCTCGGGGTCGT
>DAIPMC010000094.1:0-8879 GCA_036768895.1 Prevotella sp. | reverse complement strand
GTCTGTACTGCAAAATAAGTTTGTGCAAAGGCAATCTGTTCCTTTCTCGGATCTCCGTTCTGTGCGATAAGATAGCAGGCGTAACGAGAGAGAAGGATGTCTTCTATATTTTTTACGGCGCATTAGGGCATAGGTATCGTTTTCCTGACGTCAGGAAAACGGTCATCAATCGGATAGCCGGCATTACGATAGGCTTCTTTGGACTTTTCTATAACTTTTGAGAATTTTTCCCATTTACCATATCCTAGTAAATATTGTAAGTCTCTTGCACTCCAGCATTCGATGCCTCCTGTTTCCAATGCAGCTTCTTCGAAGCCATTGTATAATTCTTTCTTTAAAGGAATGTATTTGGTTAGATTCTATCCAAAAGCATAAGTCTTTTACGTATGATGTCATTAAAACATTAGGGGATATTCCGGCGGAATCCGGAATATGTAACTTTTCAGAAAATATTCCAAGAACTATTGCGGAATTCAAATCTTAGTATTATCTTTGCCATACAAATAATATCTAAAGTAATACAGCTATGGATGCAAAGATAATAAGAAAACCTACTTCTTTCAGGTTGAGAACAGATGTTCTTGATATTCTAAGAAAGAAAGCTGCCTTGGCCAACAGGACTTTAAACAACTATGTGGAAAGCCTGCTTATCAAGGATGCTTATTCTGATGAACCAAATGAGACGACAAAGGCTGCCATTTCGGAAGTGTTATCTGAGGATAAAAATAAAAAGGATACTTACAAAAGTGTGGATGCGCTCATGTCTGAACTGATGAAGTAATGAAGAAGATACATCCTTCAGGGCAATTATCATTGACTTGATCAGAATCGGATCGCATTCCGAACTTTATGATTGAATCTTATTTAAGATGTTCGCAGTCTGGAGTTTCCTGTTTTCCGGAGCAATTCCGTTCATTTTTCCGAAACAAATCCGTTGTCTGTCCTAACTGTTAAAATTTCCAAGACAGCAACAGGCGTAAAGTGGAAGATTCACTATCCATTCCTGTTCTTTATAGGGCAGCATGGAAAATCGCAGTCCTCTTAGAGTCGGATTGTTGGAGATGAACGTTCTCAAGGACTTGGATTTGACGTTTACCTCTGCTTTTACCTCAATGGGAACAACGCGACTGCCTATTTGTGTGATAAAATCAATCTCGATCGTTGAATTGTCAACACTATGATAATACACTGGAAACTCTTGCGCTATGAGTTGGGTCAGAATATATAATTCGGAGAAGGCACCTTTGTATTCACAAAACACTTGGTTGCCGACCAAAATGTCTCCGGCAGGAGTGTCTGTCATGGCACCCATCAGCCCTACATCAAGCATGAAAAGTTTGAAAGTTCCAAAATCTTCATAAAACTTCAATGGCATCTTCGGACTCCTTACTCTTGTTACCTTATAGACTAGTCCTGAGTCAATTAACCACTGTATGGACAACTCGAAGTCAGAAGCCCTTGCACTTTTCTTCATTGCTCCATAGATGAACTTCTTATTCTCCTTGGCCAGTTGTGAAGGTATGCTATCCCAGACCATGTTGATTCGCGGTACTTCCCGTGCAGGAGCATGCTTGGAAAAGTCACGCCGGTAGTCGCTGAGTATCTGGCGTTGGATGTTCCTTACTTCCTGTAGGCCTTTCTGCTGAACATAGGCAAACACAACTGCTGGCATGCCGCCGACATAGTAATATTGCCGGAGTAGACTGATATATTCATCGTGCAAGAGATTCGTGACATTCCAATTACCTTCCCTTATGGTTTGAGCTAATTTCTCTTTCCCCATAGCATCAAGGAATTCAAGGAACGTCATCGGATAGAGACGAAGCTCATCCACCTTTCCGACAGGATAAGAGACTCCATCGTGTAAGGATACTCCCAACAGAGAGCCGGCTACGACTACATGGATGTCTGGAGCATCCTCACAGAAAAACTTTAGGGTTTCCAATGCCTTTGGACAGTCCTGAATCTCATCTAAGATGACAATCGTGTTCTCCGGTGTGATGTCTATATTGCTGATAGCAGAGAGCGACAGGAGAATATCATTTGCAGTTCCTCCTCCATTGAATATAGCAGCAGCTCTCTGGTCTCGATCCAGACTAAAGTAAGCATATTTCTCATATTCTTTCTGTGCAAACTCACGAAGGATATAAGTTTTTCCTACCTGTCTGGCACCATTGAGAATCAGTGGCTTTCTGTTGTCGCTGTTCTTCCATTCTACAAGTTTTTTGTATATGTCTCTTTTCATTTCTTGCTGTTTAAATAACTTGTTAATGCACTATTCCTGATGAATATTCTACCGCTATCAACACTTTTTCTAACGAATAAATAGGATGATACAACACTTTTTCTAATGAATAATATGCAAATATAAGCAATTATTCTGACTTGTGCAATAAAAGTTGTACTAGCCCCTTTTCGTAGACACTAGAAATAATTTTTAAGGTAGACATATTGGTTCATTTGATATTGAAGGATGGAATTTCCTGTTTTTCCGGAGCAATGCCGTTCATATTATGTTCGCAACCGGTTGATATATAATCCTATATTAACAGCGATTTAGGACATGGAGATCATTTTCCTGACGTCAGGAAAATGATCATTAATTATGTGTCCGGCATTACGGTTTGATAATCGGGTATATCTATAGGATTTTATTTGGTTGATTCATCTGAAATACAAATATAGTTATTTTTAGGGAGCTAGACTAATCTGTGAAAAGAGAAAAGGAAATTATATTACACCACGGTGCCATTATTGGATAAAACGGAGTATATTAATATATCTCAATTAAGATTACGATAACTTATTATTGAGTCAGTCTTGCCATTTTTGATTTTAGTCCTATTGCGAGATATTTTATTTATCACTATCTTTGCTACATAAATATATCTGTGTAAATGAAAAAAACAATATTATTACTTCTGCTGACTGTTGTTTCGCTCAGTTCTTCAGCATACGATTTCCTTCGACCCGTTAAAGGACAGATACCCGGAGGATATAATTTCTGGGTATACACGCCACAAGATTATTTTTATTCACTCGAAAGAACTCCGGTAATAATATTTCTGCATGGTGCCAGCCTTTGTGGACACAATCTTAATAGAGTGCGTCGCTATGGGCCGCTTGATGCCATCGTGAGAGGGCGGGATATAGAAGCTATAACTATTGTCCCCCAGAATCCCGGTGGGGCATGGAATCCTAAAAAAGTAATGCAGGTCTTGGATTGGGTAAAGTCTAATTATCAGTGTGACAGCACTCGCGTATATGTGTTGGGTATGAGCCTTGGCGGCTTTGGCACAATGGATGTCTGTGGCACTTATCCTGACAGGATAGCTGCAGGTATTGCCCTATGTGGTGGCACATCACTAAAAGATGTAAGTGGATTAGGTAAGCTGCCCTTCTGGATAATTCATGGTACAGCCGATAGGGCAGTCCCCATCAGACAGTCTAAAGAGGTAGTTGAGAAGTTGCAGAACTCTCATAATGACAGTCGTTTGCGTTATGAGTGGCTAGAAGGCGGCAATCACGGTACACCGGCCCGTATTTTCTATCTCAAAAAGACCTACGAATGGTTGTTCTCTCATAGTTTGGTGGATAAAGACCGTCCCGTCAACAGAGATATCAATATCGGGATGTCTGATATTCAGAGGGTTTATGGTGATATACGTTCGGGTACTGATAATCCGGAAATCATAGATGGCCCGAGTATAACTACCGGACATGAATACTAATGTTTGTTAGAATTACGATGACAAACAAAATGTTGATTAATAACCTGTTGTTATATAAAAACATCTATACGGAAAAGCACAAAAACAAGAATCTGCATTAATTCAAGGCCACCAATCTATTGCGCAGTAGAGATATCATCTTAGATTTCCTTTTGTTGAAATTGTCTATTGATGTATCAAGCATAGCAGCTGCCTCAGCATTTTTCAGACCTTGTTGAAAATTCAGTTCAAAGATCTGCCTGTATTTATCAGGTAATCTGCTAATCGCATCGAGTAACATGTCGATTGTTTCCTGCTTAATGATCGCTGTTGAGACCTCAGGTTCTATTGTTTCTAACTGATTAAGATATTTATTCTGAGTATTACCTTTTCGTAATACAGAAACACATTTGTTATGAAGACAAGTGAAAAGAAAAGCTTTCAGTTGAGAGGGGGAGACAAGAGTAGGTAAGGAATGATATACTGTAAGTATAGATTCCTGAACACAATCTTCGGCCATCATAGCATATTTATCGCCAAGTATTCTAATGGCATACGACATGAGCGAAGGCCACGCTTCGCGATACAGACTATCTAGATTCTTATGCTTAAAGTCATCGAATACTTTTGGGTAATATTCATCTCTATTTTCTATCCTGTACAAAATTACATCTTTTTCCATTCAAATCAAAAGAAAAACGAAAAAAAGCGTATTTTTATTACATAATCCTTCATTCTCTGCGTATTAGCTTTTAAAGTGAAAGAATTATCGTTAAAAATTAAGATTGAATGAGAGACAAAAGAAAGATTAGGGCTCTTACCTTGGGAGCTATGCTACTGGCTATGCCATTAATGAGTAATGCTCAGTTGCTTAAGGGAGTAATCAAAGGTTTTACGGTTGATGAACCAGGCGTCAACTACTCACCTGATGGCTATGCTTTAAATGCGAAAATGAATGATCTGAAAATCCAGAAGGATGGATCTTTCACATTCGACATGAATTTTCAAGGCCCGACGGCAGATGTAGGTATTGATTTAGGTGCGAATGGTTATTTCGGCGCACATCTGGTTAAGGGAAAGACCGTGAAAATGGCTATCGAAAAAAAAGGTGCTGAATATGACGTAAAGTTCAGTGGCGCTGACGTCAAGATCAACTATTTGGTTAATCAAATCACCAGATCGTTTGATAGCATGAAGTATTGGTCTCCCGATCCTTCTGAAAGCAAGCCGAATGCAACTTATCGTGCTCTTTTGGAGACGGAATATGCTAAGGTAAAAGCGCTCCTACCTACAATTAAAGATAATAAGGTTAGAGATTATTACGCCAGATTGTCTGAAGGCAACTATAAGTGGACTAAGATACGCCTGATCATGGATGCATGCGAAAATGGGGCAAAATATCAGGATAATGAAGAATTTAAGCAGGCCATAGCCGGCATAGATGTAAACGACCCTATCAACTACCAGACCAACTTGTCACTGACTGCTATCAATAATATGGTGCAAGCTCCTTAGAAGGAAATAATGAGGCTTACTGTCGTGAGGAAATGGCTTTGGTAGATAAGATCGTAACTTTACCTGAATTGCGCACATTAATGGTAAATATGATTGGTCAGAAGTATTTCTTGTTCGGAAATGGTGTTGGTGGTGATCAAGAGGCTTTCATACGTGATTACCTGAAGTTTGCCGGCAAGGATTCGATCAAGGTAAAGAGTCTGATTCAACAGTTCAAATCAAAACAAGAGTCAAGCAAACTGACAAAGTCAGGCAAAGCTGCCCCAGACATCACTCTTAATACACCTGATGGCAAGTCAGTGCAACTGTCTTCATTGCTGAATGGCAAGTTTACATACATAGATGTTTGGGCTACATGGTGTGGACCTTGTTGTGCTGAGATCCCATTCATAAAGAAGTGGGTGGCACATTACAAGGATAACCCAAAGATACGTTTTATCAGTATCAGCCTTGATGCCAATTATACAGCATGGAAAAACAAACTGGATCGTGATAAACCTCAGTGGTTGCAGTTCAACTGCGATAAAGAGGAGAACAAGGCCATCACTGAGCAGTGGGGAATTGTGGGTATACCTCGTTTCATCATTATTGGTCCTGATGGAACGATCAGACAGGCAGATGCCTTCCGCCCAAGTGATGATCATTTCCAACAAAAACTAGATAAGATCATCTCTGAGTAAAAACAAGGTACTTTCCTGGCAGACGGATAAGCTATTTTTGTTATAGCACTTCTCTCTCCGTGTCTAGGAAAGTGCCTTTTTCTTGTTTTAGTTCATCCTAAAACGGTCTGTGCCCTGTTTTCGGCTGCGAAGTCCTTGGCTTTGATGCTGATGGTAGGAAGGAAGTCGGCAACGGGACGATTGATTGGCCCCCATCTTGTGCTTCATTTGTAGGGTGTTTAACTGAAATAGAGCCTGGTCCCCTTTATAACGGATCACCGCAAAACCTTTGCTATCAATTCCGCGTTCATAAAGATGCCGAATTACTTAATGAGGAACGTAAGCGTCAGAGACTTACGCAGCAACTCGCTGATCGTATCGGAAAGAAACGGGAATATATATCCACTATAGAGCGAGGCAACTGTGATATGCAACTTTCGACGTTCATTCAAATTGCTGATGCCTTTGGATTAAGGTTCTCTCTCTGGTTCTTGGATAACTTGGTCTGAATCCTGTGCTTGTTTATTCTCTTTTCTATACTGAACGAACAGATATGTCGGTTGTTGTTGTATTTTCTTTTGTAACTTTAAGATAGTATCAAATATTACATAAGGCGCAATAATCAGATGCTTATTATATTTACCTAAATTCAATTCAATTAATTCGCGGTATTGATGGAGACCCACTTTCTGAGGATTATCCAGAAGAATCTGATTAATTCTATTATCTTTCTTATAATTGTTAACAGATTCTGAAAGATAGATACGTAGGGACTTGACAAATGGAAGAATATTCTTAATGCACATTAGGAGTTGTATGTCTTCATCTCTATCTATAATAATAGATACATTTAAAATAAAATCTATCTTGTATGTATCCATCAGTATAAAGACCATACAATCAACTCTGTTTAAAATTTCCTGCGTTTTGTTTGTAATAGTAATACCGGATAAGGTTAATGATTTCTCTTTTATGTTCTTGAGGAATGAGCGTAATAAACTGGTCTTCTTAATATAATTTTTTTTCTGATTTCTGTTCCTTCTGGATGTAGCCCCGATAAATAAATAGTCAATGTTCTCTTTTTGAGTTGTATTGACAATCTCATTTGCAATGTTCTCGGTTAGTTTGTAATATTTTGTTATTTGAATATGTCTTCTTTCTGATTCTGTAATAATGGGATTGAAATTCTCTTGAAAATAATGTTCTGAACTCATCGTGTTAAGACAAGCACTATGGGTAAAATGAGAGGCAATAAGTTCTTTTTTAGGAAGGTCTTTACCGAAAATAAATTGAATGATTGAAAGAAAGTTGAGGCTGTTTTGTGGATCCCCAAAGCATAACAAGATCTTTTCTGATTTATTATGGCTGGTTGGTTTGGCTTGGGAGAACAATTTAGTAATCAAACGTAGTGTAGGAGTCGTCATGAAGGTGGTGACAAGAGCCATGATGACTAAAATCGCGAAGATAGACTGTGAGAGAATTCCCATTTCATATCCGATATTTAAAGCGACTAGTTCCATGAGCCCTCTTGTGTTCATGAGTATTCCTATGGTAAGACTGTCATGCCAGGATTCTCCTACAAGTCTTGCGGAAATAGCACATCCTCCGAATTTCCCCAAGACGGCTAGTGCAATGAAGACAATACAGGTAAGTACCATGTGCCAACTGTTGATGAGGAGTACATTGGTGTTTAAACCTGTATATGCAAAAAACAGTGGTAAGAAAAAAGCCAAGGTGACATCCTCGATTTTGTTCATCATAGCATGTCTGAAATGTTGGTCAGATGGCATTACGACTCCTGCGATGAAGGCACCAAATAGGGCATGGATACCAATAAGTTGAGTAAATGTTGCAGATAAAATCAGTGTTAAAAAGGTAAGACTGATGAAATTTTTGTTGATATTTTCTTTATGAATATAATAGGCTCCGATCTTCTTTAAAAATGGACGGATGATGAAAAACATGAAAAGAATGTATAATATAGTACAGGCTACAGCAAATAAAGAACTGATGAATGTTCCCGCTTTTGCTATAGCTATTACTATGGCTAGTAGGCACCATGCCGTTACATCATCGTTAGCTGCTGAGGCTATTGTCAATACTCCCAATGGGGTATAAGTAAGTCCTCTTTCCTGTATGATTCTGGCCAGGACAGGGAAAGCTGTAATACTCATGGATATCCCGATGAATAATGCAAAAGGTATAAATCTTGTATTAGCATAGGCATATTCCTTATATACAAAGAGTGAAGCAATAATGCCTAGAAGAAAAGGTGCTAAGATTCCGGCATGACTAATGACGAGTGTCTCATTGATCTTATTCTTCAAGACTCTGAAATCAACTTCAAGCCCAATGACAAACATAAACAATATGAGTCCTATCTGACTGATTAATTGAATGTTTATAAGGGAATCTTTTGCGAAGATGAGATGAAATGTGTTTGGAAAAAAATGACCTAAGAAGGATGGTCCGAGAATAATACCGGCCACTATTTCTCCTATAACGCCTGGCTGTCCGATTTTATTGAAAAGAAAAGAAAATAACCTGCATACAAAAAGAATGATGATAATCTGAATGAGTAATACCATTATAGATGTACCCAGATTCTCCCTTATCGTATAAACAAATGTCACGAAAGGTGAGGTGCTTGGTCCTAAAATATTATTTGACGGATGTAAATAGGTACCACTTTTCAATCCAATGAATATTAGAAGTCCAAAGACTAGTAACATAATTGTATAAATTGAAAAATCTTTTTGGTTTTTTGTCATAGAGGGTGAATGCTAAAGGTGATACTTCTGCAAAGTTACAATATTCTTATGTGCTTTTGTGATTTCAAGCATCATTTTTGTAGAATTTAGTTTAAAAATGAATTGAGAAGTACTACTTTTATTATAGATTACCCCTGACTTATCTTTAGTAACTTTTGAGCAATTAAATCAGTATGGCTTCTTCTCTTGTGTCTATCGATTCGGCATGGATAGAAAGAAAGCGT
>DAIPMC010000093.1:0-9210 GCA_036768895.1 Prevotella sp. | reverse complement strand
AGAAAGATTACAATTCCCAATGCTGCTGTAAAGTATCCATACGTCAAGAATTTGTTTCCTCTCCCTACTTCAAGGTTTTCTCTTGTCGATTGAATCATCTGAGTAATCAACTCTAAACTTTCTTTTTCAGTTAATTCTTTTTCTTCCATCTTCTTATTATTTATTGTTCTTTACTATATACCACCAGACAAGTTTTATAGCACAAATGTAGATAAGTCTACATAATAAACCAAATATCTGAAAGAATTAATAATAAAAATGATTTCCCATTACAAATATTTAACATATACACCGCTCATTAAACTTTTTCAGTACTGAAGACATCAAACAAAAGAAAGAATATGGTATCAAATATCAGACTGTATTTTCACGGCAATGCCTCTTCTACGGATATAGGAAATCAAAAAGAAAAAAGAAGCAAATATCACAAAAGTTAAATATTACTTAATCAAACAGGAATCGAATATATTTTGTTACTTTTGTAATTTAAAAACAACAAATATTAAAATTATGAAGCAAGCATTCACAATCATTATGCTATGCCTCCCCCTGTTCATGGAAGGCAGACCTGTTAAAAGGTGTGAACCGTTGCAAGAAAGAACTGAAACTCACTTTCAGAAAGATACCATAAGAACACAGGATACCAAGAACAATGCCGATTGGGCTATTCCGGACCAGCAGAACACCCCTGATGAAACAACAGGGGCCAATACAGAAGTTAATGGTAAGCCAAAGAAAAGACCTCAACAGCCCATCAAATTAAAAGAAGACCCGAAGTACCTTGAAGGAGCCGTTCCTACAGACAAGAATGGAAAAATCATCTTCACTCTGGACAAGGAAATCCCCGGCCATAGCAAGAAAGAGGTATACGACTCACTCTATCAATATCTAGACCAGTTGACAAAGGGCAAGGATGAACTGAAGGACAGTCGTATAGCATTGGTAAGCACAAACAGAGGCATTATAGCAGCAGTAGTCAAAGAATGGATGACTTTCAAAAGTTCGTTTCTTTCACTTGACCGAACAAAATTCTTATATACGATTATTGCTCAATGCAGTGACAATCACTTGAAAGTAACTATCAGCCGTATCAGTTATGTTTATGAAGAAGGACGTGCAGGAGGCTTCAACTCACCGGCAGAGGAAATTATTTCGGATAAATATGCTCTGACAAAGAAAAAGAATGATTTAACCAAAATATACGGAAAGTTCCGCAAGGGGACCATAGATCGAAAAGATGAGATCTTCAAGCAAATCGTCAACTTGTTTCAAAAACAAAAAAAGGAATAACCGGTCATATCAAAGACAATAAATTCAAAAATGGATAATACAAATCAAGAATTGAATAAATTCAAACATCAACAACGTCTGAAACCTATCCGGGAAAAGCGAACCCCACTGTTCAAATTTCGAAATATCCTGAACATCATATTCATGATCCTTGCGGTAGTTGGAGTTTGTTTTTACCTCTTCAGCGAGCACAAGACATTCAGCATTATTTTAATGCTATCATCTGTAGTAATCAAATTTATAGAAGCCTTACTTCGACTCTTTCATAAATGAGAAATATCCTTTTGATGCTATTCTTAATTTGTACTGTAATACCAATCTCAGCACAAATTAATCCTAATGAGAACTCCATTCAGGGAATCAATGCAAACGGAGATATCAATAATATCAACAAGCGCAACCGCAATCGAACAGATTCCTTAGGAAGCGAGAAAGAGATTCCGAGAGGTATCTATGCCTGGACCGTAGATGAACGTTTCGGAGATCGTACACCGGCAAAAGTTGATACGCTGTCCTATATGTATATGAATTCCACATTCACTACAGGATTAAGAGGGGAATACAATACCCTGGGCAACTTAGGTTCACCACGTATAGCGCGTATTTTCATAGACCGTCCGGAACCTTCTCAATTTATATTCACTCAGCCTTATGATTTTTTTGTCAGACCTGTTGGCGTACAACTATTTACAAACACCTACTCACCTATCACCAATGTTACCCTTAACGAATGTGGCAATCGTACAAACGGAGAAGATGATTTCAAAGCTTTTTTTGCAGTAAATGCAGGAAAAAAATTAGGTGTAGGCTTCCGCTTTGACTACAAATATGGAAGAGGATATTACAACTCTCAAAGCACATCACATTTTGGCTACACCACATGGGCCTCTTATATCGGAGACCAGTATCAGGCTCATCTGCTCATTTCTTTTAATCATGAGAAAGTTGCAGAAAATGGAGGAATAACGAACGATAACTATATTACCCATCCGGAAACCTTTAATGATAATTATCAAACCAATGAAATCCCGACAGTATTGGAACAGAACTGGAACAGGAATGATAACCAACATATTTTTTTCACTCATCGTTATAGTTTAGGATTCAGCAAAAAAGTCCCGATGACAGCTGAAGAAATAAAGGCGAAGAAATTTGCCATCGCTTCAAAGAAAGAAAATGATGCTGCAAAAGGTGAGGAAAAAGAACGGGCAAAGGCTAAAAAAGAAGACCGACGCTTTGATAAAAAAACTTATGAAAAAGATAAAGAACAACTGACGAATGGTAGACCGAATGATGCCAAAATCGCCGGAGATGAACCAGCAGAATCTCAGAATAAAGAGAATCTGAAAAAACGGATATCCATCAATGGAAAAAATGCTGCAGACAGTCTTCTGGCTAAAGAAAAGAAAATCTCAGAAGACACTTCATGGACCAAGAAAGTATATGTGCCGGTAACAAGTTTTATACATACCATAAAATTTGACAACTACCGCCGTATCTACCAGGCCTACAAAACGCCTGACAAATACTATCTCAACGACTATCCTGCCAACGAAAAATACAATGTAGGAGATTCCATAGATGATGTCACACGTCACTTTGAACTTAAGAACACTTTCGCCATTGCCCTGCTTGAAGGATTCAACAAATATGCAAAGGCTGGCTTAAAGGCATTTGCCAGTTATGATTTAAGACATTTCCAACTTCCCGATTCTATCGGGACCGGCAGGAATACTTATAATGAACATACATTAAGCATCGGCGGACAGTTAAGTAAAACTCAGGGAAGTCTGTTGCATTATAATGTAACAGCAGAATTAGGTGTCGTTGGCAAAGATGCCAAGGACCTTCTTTTAGACGGAAATGCAGACTTAAACTTCAAACTATGGGGAGACACGGTGCAGTTGGCAGCTAATGCTTTTCTACATCGCACAAATCCCACCTTTTATTACCGCCATTACCACTCTCGTCATTTCTGGTGGGACAATACAGATCTCGATAAAATCATACATAGCCGGATAATGGGTGACTTCACGATACGCAAAACCAAGACTGAAATTCAGATTGCATACGACAATCTGCAGAATTACACCTACTTTTTGCAGGATTACAATATTGTCCATACAGGTGATGACTATAGCCGTACAGGAAATGCCGTAAGCGTAAAGCAAAAAGGTGGAAATATGAGTCTCCTTACAATCCAACTTCTCCAGAATTTCCAATATCAGATTTTTCATTGGGACAATGTATTCACTTTCCAAAAGTCATCAGATGACAATGTACTACCCGTGCCGACCTTGAATATATACACCAACTTTTACCTTCGTTTCAAGATTGCCCGAGTACTTGATACAGATTTGGGAGTTGATACGAGATATTTTACCTCCTACTATGCCCCTGATTACAGTCCCGGTATGGGAGTATTTACCGTACAGGACAGTCAAAACAACCAGAGGACAAAAATCGGCAATTATCCTATGATCAATGCTTATATCAATTTCCACCTAAAGCATACCCGATTCTTTGTCATGTACAGTCATTTTAATGGAAAAAGCGGCAATAAGGAATATTTCTATACCCCACACTATCCTCTGAATCCAACCGTTTTCCGTTTCGGTGTCAGTTGGAATTTCTTCAATTGATGATGCCAGAGGGAGCTAAACTGTCAGGGAATATGATTTTGGGACTTCTGAAATCCCATAAAGACATAGCAATATGAATGAAATAGACATTAAGACAAATTCCAGAAAAGCCTGGTTTTTAGCCGCAAGGCCAAAAACACTTTCAGGGGCAGCTGTACCTGTAATGATAGGTACTGCCTTTGCATTGAAAGATACAGTTGCAGGACATATCCTGATAATTCCAGCAATCCTATGCTTTTTATTTGCATTCGTCATGCAAATAGATGCCAACTTTATTAATGACTATTTCGACGGCTTGAAAGGAAATGATTGCAGATCCACTCGTCTTGGTCCGAAAAGAGCATGTACAGAAGGGTGGATTACCTTTCCACGAATGAAAACAGGTATTATCATCACTACGGTTCTGGCCTGTATGATAGGACTTCCTCTTATCATCTACGGAGGATTCTGGATGATAGCTATTGGTGTCTTATGTGTTCTTTTCTGTTTCCTCTATACTACCAGACTATCCTATCTGGGACTTGGAGATATTCTGGTTCTTGTGTTTTTCGGAATCATTCCAGTATGCCTGACTTACTATCTGGAAATTCCTGCAACTACACGCCGGATAACCGTTGAGGTTTTATTTGCCTCTATCGCTTGCGGCCTTGTTATTGATACCCTTCTCATCGTTAACAACTATCGTGACCGTGACAATGATCAAAAAGATGGGAAAAAGACACTTGTAGTCAGAATCGGAGAAAGAAATGCCGAAAGACTTTACTTACTGGAAGGATTATTGGCTATACTGATAATGATCTGCATCTTGGTAAACCATACATTATGGTATCCTTCTTCTGAATGGAAAATTGTTTTTTCTGTAGCTCTTCTTATCCTTTATGGCACGTTACACTGCTATACTTACCTGATGATGAAGAAAATCAATCATGGTAAAGAACTGAATAAAATCCTTGGAATGAATGCCCGAAATATTTTCCTTTTCGGACTAATCACAGCTATCAGTGCTATCCTCATCTGAACAGGCAGATTATCCCATCCCCATATTCTGCCCGATTACGACACACTCCATACCACAAACCACCCTCGAATAAATGTCCAATAACATGATGCAACAACAAGTCAGTTTAGATCTTATGGAATTCATTGAAACACAGATACTTCCACGATACAATGAGTTCGGAAAAAGTCATGGCTTGGACCATGTAACCCGTGTGATTCAGAATAGTCTTGTCTTATCGAGAACAACGGGTACTAACATTGATATGGTTTATACAATAGCTGCCTACCACGATCTTGGAATGAGCGGCCCACGGGCTATCCATCACGTCACAGGAGGGAAAATTCTTGCAAGCGACGCACGGCTGAGAAGATGGTTCTCTCCTGAACAAATAAGAGTGATGAAAGAAGCTATCGAAGATCACAGAGCCTCCATGAGTCGATGTCCAAGAAGCCTATATGGAAAAATCATCGCAGAAGCAGACCGTGATCTTGAGCCTGAAATCGTTTTTCGCCGAGCTATTGAATTCGGACTGGAAAATAATCCCAATAAAAATGAGAAGGAACAATGGATAAATTTCCAGAGACACATGAACGAGAAATATTCCCGCAATGGCTATATACACTTATGGATCTCAGGAAGTCCGAATGAAGAAAAATTAAGAATCCTCCGAAATATTATAGATGATCCTATACAATTAAAAAAAATATTCGATAGAATATTTGGAGAATTAAAACAGAATGAGTAATTTTGTAAAAAGAAGAACAAAAATATTAGGGACCGTATCGATTCGATTGGGATACTCATCAAATTAATACGAAAACCGGGTCGTTCTTTAGTCAATGGCGGGCCATAGCATTCGCTCACGCGAGGAAATTCTTCGGAATCCGGTGGATTACAAAAACTAAAGATACACTCAAATGTTAAAACTCGGAGTTTTCATCACATCGTCGAGCGGCCCCTTTTCTATAAGAAAGAGGAGTCAATATGATTCCTTTTTTTATTTTATCTGAAAGCATAATTATCAAGACAAATATGTTTAGTGGAATAGTAGAAGGAATGGCAACCGTAACAGCCATAAAGAAGATAAAGGGGAATATAGATTTTACATTAACATGCCCTTTTGTAAATGAACTGAAAATAGATCAGAGTATCAGTCACAATGGTGTATGCCTTACAGTAGTCAAGACTCAAGGCGACACTTATACAGTAACCGCAATGAAAGAAACCCTTGACCGTTCTAACCTAGGACTGTTGAAGGTTGGTGATAAGGTAAACGTGGAAAGGTCCATGCTTATGAATAACCGACTTGATGGTCATATCGTTCAAGGCCACGTGGATGAAACTGCACGCTGTATTGACATGAAAGATGCGGATGGTTCTACCTATTACACTTTTCAGTATCCTTTGGACAAAGAGATGGCTAAGAAGGGCTACCTTACTGTTGATAAAGGATCTGTATGTGTCAACGGGGTATCACTGACGGTATGCCAACCCACAGATGATACTTTTACGGTTGCTATCATACCCTATACACAAGACCATACAAATTTTTGCAACGTAGAAATCGGCAGTATTGTCAATATTGAATTTGATATTCTGGGAAAATACCTTGCGAGATTATATCATTTTGATAAAAAGTAGGAAAACGAACAAATGTTAATATTGAAATTATAAAATAAACTTTCATAGGTACAGTTCGTCAAAATAGAAAATAGTATTAATAAATCTAGAGGAAAAGAAATATTTCTCTTTCTCTATCTTACAAAACATATAGATTTATAGATATGGAAAATCAAAAGAAAAAAGGATTAATTGAAAAGGACCGCTTCTTTTTTATCAACAGTGAATACAAAACTGTACAGATAAAATTTGACGATATCCTTTACATCATGGGACAGAAAGATTATGTAAAATTCTTTCTAAAAGACAACCGTAAACCAATCGTATGCCTGATGAACATGAAAAGGTTGGATGATTTCCTTCCTCGTCCTGAATTCATGCGCGTACATCGTTCTTATATTGTACACATGCCTCTTATCCCCATGATTGACCGGTTCAGGATCAGATTCAATGAAACATATATTCCAATTTCTGATACCTATAAGATAGCTGTTCAAGACTATATAGAGTTACATTCACTCTAAGATTAAGCCATCTTTCAATGCACGAAATTCTCTGCAAAAGATTTTTTTTTGCCAGAGAGGGTTTAGTTATGCAATTATTTTAGAAGATTTCCCTTGGTGACTCGACTAAGGTTGTAGCTCCATGTTCCAAAAGGAATTTCCGAGTACGAAATCCCCAAAGTACACTTATACAAGGGATATTACAATTACGAGCAGTCATAATATCAACATCGCTATCACCTACATAGACAGTATGTGAGCGATCAGTTCCGAGTTGTCTTAAAGCCTCAAGAACGGTATCAGGTGCAGGCTTCTTATGGATATTTTCTCGTTCCCCTATTGCAACTTTTACCTCTGGGAAAAAATGCCGGCAAAGTTCCTGTGTAGCCAGATAAAACTTATTACTTACAACAGCTACATTCTTTCCTTTATCAATCAGTCGTTCCAGCATCTCGGGTATCCCCGGATAAGGTTTTGTGTTATCTATGCTATGATGAAGGTAATAGTTACGAAAAATCTGATAAGTGGAGTCAAATTCCGGATTATCCAGACCATCAGGAATTGCACGTTCCATTAGTTTCTTCACCCCATTTCCAACAAACCAACGTACTTCCTCTAATGTTCGCTCAGGCATTCCGGCAGAATGAAGGGCGAAATTACAACTAGCGGCCAGATCTTGAAGTGTATTCAGTAAGGTTCCGTCCAAATCAAAGACATAAGTATCATAGGAATGAACATTAGAATCATTGTCTCGATCCGGGAAACTGCAACACTCGTTTTTCATACGCCATATTTTTGTGCAAAGGTATAAAAATAAATGACAAATCTTCATTCGAGTTACTTAATTTATTGCTATCTTTGCACCGATTTTTAAAGATGAAAAAAAAATGAAACATCAGACCTGCAAGAAGTATCTCATCGCTATTGCAACTTGTTTAGTAGTGATTTTTGGAATAGTCTATTACTATTTCTTCTCTTCTTTTTCTGTAAAATCAGAAACATCGTATCTTTATATTGATAAAGACGATAGTATTGACTCTGTATACAATAAACTCAAGCCAATTGCCAATACCCACAGTTTCTTTGCATTTCGTACACTAGCACGTCATTTCGATTATGCCAAACATATCCGTACTGGACGTTATGCCATAAGCAAAGGCGAAGGAGCCCTGACTCTTTTCCGTCATTTAAGAAACGGACAGCAAACACCCGTGGATTTAACTATTCCTTCAGCAGTAAGAACCATTGGTGACTTGTCACATGATGTAAGTGAGAAATTAATGATAGACGAAGAGCAACTATATGATTCTCTGACCAATGAACAGGTATGCCGGCGCTACGGCTATGATACGACAACAATTGCCTGCATATTCATACCAAATACTTATGACATCTACTGGGACATAAGTATACCCAAGTTTCTGAACAGAATGCAGAAAGAAAGTAAAAAGTTCTGGAACTTTGAACGCACAAAGAAAGCTGAAGCAATGGGCCTGACCCCTATCCAAGTAATGACACTTGCCAGTATTGTAGATTCTGAAACCAACAATGATGGAGAAAAACCTATGATTGCAGGTTTATACTATAATAGACTAATGTTACGGAGTGCGAAATATCCAGAAGGAATGCCGTTGCAATCAGATCCAACCATCAAGTTTGCATGGAAAAGATTTGATCTGAAGCGTATCTATAATAATCTCCTCTATATCCATAGTCCTTATAACACGTACAAGAATCCAGGACTTCCGCCTGGACCAATTTGCATTCCTTCGGTAACAGGAATAGACGCAGTGCTTAACTATGTACATCACAATTATCTATATATGTGCGCGAAAGAAGACTTCAGCGGTACACACAATTTTGCCCGAACATATACAGAACACATGGAAAATGCTGCAAGATACTCCAAAGCATTAAACGAAAGGGGCATCAAATAATCTCTGATATTGTTTTAAACCTAAAAAGAGATTTTCCAACAAATCAATTAAAAATACATTCAGCAGATACGAGGGCGTTTGAAATTCTTCTTTCGCCCTTTTATTATGCCAACCAGAAAGTCAAGAATCCATGTTATAGGATACTATGAATATAAAAAATTGAAGCGTTCCCCTTTTCACAAAGGGAAACGCTTATCTCAATAGGTATTAGCTTTTTT
>DAIPMC010000092.1:0-9356 GCA_036768895.1 Prevotella sp. | reverse complement strand
AAACATTCCTTAAAAATCAGATTTATAAGGAAGTTGGTTAAAAATGTTTAAAAGGTAAGATAAGTGTCTATGACTCAGTATTTATCTTACCTTTTTTATGTACCTTTGCACGCGATGTGAACGAAGAGTGTTCACATATAAACATAAAGTCTAACTTTATTCATTTTTAATTTTTTAATTTTTTATGTCAGATTTAAAGAACGTACAACCATTGGCAGAGTTCGATTGGGACGAGTTCGAGAATGGCTCCAGTGCGAAAACCAACAAGCAAGACCTCGAAGAGGCTTACAATGACACCCTTAATAAAATTCAGGAGCATCAAGTAGTAGAAGGTACCGTCATCGCTTTGGACAAAAAAGAAGTCGTAGTAAATATTGGCTACAAAAGTGATGGTATTATCCCTGCTTCTGAATTTCGTTACAATCCAGAGTTAAAAGTAGGCGATAAGGTAGAGGTTTACGTTGAGAACCAAGAAGACAAAAAGGGTCAGCTTGTACTCTCTCATAAGAAAGCTCGTTTGGCAAGAAGCTGGGATAAGATCAACGAAGCCTGTGAGAAGGAAGAAGTTATCCAAGGTTATATCGAAAGTCGTACCAAGGGTGGTATGATCGTTGATATCTTTGGTATTGAAGCATTCCTTCCCGGTAGCCAGATTGACGTTCATCCTATACGTGACTATGATGTTTTCGTAGGCAAAACAATGGAATTCAAGATCCTCAAAATCAATCAGGAATACCGCAATGTTGTGGTTTCACACAAGGCATTGATTGAGGCAGAACTAGAAGCTCAACGTAAAGAAATTATTTCTCATCTGGAAAAAGGCCAGATCCTGGAAGGTACTGTCAAGAATATTACATCTTATGGTGCTTTCGTCGATTTAGGTGGTGTTGATGGGCTGATTCATATTACGGACCTCTCTTGGGGTCGTGTCAGCGATCCTCATGAGATTGTAAGCCTTGACCAAAAGATCAAGGTAGTTATCCTTGACTTTGATGAAGAAAAGAAGCGTATAGCTCTTGGCTTGAAGCAACTCACTCCACATCCTTGGGATGCCCTTGATCCAAACTTGAAGGTTGGCGATCACGTCAATGGCAAGGTTGTTGTAATGGCTGATTATGGTGCATTCGTTGAGATTGCTCCAGGTGTAGAAGGCTTGATTCATGTCAGTGAAATGTCTTGGAGCCAGCATCTTCGTTCTGCTCAAGAATTCTTGAAAGTTGGAGACGAGGTTGAAGCTGTCATCCTGACTCTTGATCGTCAAGAACGTAAGATGAGTCTGGGTATTAAACAACTCACCGAAGATCCTTGGGAAACCATTGAGGTCAAATATCCTGTAGGAAGTAAGCATACTGCTAAAGTTCGTAACTTTACTAATTTCGGAATCTTCGTTGAACTTGAAGAAGGTGTTGATGGCTTGATTCATATCAGTGATCTTTCTTGGACAAAGAAAATCAAACACCCATCTGAATTCACGACAGTCGGTGCAGACATTGACGTGATTGTTCTGGATATTGACAAAGAAAATCGTCGTTTGAGTCTTGGCCACAAGCAATTGGAACAAAATCCATGGGATACTTACGAAACCATCTATACTCCAGAGTCTATCCATAAAGGAAAGATTATTCAGCTCATGGACAAGGGTGCTGTAATCACTTTGAATGAAGGTGGTGAAGGTTTTGCCACACCTAAACATCTTGTTAAGGAAGATGGAACCAAAGCTGCAGTAGGTGATGAACTTGACTTCATGGTCCTTGACTTTGTAAAGGAAACAAAACGTATCATTCTCTCCCATTCTCGCACATTCGAAAATGTAAAGGATGATTACAAACCAACTGCTCATAAGCATAATGCCAAAAAGGCTGAAGCTACACAAATCAATAATGTGGCTGCAGGTACAACCCTCGGTGATATTGATGCTTTAGCTAAGTTAAAGGAGCAAATGGAAGGTAACAAATAAGTTTTAAAAGGTCAGTCTAAACTTATCTTGATATAATTAAAAAAGTGTATTGCTTATTGCAATGCACTTTTTTTATTCCCTCTCTGATTGACATATAGAGAAATCAGAATACAAATAAGAAAGAATAATAGAGTTGAGTGGCAACGATATATATGATGATCAAAGGAGAAACCTTGCAAATACCAACAGTGATGCAATCAAATATATCCGAAAAATTCAAAAATCTTCCACTAACACAACCATAGGTTATCCCCATTCCTACAAATGAAAAACTGATAACAGGGATTATTCCGGAAAAAAAGGGCCCTGGATAAAGGCATCCAGTAATATTCAGCAAAACAGCATGAGGAATGACTGTAAGCAATAACATGACAACAAGGACGAGAGAAAATTCGAAAAGAACAAACTTGAAAGCTATACGCTTCCTGTATTCAACTTGCTTTAAATGAAAAGCCCGAGCAGAAATAATAAAATGATAAAGGCCACTGACCTTTACTACCCCCCATGCGATACCCAGAAGCAATAGCCATACCAACAGAGGCTGACAAAGATTCTCTATATTCTTACCTATAAACCATCTGATCCCTTCACTGCTTAGCAAAGAGCGTACAGAACTATCCGGATCAGCTGCCGTTAGAAGCCATGACAAAAGAATAAGTATCATCTGGATGATGATCAAAATAAAGATCAATCTTCCGATTATATTCTTCCATTGTTTAGGACGTTTCACTTTTGACAATAACTCATTCTTCATCAGGATGTAAGTCATCAAGATCTATAATTCTCAATTGAAGTGCACGCACAACAAGACGAGTCGCATTGACATTGACTCCTCCGTTTCCATTAGGGAAAAGTTTCTGGACTAATTCATTTTGACGTTTTTCCAGGCTTTTTACTCCAAAGGGCATTCCACGAAGATTCGTAATCTGTTCTTTTGTATAACCTAAAGCCAAGTGCCTCAGGAAGCGTTCATCATATTCATCTATTTCATAATTCACCAATGCTTCCTGCCGGGTTATTTCATGAGTAACACTTTTCTTAAAGCGATCTACTATCTTTTCCAGTATAGGTTGATTAAAAACCATCTTCTTACCAGACATACAAGCAGCGACATCATCACGCGTTAGTAATTCTCCACTCTTAAGAATGATTCCGTCACATCCCGCATCAAGAACATCCACCCATAATTTTTCATTGAGTATCTCACCGGTAAATATAAGAACCTTCACTTTCGGGTACATTTCTTTAGTTTGCCTGCAAATTTCTACACCGACAGTTGTACTGCCGCCTAGCCCAAGGTCAAGCAGTATAAGATCAGGTAATTGCTGTTTGAGCAGTTTCCAATATACAGGTTCGCTATCAGCAGTTCCTATAATTTGAGCTTCAGGGATATCATTATGAAAGATTCCCTCCGTCCCTCTGAGTTCCAAAGGCACATCTTCTACTATAATTACTTTAAATTTATCCATATCTTTTTAGGTAAAACCATTTCAATAATTATTCCGGCAGTTACCGGATTTGGCATTGCTTCAATGCCGCAACTCCTAAGGTCCGTGAGATTTCCTACTTCTCTGACTATCTGTTTACAAAGAAGAAAATCAAGATCTTTTGTCAACGGAGTAAAAAGTTGGTGGCATTCAACTTCAGTAAGATTCATTTTTTTCAGAGGAATACGAATAACGACATAGGATACACCCTTATCGCGAACCTCCGGTATGATTTTCTTCTCTCCACTTTTCTTCTGAAGAATTTCCAGAAGATAATTTAAGAGATCAGGATCCAGTCTGATCTGTCCGACGGTCAGTCTAAGTGCTTGGGCTGAAAGAAGAGAATAAAGTTCTTTATAATAACCTGCCAGTTCACTAATGGCCTCAAGATTCCGGTCTGAACCATCAATAAGTTGTTTGATACGTGATGGATAATACATAGTTTCATGCTTAAGGGTACTAAGACAATTATCCAAAACTGCATTAGATACATGCAAGCGGGCATCTTCATAATGGGCACGGGAAAGTTCATCCTGAGCCAACTCAATATTCAACTGATGGTTATGATACACCGATATACTCTTGCGTAATGCTGTGCATATCTGTTCTACCAGTTGATCCAATTGATTTATGACATCATTGGAATGGAATCCGAAAGAATGGAATTGTATCCCTTTCTTTACCCGTTCATCCCAAAGTTGATTAATCTCATGAAGCTTTTCCCGGTCAGGAAGATTGCTAAGCAAAATCTGATTGATATCTTCAATGCGTTCCACACAGAATCGATAAAATACCCTATGGCGATAGTAAAGAAAATAGTAAGCTGGAAAGATAGACAGGAGTAATAAGACAAGAAGGACAATAGCCACAGTCTTGGAATTTTCAGATTTCTGCATGGTCTGTACATAATCATCAAGTGACTGATCTGCAGAAACCTCACGAAAGAGTTGTGTGTATACCGTATTATTATAAGTATATCGAGGCCAGTCATGCAAAGCCAGACAAGCTATGGCACTTTCATTCCTCATATCAAGAATCACAATATAGTTAATATCCAGATTATCACGAAACCATAGTATTTCAGGAGGAACCAACTCCCCTCCCATAGGCTTCATTAACACCTTGCCATGAGGAACCAACTGCTTATAAACAGCATTTAAATAATAACGTGTGCTATCTGCAAAAGCCAAGGCTTTACGATAATGACCATAAATATTAGAGAAATACACACTGTCAGCATATTGAGAGGCTTTATGGGATAATAAGGTTCTCAATCTATGAGGTGAATCATGAGAAACAGACTTGGAGGAGAGAACAGCCTGCTTCCCTTTTGAATGAAAATTATTCGCTGCGGAAATCATTCCTGTATGAAGAAACAAGAAAATAAAGACAGGAAATAATAACATGCTCAAATGTGATATCCCCTTAGGTAACCGGAATGAAAAACGAGAACCTTTCCCTAATTCACTTTTAGCAGAAATACTACAAACACGAAATAGACTACTTGTCTTCTTATATTTCTCAATAATTCCTTTACAGTTCAGTAATCCAAACCCATGACTATGCCTCTTTTCCACATTTGGGGCAGCCTGCTCATCACCTAAGATGGCTTTATGATCAAAAATATGTTCCACCTGATCCGGAGTCATGCCTCTTCCTGTATCAGAAACACTGATTTCAACATAATCAATACCTTCACAGGCCGAAATAGTTACAGTTCCACCTCTCTGAACATATCTCCGTGCATTATCTGCCATCGTATTAACCATAAACAGAGTGAGCGTACGATCTGCTTTCACTATCGCATCGGTCTTCTCCACATTAAATGTAATGCCGCGCAACAAGAAAGCCATATTGCCCTTTCTGACAACTTCAAATACAGCCTCAACCGGAAAACTCTCAATGTGCAGACTTAACTGACCTTGACGGAGTTGAATCCAACGTGTAAGGACAGTATTATCCTGATTAATCTGATTTGTAAGTTCACTGATATATTGATAACGCAATTTTCGTATCTCCGCATTATCCTTACCTTCTTGAAGTCTATGTATCTCATTTATAATCCGATCAATAAAAGGAATAATACTGATAACCAATTGAACTTTAGCTCGTTGTTCCAGATTTTTCTGTTTACTTTTGAGAATGTGGATTTGTGTAATACGTGTTTCTTCCTGTATCTCATCATATTTATCACTTAAATTATTGATATACGAGTCTGTCTCCTTCTTCCATTGCCATAGTGGTTGTAGCAGTTTGTCAGCAGAATTTCCTCTATCACTTTTCCGCCGCATCCAGTCAAAGACAAAGAGAAGCGCTATAAAGAATATAATCATCAGGACAACAGCGAGAATCATCGCATTCAATTGGGTAGCATTCTTATCCAGTTCAGATGCCCTAGCCTCCATAAGCCGATCCTGCCTGGTCTGCTCCTGCAAATCAAGATAGATATTCCGATTATAATCACTAGCCTGCTTATCATTGACTGCAGAATATGCCAGACTCAATTGTTCACGGATAGACGCCACGAGATCCGGTGCCTGAAATATCCTTTTATCACGCAAAGCATGATTCAGACAGATCAAAGCTGAACGATAATCACCAATAGCCCAATAATTTCGTCCCAGTGTACGATAAGCTCCGGCAATTTGATAAATATCTCCATAACGGATAAAAAGTTCCAATGACCGCTGTGCCAGATTTCCTGCCAAGAGTCTATAAGGCATATTATCAGTATTCACCAGTTCTATAGCCGCCTGATTATTTCTAATCAAAAACTTATATATTCGTGGATCCTGCATGTGCTCACTGATAGCCTCTAGAGAATTAGCTATCCAATATGGACTTCGGAAAACTGTAGCAATATAAAAACAACGGATCAGATAGTTAAATTCCGTTTCGGCAATTTGTTCTGAGGATCCATGAGTTATAGCCCCGCCTTCTCCGATATTATAGAGATATTTTAAATATTGGGCCGTATCAACTTCGCATTCATTAGCGTCAATACGCTCCAGAGCTTTGATAAATAGATGATTTTGTCCTGTATAATAGTAATAGGTCGAACTGACGATATTGAATTCGGAACGGGCATATACCATTCTCAAGCGTTCACGATCAGATAAATCCGTACTACTTTCATCTATACGATGCAGACAATTTAATGCCCGTTCCTGACAATCATAGAAATTTTTATTTTGTGATTGACGTTGACATAACCGCATCTGTTGGATATATGCAACCAACAATTCTATTTGATTATCACTGGCAGAGATAGCATGATCAAGAAGCAGATAAGCCTGCTTGTAGTCCATTCTCACCAAACTAACAAAGGCTAGATTATTAAGAGCTTCTGCCTGACCTGCATCATAATTTGAAGAAAGTGCCAATGCCTTTTGGGCGAATATTTTTGTCGAGTCAATATTCCTATAATGAAAAGAATATGCTTTATCATTCAGCTTATCTACCTCCTTTTGATGAGAAGGAGTACATGCTGAAAATACAAGAACCAATAAAAAAAATAAGGTTCTTATAATAAGTCGTATAAATTCATAAATATCCTTCAATATAAGAAAACACAGGGACAAAGCCCCATAAGACCTGTCCCTGAAAATAAATAAGTTTTATTAGAAATTCACAACAATTTGTTCAAGAACGGGCATCTTGTATATATGCCAAAGCCTGAACGCACCTTTGAGCAATAGCCTTCCAGTTTCCTGAGGCTATATCATCTTTAGGGAAAAGCTTTGATCCCATACCTACACAGAACACGCCGGCTTTCACCCATGCAGTAAGATTTTCTTTATCTGGTGCTACAGCACCTGTCACCATGATATTGCTCCAACGAAGAGGACCAAGAATATTTTTCACGAAAGATGGTCCGCCTACATTACCAGCTGGAAAGACCTTAGTCACATCACATCCTAGAGACTGAGCGGTTGAAACCTCCGTGACTGAACCACAACCCGGAGTGTAAGGAACCAGACGACGATTACAAACCGGCGCAATCTCTGGATTCAAATTAGGTCCAACGATAAAGTTAGCTCCAAGTTGAATATAAAGCGCAGCCGTAGGTGCATCGATTACAGTACCTGCACCAAGTATCAATTCCGGACATTCAGAAGCGGCCCATTTTATCAATTCTTCAAAAATCTCATGGGCAAAATCTCCCCGGTTAGTAAATTCAAATACCCTTACTCCCCCATCATAACAAGCTTTAACCACATGTTTGCAGATTTCCACATCACTATTGAAAAATACAGGAACCATACCCGTCTTCCCCATAGCTGTTAATACTTGTATTTTATTGAATCTTGACATATCTTTCCTATCTTTCTTTTATTTTTATAAAAGGACGGCTATCCAAGTTGGAAAGCCATCACTTAAGATTAATCAACGTTGCACACGACCACTGGCATTTCCCCCGGCCAGACTTTCCACTTCTTCTGCACTTACGAGGTTGAAATCGCCTGGAATCGTATGCTTTAAGGCTGACGCAGCAACAGCAAACTCCAGGGCATCATGTGGATTAGATTTTGTTAGCAAACCATGAATAAGACCACCGGCGAAAGAGTCACCACCACCTACACGATCAATGATCGGCATGATGTCATAATGCTTACTCTCATAAAACTCCTTGCCATCATAAATCAGGGCCTTCCACCCATTATGGCTGGCAGATATGGATTCACGAAGTGTCGAAACAACATATTTGAAACCAAATTCTTTCATCATACCTTGAAAGATATGATAATAGCCTTTTGCTTCTGTTTTTCCAGCTTCTACATCAGCATCCGGCTTAAAGCCAAGACACAATTGAGCATCCTCTTCATTACCGATGCATACATCCACGTATTTCATCAAAGGACGCATCACAGAGATAGCCTTTTCAGAAGTCCATAACTTCTTACGGAAATTAAGGTCCACAGAGACAGTCACACCGTGACGCTTTGCAGCTTCACAAGCCAACTGTGTCAATTTTGCTGCCTTGTCACTGATAGCAGGAGTAATACCTGTCCAATGAAACCATTGTGCCCCTTCCATGATTTTATCAAAATCAAAATTGGATGGATCTGCCTCAGCTATAGCACTATGTGCACGGTCATAAATAACTTTTGAAGGACGCATAGAAGCTCCCGTTTCGGCATAATAAAGTCCGACTCTATCTCCTCCGCGGACGATGAAATCAGTATGAACTCCATAACGACGCAACGCATTGACTGCAATCTGCCCAATCTCATGTTTCGGAAGTTCCGTCACGAAATAGGTCTCATGCCCATAATTTGCCAGACTGACCGAAACATTTGCTTCACCCCCACCTGGGATAATACGGAATGTATCCGTCTGAATAAAGCGGTCATTAGCTTCCGGTGACAGGCGGAGCATAATCTCGCCTAATGTAACAACTTTAGCCATTTTCTAATTTTTGTTGATAGTTTACTTAGATCTTGAGTATGTTTGTTCTCATAGGGCAAATATAAAAAATAATTCTCATATTTCGAAATAAAAACAAAAAAATATTTCTTTTTTAAGGATCAACTGTAAAAATTCTAACACATAACCAACTTATATTTCAAGAAATATGCTTTCCCCCGCAAACCTTTACCATTTTATAAAGATAACCGATTGGCGGAATTAAAGCATGAAGGAAAAGGCAGGGCAAGAAGTCGTATATATATTTAATTTTCAACCACTTATGCCGTTTATCATTTATATTACCACATGATCCGAAATTACCAGCACTCTGGTTATGAGCTTTCCAGTACTATGGAAAGGGGCTTTCCAGTACTATGGAAAGGGGCTTTCCAGTGCTATGGAAATGGGCTTCCAGTACTATGGAAATATGCTTTCCAATACTGTGGTAATGAGCTTTCCTGTTAGCGGTGATATTAGATGAAAATTAATTCCGCCAACGGATA
>DAIPMC010000006.1:35016-46417 GCA_036768895.1 Prevotella sp. | reverse complement strand
AGCAGCCACATCTGCCATACCGTCCTGCTTAATTTCCTCACTCTTCTTAGCCCATAATGCGCGACTTTCTTCTTCCGCTGAAGCCTCCAGTTCACTGCTCATCACCTTACAGACACTAGCGATGACATCGTTCTTCTTTGCCAGATTGATTAAGCGTACACCCTGGGTAACTCTACCCATAACGCGGACGTCAGCAACAGCCAAACGGATAACGATACCACTCTTATTGATGATCATCAAGTCATTCTTGTCTGTAACATTCTTAATAGCAACAAGTTTACCGGTTTTCTCCGTGATTGTCAAGGTCTTTACACCTTTACCTCCACGGTTAGTGATACGATAATCCTCCACAAAAGAACGCTTACCATATCCCTCTTCACTTACTACCATCACATTTTCCTGTTCAGGATCATTGATAACGATCAATCCTATACAGAAGTCGTCCCCAGAATCAAGGCGGATGCCACGTACTCCCGTTGCGGTACGACCCATCGGGCGAATAGCATTTTCATTGAAACGTACAGCCCTGCCATTACGATTAGCCATAATCAATTCATTGTGGCCATTTGTCAAGCGGACATCAACTACTTCATCACCCTCAACAATATTAATAGCGATGACTCCATTAACACGAGGATGAGCATACTGATCCAGGCAGGTCTTTTTTACAGTACCATTCTTAGTAGAGAAAACGACATAATGTGACTTGATAAATTCCTCATCACGAAGTCCCTTTAATCTGAGGAATGCATTTACCTGGTCATCCTTACTAACATTAAGCAGATTCTGAATAGCACGACCTTTAGAATTTTTGTCGCCCTCAGGTATCTCATAACATTTCAACCAATACACGCGGCCTTTTTTGGTAAAAAGCAACATCGTTTCGTGCATGGTTGCCGGATAAATAAACTCTGTAAAGTCTTTATCACGGGTACGTGCACCTTTAGCGCCAACTCCTCCACGCGCCTGTTCGCGAAACTGATTCAACGGAGTACGCTTGATATAGCCTAAGTGGCTTACAGTGATTACTACAGGATCATTTGGATAGAAATCTTCAGGATTGAATTCTTCAGAAGAATACTTGATTTCAGTACGGCGATCATCTCCGAATTTGTCTTTTACCTCAAGCAAGTCGTCTTTCATAACCTTTTTGCAGAGTTCAGGATCATCAAGAATCTGCTGATAATAAGATATTTTCTTCTCCAAATCATCATATTCAGCATGCAACTGGTCCATACGAAGACCTGTAAGTTGTGAGAGTCTCATATCAACGATAGCCTTACTCTGAAATTCATCCAGTTCAAACCGTTGTTCCAAATTATGCTGGGCATCAGCAGGGGTCTTACTTCCTCTGATAATATGGACCACCTCGTCAATATTATCACAAGCAATAATCAATCCTTCAAGAATATGTGCACGTTCCTGAGCTTTCTTCAAGTCATATTGAGTCCTGCGGATAGTCACCTCATGACGGTGCTCCACAAAATATTTCACACAATCCCTTAAACTAAGTAAGCGAGGACGTCCCTTGACCAAAGCGATACAGTTAACAGAGAAAGAACTTTGCAAAGCTGTCATCTTGAACAGTTTATTCAGAATAACATTCGCATTGGCATCTCTCTTGATATCAATTACGATACGCATGCCCTGACGGCCGGATTCATCATTGGCATTGGAAATGCCCTGGATTTTACCCTCCTTGACCAATTCAGCAATATATTCGATTAATTCTGCCTTATTGACACCATAGGGGATTTCCGTAATGACAATCTTGTCATGAGTTTCATCACTCTCTATACTTGCCTTGGCACGCATAATAATCCTTCCACGGCCAGTTTCATAGGCTTGACGAACGCCCTGTATACCATATATATAAGCACCAGTCGGAAAATCCGGGGCCTTAATATACTTCATCAGACCATCAAGGTCAATATCAGGATTATCTATATATGCACAGCAGCCATCAATGACCTCATTAAGATTATGTGTAGGGATATTGGTTGCCATACCCACAGCAATACCATTAGCTCCATTGACAAGAAGGTTAGGAATCTTAGTTGGCATCACCGTCGGTTCTTTCAACGTATCATCAAAGTTATTGGTCATATTGACGGTTTCCTTATCGAGATCGTCCATGACATGTTCACCAATCTTTGAAAGTCGGCACTCTGTATAACGCATAGCTGCCGGAGAGTCACCATCAACAGAACCGAAGTTTCCCTGTCCGTCTACCAGTTGATAACGCATATTCCAGTCCTGTCCCATACGAACAAGGGCACCATAGACTGACGAATCGCCATGAGGGTGATATTTACCTAACACCTCACCTACGATACGAGCACATTTTTTATAAGGTTTATCACTAGTATTTCCAATTCCAAGCATTCCGTAGAGAATACGGCGATGCACTGGTTTAAAACCATCACGGACATCAGGAAGAGCACGAGCCACAATTACCGACATAGAATAGTCGATATAGGATGACTTCATTTCCTCCTCGATGTTGATCTTTAGAATCCGGTCTTGATCAATTGTTTGATTCTCGTCCATTATTATATTTAATTATTTATTAAAGCTTATACCTGAATGCATATCCACTTTTATAGAAAACGCCCGTAGAGGGCATTTAAATCCATCGTAATCGGTTCAGGCACATATTAAGCGATACAAATTTACGAAAAATATTCCGAAAGAAAAAACCTTCTAACGAAAAAATCAAAAGAAAAGAATAAAAAAATTGATATTAAGGTTTCCTTATTTTATATTTTGAAAATAATCTTGGCACAGTGTTTGCAATTTCAGAAAATAGTTCTATATTTGTATTATCATTTAGGAGATTTAATGAATAGAAAGGAAAAGCTATATGACTAGTCAATTTTCACCAAAGGTATCTGAAATTCTTGCCTTTTCCCGCGAAGAGGCTAGCCGTCTGGAAAGTAGAACGGTAGGACCTGAGCATATTCTTCTCGCCATGTTACGAGAGAAAAAAGGTATTGTACCGGCTCTTTTTTCGCGCTTCCAGTTGAATGTGAAAGCCGTTAAGGCGGAACTTGAAGATAAGGTCAGGGAAGACGAATTGTCAGAACTGCTTATTACTTCAGAACTAGTATTGAATGAACAAGCCAGCAATATTTTGAAACTCGCTGTACTCGAAGCCCGCGTACAGCATACCAATCTGGTGGATGTGCAACATGTTCTTTTAGCCATATTGCATGATCAGGTAAACAACGGGGCTAAACAAATTTTGGAATATCATAATATGAATTATCAAGATACTCTCACTTACGTTAGACAGATGGCAAAGCCTGCTCAAGACGGATTGCAGCTACCGGACGAAGATGAGGATGAAGATGAAGACAATTCCTCTTTCAACTTCCAGCAAAATGAGAATGAAAGCAGTTCTTCTCAAGGTAATCCGACTGTTACCACACGTCGAGGCAATGGCAAGACACCTGTCATAGATAAATTCTCAACAGATCTTACTCAAGCAGCTCTTGACGATAAACTTGACCCTGTAGTAGGCCGGCAAAAAGAAATAGAACGCGTCATTGAAATTCTGGGTAGACGCAAGAAAAACAATCCTATATTAATAGGAGAACCGGGAGTAGGAAAAAGTGCTATTGTAGAAGGGTTAGCCCAGTTGATTGCCAAGCACCACACCTCACCTATCCTGTTCAACAAGCGTCTGGTCAGCCTTGATCTGACCGGAGTTGTTGCCGGAACAAAATATCGTGGGCAGTTCGAAGAGCGTATTCGAGCCCTTATTCAAGAACTGGAACAAAATCCTGATATCATCATATTTATTGATGAGATCCATACTATTATTGGTGCAGGAGCTACACCAGGAAGCATGGATGCAGCCAATATTCTTAAACCTGCTTTGGCGAGAGGTACCGTACAATGCATAGGCGCAACGACACTTGATGAATATCGGAATACGATAGAAAAAGACGGAGCTCTTGCACGTCGGTTTCAGAAAGTACTTATCGAACCGACTACTTCAGAAGAAACCATCCAGATTCTTGATAACATCAAAGACCGTTATGAACAGCATCACCACGTGACCTATACAGAAGAAGCTCTTCAGACATGTGTCAAACTGACAGACCGTTATGTGACAGATCGCTTCTTTCCTGACAAGGCTATTGATGTTCTGGATGAGGTGGGATCAAGAGTTCATCTCAAACATGCCAAAATTCCGCCTGAGATAACGAAAAAAGAAAAAGAAATTGAAGCCGTAAAACAAAAGAAGCAGAATGCCGTTCAGAGTCAGAACTTTGAACTTGCTGCCAGCTATCGGGATCATCAGACAGAACTTGAACAACAGTTGCAGGATTTTCAGGACAAATGGGCCAAAGGTGAAACGGGTGAAAAGGTCGTTGTAGATGAGCCTCAAGTAGCTGATGTCGTTTCCATGATAACAGGAGTTCCTGTACAGAGAATGGAAGAAGCAGAAGGAATCAGACTCCGTAACATGTCCACAGAACTCAAGAAACAAGTGATAGGACAAGATGCAGCTATCAACACATTGGTAAAGGCTATCCAACGCAACCGTGTAGGATTGAAAGATCCCAATCACCCTATCGGTGCTTTCATGTTCCTGGGACCCACAGGTGTAGGAAAAACTTACACAGCAAAGAAACTAGCCGAACTGATGTTTGGTTCTTCTGATGCACTCATCCGAATAGATATGAGTGAATACACAGAAAGTTTCAATGTATCCCGACTTATCGGAGCTCCCCCGGGATATGTAGGATACGATGAAGGCGGCCAACTTACCGAACAAGTGCGTCACCATCCCTATTCCATTGTTCTGCTAGATGAGATTGAGAAAGCCCATGGTAATGTTTTCAACCTTCTTCTACAAGTTTTGGACGAGGGTCGTCTTACTGACGGAAATGGAAGATTGGTAGATTTTCGTAATACGGTAATTATCATGACTTCTAATGCCGGTACCAAACAATTGAAAGAATTCGGACATGGCATCGGGTTTAATGTAGGCGGAGCCCAAGGACTTGCTAAGAATGAATATGACAAGCAATATGCACGTTCAATCATCCAGAAAAGTCTGAGCAGGCAATTTTCACCTGAATTCCTCAACCGACTTGACGAAATCATCACCTTCGATCAGTTGGATATGGATTCTATCAAGAAAATCATCGACATCGAACTCAAGAGTTTGTCCAAGCGTATCAATGACCTTGGGTACCATATTCTTATCACGGATAAAGCTAAGGAACTTGTAGCAACCAAAGGCTATGACATACAATTTGGAGCGCGCCCTTTGAAACGTGCTATCCAACAGTACATAGAAGATGGATTATGTGAGAAGATTCTGAATGGGAACATTAAAGAAGGTGCCCAAATCTCTATCGGCAAGAATCCAAATAAAGAAGAGCTTACCTTTAAGCAGATTCCTCCAACAAGGATAGAATCCCAAGTTCAGGAAGCTCCTCAGATAAAATAGAATCAAGAAAAACTTTATTTATAAAAGGGAGATCCGACAATTCTTAACAGACGTTAAAGTCAGAATTTGTCGGTTTTCCCTTTCTATTTTTAGATAAAATTGATTACCTTTGCGGTCGCAAATCGCCGATATGGCTCAGTTGGTAGAGCAACGCATTCGTAATGCGTAGGTCCCCGGTTCGAGTCCGGGTATCGGCTCAATAGGATTAAGTTTTAAATCATTGCGGGGTTAGCACATCGGTAGTGTACGGGCTTCCCAAGCCTGGGAGGCGGGTTCGATTCCCGTACCCCGCTCTAATAAAGATTTAGTTTTTAAGGTACAAACACGGAAAAAGGTTGAGATTTATTTCTCAACCTTTTTTGTTTTTGATATATAAGCTTTCCCCTTGCAGAAATACCCTATTGTTCTTCATCATGCAATATCGGTAATGAGATATGGTACCTCACTGCCAGAAAACGAATAATGCAAACCACCAGGAAACTCGCTACAGCCGTAATGGCTATGTTCACCTTAAGCAAGTATAATATCCAATAGGAAAAGCCACCTGCAAGACATGCAGAAGCATATATCTCCTTATGGAAAATCACAGGTTCTATATTGAGCAGGACATCTCTAATGACCCCACCTGCAGCACCAGTAATACATCCCATGACTATAGCTACCCAAAAAGGGAATCCCATAGCCAGAGATTTCTGAATTCCAGCAATATTGAATAAAGCCAGACCTAACGTATCAAAAATCAGCCATGTATTATCCAAGCGTTTCAGATATTTATGGAAGACAATAACGATGGCCTGGGCAAAAAAAGTACATAAAATATAAATGGAAGACGTCATCCAGAAAGGTGTAACACCCAACATGACATCACGGATAGTACCTCCTCCGATGGCAACTGCGAAACCACATACAAAGCCACCGAACCAATCAAAATGTTTAGTAGCTGCCAGTCTAATGCCGGAAACAGCAAAGGCAAAAGTTCCTATAAATTCAATTACCTTTTGGAGTGTTGTAACAAACTGAGGATCAGGATAAAGCATTTTTCAAAAATAAACGGCTCAATACTCTTTGTCTGAGCATCAAGCCAGGGAATAATTGATTGAGAATACTGATATTACTTAAAAACAGAAAAGCACTATTATAGTTTATGGATTAACAACATGAATAGGATGCCCCTCAAGAAAAGCTTTGATATTATCAACACAAATCTCTATCAGCCTCATACGAGCCTCTTTTGAAGCCCAGGCAATATGAGGTGTCAGATAAGCATGCTGTTGCTTAAGCAGAGGATTGTCAGCAGCCGGTGGTTCTGATACCATGACATCAGCTCCATAAGCACCAAGTTGCCCGGACTTCAAAGCATCTGCTACATCCTGTTCATTGACAAGCGGGCCACGGCCAGTATTGATAAGGATTGCACCCTTCTTCATTTTCTTCAAACTCACTTTATTGATTATCTCTTTGGTGTCTGATGTAAGAGGGCAATGCAAAGTAAGAATATCACTCACTGCAAACAAACCTGATAAAGAAGTCTTCTGTATTCCAGTTGGTAAATCCATAGTATTTTTACTGGTAAAGACAAAGACATCCATCCCAAAGTCACGTGCTATTTTAGCCACCTTTACACCAATATGGCCTAAACCAACAATTCCTATCGTCTTATTGGCAAGTTCCATAAGGGGGGTATCCCAGTAACAAAAATCCGGATTATGACTCCAACGTCCATTACGGTTTTTATCAGCATAATGAGCTACCTGATTCGTAATATTCAGAATATGTGCAAAAACCATCTGGGCAACACTATCCGTACTGTAAGAAGGAATATTTGTAACAATAATCCCACGTTTTTTAGCAGCTACGATGTCCACCACATTAAATCCTGTTGCCAACACACCAATATATTTCAACTTGGGCAACTGAGACATCATATAATCTGTAATTGCAACTTTATTCGTCAAAATAAGGTCTGCATCTTTTGCCCGTTCTACGACCTGTTCAGAATTTGAACGTTCATAGACTACGGTATCACCTAGCTCTTCTAGCCCTTCTCGGGACAGATCACCAGGATTAACTGTATAACTATCTAACTCTACTATTTTCATTTTTAATATTTTATATCCGATACTCGCCAAATATTATTATTTCTACAAATAAGCGCATACCATTTAGTTATCTTCAAAACGCTTTCCCCAGCAGGTTCTCATCCATTGATATAAATGTTCTTCAGAAGGGCTATGCTGAGCATGCCAGATTCTTGTATTCCTGATCTCATCAGGCAGATACTCCTGTTCTGTGAAATGTCCGGGAAAATCATGTGGATACTTATAGCCATCATGATAACCCAAATCTTTCATAAGCTCAGTGGGAGCATTGCGTATAGGCAAAGGTACCGAAAGATTACCTGTATTTTTCGCCAATTGGATAGCTGAATTAACACCCAGATATGCAGAATTGCTTTTCGGACTTGCAGCCAGATATACAGTTGCTTCAGCCAGGGGGATACGGCCTTCCGGCCAGCCCACCTTCATCACTGCATCGAAAGCAGCATTAGCCAGTAAAAGCGCATTCGGATTAGCCAAACCAATATCTTCCGCAGCACTAATGACAAGTCGGCGAGCTATAAATTCCGGTTGCTCCCCACCCTCTATCATTCTGGCCAGCCAATACAAGGCAGCATCAGGATCACTTCCTCTGATGCTCTTGATGAATGCAGATATGATATCATAATGCATATCACCCTGCTTATCATAAGCTAAAGGGTTCTTCTGCAACCGTTCCTCAACCACTTTATCCGTAATAACGATATGGTCACTTCCTGCCACATCTACTACAAGTTCAAGAATATTGAGAAGTTTTCTGGCATCTCCTCCACTATATCTTAATAAGGCGCCACTCTGCTGAAGGGTAATCTCTTTTTTCTTAAGTTCCACATCTTGTGAAATCGCCCTATGAAGAAGTTTTTCCAAATCATCCTTACCCAGCGAATGCATGACATAGAGCTGGCAACGAGATAATAAAGGGCGAATCACTTCAAAAGAAGGATTCTCAGTAGTTGCCCCAATCAAAGTTACAGTACCTTCCTCTACTGCACCTAACAAAGAATCTTGCTGGTTCTTGGAAAAACGATGAATTTCATCAATAAACAAGACAGGAGAACCAACACTGAAGATTGTCCTATCCTTAGCCTTGTTAATCACATCTCTTACATCTTTTACACCACTGGATACAGCACTAAGCGTAAAAAATGGAGCCTCAATCCTATGAGCTATTATCCTAGCCAGAGTAGTTTTTCCTACACCAGGTGGCCCCCATAAGATCATAGAGGAAATACGACCAGTATCAATCATGTTGCGAAGCACACCCCCTGGTCCGACCAAATGTTGCTGCCCGACAAAGTCATCAAGCGAGCGTGGCCTCATTCTTTCAGCTAAAGGTTCTATCATTCAAGAGACAAAAATAGAAAATATCTCGCGGATATGCAAAAAAATTTAAGAGAAAAATTTGGGATTTTAATGTGAAGTAACTACTTTTGCACCCAAAATAATAAAGTTATGAAGAAAGAGAAAACTTTAACTTTAAAAACATTAAACAAGAGCAATATCTGGGATTTGCAAGAAAATGACATCTTCCGTATGTGGGAGACTGCAGGAAAAGATGCCGATTTGAAAGATAATATGCATCACTATCTGGATATTATCCGAAGTGCTTTCAATGTTGAAGAGATAAAATTTGACAAAATAGAAATCACCAAGAAGTATGAAAGATGTGGTTACAAAATCGGCACTGTACGCATCAACGAGGACAAGAAAGCCAAATGGGCTATCAAGAAACGTCCTATCTTGAGGGTTACAGATCTCACTTATGAAAACATTCATCATGTTTCTGCCACAAAACTAATAGAAGTACTCAACCGAAACTTTGGTGGAGGATGGGAAAGTTTGCCCCAAAGTATACAGGATATCATTGAAAGTGGATTTGATGTCAGCACTACTACACTTCCGCAAGATCGTCTTCATAAACCGGGAGGTCTATATGAAAAAAAGATCAATGACGGATATGAAGTTCTGGAGATTCCAAAGGGTACTTGGGTAGAGGCTATATTTGCCAAAGAGAAACCTGAGCCCGAAAAAATCCACATGAAATTTGAGACTTCCGGTGAAGAAGAAAAGAAAGAAGAACCTGAAAACGAGGAAAAGGAAGAAACAGATGAAGCACCGGAAACTTCTGATCATTACAATGACCCGGATAATGAAGAAGACGAGTTTGATGATGACAAACTCACAGAAGAAAGTTATCGGACGACTTATGATGCCAACCCGGAAGATTTGAATATAGAAGCTGAAGATATTGCGGATGATGATAGTGGAAACTATTAAGTACGAGAGCGAGTAAGTGAACTAACTCTTTGACAGCGCAGCATCTATTGCAAAAAGAACCTGAAAACAGAATGATACGAATAAATCATTTGGAAGATTTTCTCTTTTCTTTTAAGACATTATTGAGAAGATTTGTAAACTCATCATTTTTCAACCCCCAGTTTGGTGCAATCAACATCTCTTTGGGAGACTGACTTACAAATCTTTCTAATATGAGGTTCTTACGCAAAAGCTGAATATAATCAACAATAAGATCAATGTATTCATCTACAGAATAAACATGAAAAGGATGCTCTGCATACTCTTTTGCCAGACGTGTCCCCCTAATAATTTGAAGTTGATGGATTTTCAGAATATCAAGAGGTAAAGATGAAATAACAGATGCCTGACGTAAGCTCTCTTGCCTATCCTCACCAGGAAGCCCAAGAATAACATGGCCACCCGTTATTATGCCTCGTTCATGAGTCTCTTGCAATGCCTTAATGGTGCAAGCAAAATCATGACCACGATTGATACGCTTCAGCGTTTCATCATTAGTTGTCTCAATGCCATATTCGACTATCAAGAATGTATGATGGCTGAGTTCTTTGAAATAATCCAATAATTCCGTATTTACACAATCCGGACGTGTAGCGATTACAATACCTACAATATCTTTGCCCCCCAAAGCTTCTTCATATTTTGCCTTTAAGTGATCAAGGGTATCATAAGTATTGGTATATGCCTGAAAATATGCCAGGTATTTCATCTCCGGATATTTTCGCGAGAAGAATTTCTTACCCTCTTCCAATTGTTGGGTGATGCTCTTCCGACGATTACAATAAGAAGGATTAAAAGTACGATTATCACAATACAAACAGCCACCAGTGGAGATCTTACCATCCCGATTAGGGCAAGTAAAACCAGCATCAACTGAAATCTTCTGAACACGATAAGGAAATTTTGTACGTATCCAACTACCAAAATCACGATAGTATTCTGACATATCTTATATTCTTTCTAATCCTTCTATCATCATCACGAGCAGTATATTATCTGACAGTCACAGTAATCGGATTAAGTATCTGTCTTTTCCAGTCCTTGAGCCACTTAAACCAATCCTTACCGTCCTTGAATCCAAAATCTTCTTTCTTACTTGTACAAGCGATTTTATAACTCAAATGGTCACCTACCGGCCTCACGACATACGTATATTCCTTCGGATCTGCCGGCTGCTCCTCAAGCAAAAATTGCTTAGGGACATAAATACCCAAACCTACTGTTTCCAGATGATGAACACCATCATCTTTACCTGTAGGCCAGTCTGTTCCATAACATCCCCTGAGTCCTTCATGATCACTGAACTCGGAAGAATTCTTCACATTAATCAACCCTGTTGCAAAATACTCATCCTCTGCATTTCTATCGAAAGAAACATCTACATCCACATCCCGGTGTCCGGCATAAATGGTATAGAGAATAGTCGCATTCACCTTTTTCATGCCCGGAGCTGGAATCCAACCATTGTCAACAACTTCCACAATTGCACGAAGAGGGCCTTCAGCCACTATTCTTTGTTCCT
>DAIPMC010000006.1:24929-34966 GCA_036768895.1 Prevotella sp. | reverse complement strand
CAAGTCCAAAAGTATCTCCTACCCATAAATCATCATCACCATAGCCATTTGCCAACTGCTCATCTGAAGGATAAAACTGAGTATCATAGATTTCCAGGGCCTTATGTCTCTTGCCATAGACATCAACAGTCTGACGATTATCGAAATAGACGCGAAGAGCAATAAGTTCACTTTCAAAGCAAAGTCCGTGAGAATGTACAAAATGATAGATATCCTTCGTTTTCTTATCAAAGGAAAGGCATCTTAAATACATATCCTGTTTATTCTTTGCCAGTTTCTTGTTTTTACTCGGCACGACCAGTTCGGCATACGTACGTGCTTTAAATGTTTCAGGCGTACCATGATCAAACAAGTTGATTTGGTAAGTTTTTTTCTCACCCTTTTTCAGATTGGTCAAAAAGCAAAGTTCATCATACTTGCAGTCATGATTCAGATCATCAAGTTGATAAGGTTGCTCTAGGCCTTCAACAGTAACGGTAGCAGAGTCAACCTCCCCATACTTATGCAGGTCAATAATAACCGGTTCATCAGTCTTCTCCAACTTAGAAGGATTGGAAACCTCCACTGTCAACGTTTTCTGAGCGAGTACTGGCATTATCGACAGAGCAAATAAGCCACATAACATTAAATTTCTTTTTATTTGCATCATTAGTTTTGTATTGTAATTTGTAAAGTCTCTGAAGATTCAAAAAAGATACAGGTATGTAATCCGTCTTATCATGCCTGCCTAGTCATCCTTTAACTGATCAAAAATCTTGCGTCTCCTAAAATAGTATTGCCATACGATAGAAAAATTCTTTCGCTCCGCTATAGGTTTCTTTACACGAAAACTTTCAATGCGCGCCCTGTCTCCGTCAAAATCCTTTCTCCATTTCCTATAAGCCATACGTGCTTGAAAAATTGCCTTGAAATTTCCAAAGTTATGCTGAAAGATCAATGTAGCAAAAGCGGCAACATAATCCAAGAAACAGCGCATACGCATTACTCCTCGCAATTCATCATCAGGAAGGTTTTTATAGAGCATTGTCAGATTATTACGAAAATTCAAGAATGTCTTTTTGGGATTCTCTTTAGGGAGAGTACCTCCACCGACATGATAAACCTCACTTTCCGGAATACAGACAACCTTAAGACCAAGTTCATGGAATCGCCAGCACAAATCAATCTCTTCATTATGTGCAAAAAAGCGTCCATCAAGACCGTCCACACGCCAATAATCATCAGCACGGACCATTAAACAGGCTCCGGAAGCCCAGAAAATGTTCATTGTATAGTCATACTGTCCATTATCATTCTCCACCGTACTGAAAATCCGGCCACGGCAAAAAGGATAACCATACTTGTCGATAAATCCTCCACAAGCACCAGCATATTCAAAAGAATCTTTATCCTGCTCCGATAACAGTTTCGGCTGACACGCAGCCACATCTGGATGGACATCCATATATTCTATTAGTGAAGTCAACCAATGATGCGAAACTTCCACATCTGAATTCAGTAACACATAGTACAGGGCTTTAATCTGCTTCAAAGCCCGGTTATAACCTTCCGCAAAACCATAATTATGGTCAAATACCAATGTCCTGACCATGGGAAATTGTGTTTTCAGCAAATCCAGGCTGTCATCAGTAGACGCATTATCGGCTACCCAAATAGAGGCATCCATCCGTGAATACTCCACAACAGACGGGAGGTACTTACTCAACATCCCGCTCCCATTCCAATTGAGGATAACTATTGCTACTTTATCCATCACTTTATGGTCAATATTTACTTTCTCGAATCATTCAATACCAGACATTCTCGTGTTATGTTTTTACACTTAACAACTACTTTTGCGCAGCAACCAAACGACTAACCAACAAATACTTTTCAAAGTCGTTATTCCACAGGGTCCAATATCTCTGCCATCAAAGCACTCTTATCATGATTGAAATCACCGAGACGAACGTGAATTAATTCATTGTCATATTCTTTTCGAGCCTGTTGAGGCAGTAACTCGACCCGAATATAATTTTTCGTATAGCCATGCATAGGCTTCCCCTTACCGGATTTCTCAAACAGGACTTCAGCATCTTTGCCGATATGAGCAGCATAAAAAGCCTGTTCTTTCCTATCACTAAGTTCCAGAAGTCGCCGTGAGCGCTCTTTCTTATCCTTCTCACTCACTTTATAAGGAATAGACAGAGCAGACGTACCAGGACGTTCACTATAGGGAAATACATGAAGTTTGGTGACCGGAAGATCCTCAAGAAAGTGATAACATTCCTCAAAGTGCTCAGGCTTTTCCCCCCTGCACCCTACCATCACATCAACACCTATAAAAGAATCAGGCATTCTTTCCTTTATCAAATTGATTTTATGTGCAAAGAGAGCACGGTCATAGCGACGATGCATAAGCTTCAGCACATGATCAGAGCCACTTTGCAAGGGTATATGGAAATGCGGCATAAAGGCTCTGCTAGTAGCACAATAACTAATCAATTCGTCCGAACACAAATCAGGTTCCAGCGAACTGATACGATAGCGTTTTATGCCCTCTATTTGATCAAGGGCTTTCACCAGATCAATAAACGACTCATGAGTAGTTTCACCAAAATCACCAATATTACAACCAGTAAGAACGATTTCTTTTCCACCTTCTTGTGCAGCCTGTTCTGACTGACTGACAAGAGAAGCTATCGAAGGATTTCGGGAAAATCCCCGAGCATACGGGATAGTACAGTAAGTACAAAAATAGTTACAACCATCCTGGACCTTCAACCAATAACGTGTACGATTTCCTCTGCTGCAAGAAGGCTGAAAAGTCTTGATATCCTTTGTTTTCTGACTATAATAAGCATGAAGATGTTCTTTCGGATTCTGATCTTTGGCATCCAATACAGATCTATCTTTCCAGGCTTGAAGAAGTCTACTCAACAAACTCGATTTTTCATTAGAGCCCAAGACCAAGTCAACTCCTTCTATTTGGCTTATCTCGTATGATTGCAATTGAGCATAACATCCCGTTACAATCACAAAAGCATCAGGGTTCTCACGTACCAGTTTATGAATGGTTTGCCGGCACTTATGATCAGCAACCTCTGTCACTGAGCATGTATTAATCAGGCACAAATCAGCTTTCTCCCCTTTTCGTACTGGCTCTACACCATTTTGCCGAAGCATCTTAGAAAAAGTTGCTGTTTCAGAAAAGTTGAGTTTACACCCTAAAGTATAATAAAGGGCTTTTTTGCCCTGAAGAAAACTCGTATCCATATAGGTGCAAAGATACGGTAAGTTGATAGAATATACAAATTTATAAAGACAAAAAAACCGCTGAAGGTAAAACCTTCAGCGGAGTTCTCAAATTTTTTTCAGTTCGTTAAGTAAACCGATTACTTAGCCTGAGCAGCAGCTGTGTCAGCGGCAGTTGTATCAGCAGCAGTTGTGTCAGCTGCAGATGAATCAACAGCTACAGTGTCAGAATCCTTTGCAGGAGCCTTAGCTGTTTTGTGACCACAAGATGCGAAAGAGATAGCTGCAATAGCTACGAACATTAAAAGTAATTTCTTCATTTTCTTTGCTTTTTAAATCTGTAAAACAACATTTGTTTATTAAAACGATGCAAAGATAAGTATTTTTTTAATACGCCGTTCATATTTTTAATGATTTTTTTCAACTTCTTGCAATATCATTTTATAACAAATTGAATATCAGTATTTTACGAACTTATAACGAATGTTAAATATTTTGAATATACTATACTTAGGTATCTATTGTCACACTTATTGCCCTAAATTAACGAATAAACAGTTCATCATTTACTCTTCTTCCTATAAAAAAAGACTCCGACAAGTTGAATACCTATCGGAGCCATTATAAAACAAAACTTCTGTTTATTTCAATTATTGAATTCCATCAAACCCATTTATTTATATTCGCTCCATGCTTTGACATCAATATCATCAAGTTTCACACTGCAAAATGCATTGATGAAGGCAGAAGCCAGTCGGGAATTTGTAATCAAGGGAACATTGAGGTCAATAGCTGCACGGCGAATGATATAACCATTTGTCAACTCTTTAGGAGTAAGGTCCTTCGGAATATTCACTACCATATCTATCTTCTTCTGGTGAAGCATTGTCAATGCCTGTGGTTCCTTTCCCTTTTCAGAAGGCCAATATACCACCGTATTCTTCACACCATTTTCCAGAAGGTATTTACTTGTACCTTCAGTAGCATAGAGTTGATAACCACAATTAACCAATTGTCTGGCAGCATCCAGCATATCCGCTTTCTGCTTGGCATCACCTGTAGATAAAAGTATATTCTTCTTTGGGATACGATGACCTACAGAAAGCATACTCTTCAACAGTGCTGTACTGGAATCATCACCAAGGCATCCCACTTCACCCGTAGAACTCATATCTACACCTAATACAGGATCAGCCTTTTGCAAACGGTTAAAGGAAAATTGACTGGCTTTGATTCCTATATAATCAAGATCAAAAAGATTCTTATTTGGTTTTTCAACAGGAACATCAAGCATGATTTTCGTTGCCAATTCTATAAGGTTAATCTTCAGCACCTTACTATGGAATGGGAACGAGCGGGAAGCCCGAAGATTACACTCTATGACCAGAATCTGGTTGTCTCGTGCCATATACTGAACATTGAAAGGTCCATTGATATTCAGTGCAGCGGCAATCTGACGACTCACACGCTTGATACGCCGTACGGTCTCTACATAAAGTTTCTGCGGAGGGAATACAATGGTCGCATCACCAGAGTGAACGCCAGCAAACTCTATATGTTCACCAATGGCATACGCCATGATTTCGCCCTTTCTGGCAACGCCATCAAAGTCTATTTCCTTGGCATGCTCTATAAACTTGCTGATAACAACAGGATGATCTTCACTTACATTTGCAGCCAACTTCAGGAATCGTTTCAGTTCATCCTCATTGGAGCAGATATTCATAGCTGCACCGGAAAGGACATAGGATGGACGAACCAAAACAGGAAATCCTACCTTCTCAATGAAATGATCAACATCATCCATATTAGTCAGTGCACTCCATTCCGGTTGCTTGATACCGAGATCATTCATCAAGGTTGAAAATTTGGCCCGGTCTTCTGCCCTGTCAATATCCTTAGCGGCCGTACCTAAAATAGGAACGTTAACCGCATCAAGACGCATCGCCAGATTGTTTGGAATTTGACCTCCTGTAGAAATAATCACACCGTATGGACTCTCCAGATCAATAATATCCATAACACGTTCGAAAGTCAACTCATCGAAATACAACCGGTCACACATGTCATAGTCCGTCGAAACCGTTTCCGGATTATAGTTGATCATCACAGAATGATACCCTTGTTTACGAATCGTATTCAGAGCTTGTACACCACACCAGTCAAATTCTACAGAACTTCCGATACGATATGCACCTGATCCTAAAACAATAATGGATCTCTTGTCATGAAGCCAGGAGATATCACTCTTAACCCCACCATAAGTCAGATAAAGATAGTTGGTCTGCGCCGGATATTCAGCTGCAAGAGTATCTATCTGTTTGACAACCGGAAGTATCCCATAACTCTTTCGAAGATTACGGACGACCAAAGAAGCCTTCTGCATAGATAATTCCTCTTCCATGCCAACAGCACGAGCAATCTGAAAATCAGTAAAGCCATAAACTTTTGCTGTATATAGAAGTTCCTTATCCAATGTATTGATATTGCACTTTTTCAATTTTTCATCAATATCAATAATATGCTTAAGTTTATAAAGGAACCACTTATCTATCTTTGTCAAGTCATGGATCTGGTCTACTGTATAGTTCTTATGCATGGCTTTCGAGATTACGAAGATTCGCTTATCCGTAGGTTCTCTTAATGATGCATCAATATCAGGAATGACCAGTTCCTTGTTCTCAACAAAACCATGCATACCCTGCCCGATCATACGGAGTCCCTTCTGGATAGCCTCTTCAAAGTTTCTGCCTATAGCCATTACCTCTCCGACAGACTTCATACTAGACCCGAGTTCACGGTCAACACCTCTGAACTTGCTCAAATCCCAACGAGGAATCTTACAAACCACATAATCCAAGGCAGGCTCAAAGAAAGCAGAAGTCGTTTTCGTAACCGAGTTCTTCAGTTCAAACAGTCCATATCCCAAACCGAGTTTTGCTGCTACGAAAGCCAATGGATATCCGGTAGCTTTGGAAGCAAGAGCTGAAGAACGGCTCAAACGGGCATTAACTTCAATAACCCGGTAGTCTTCGCTATTCGGGTCGAAAGCATACTGTACATTGCATTCACCAATGATACCGATATGACGGATAATCTTAATGGACAGTGCACGAAGCTTATGATACTCGCTGTTTGATAAAGTCTGAGACGGAGCTATTACGATACTCTCACCCGTATGAATACCTAACGGATCAAAGTTTTCCATATTGCATACCGTGATACAATTGTCATAGCGGTCACGGACCACCTCGTACTCTATTTCCTTCCAGCCCTTCAGACTCTTTTCCACTAAGACCTGAGGAGAAAAAGAGAAAGCTTTCTCAACGATTCGATCGAGTTCTTCCTCATTATCAGCAAAACCGGATCCTAATCCGCCCAAGGCGTATGCAGCACGGATAATTACCGGATACCCCACATCCTTGGCAGCCTGCCGGGCTTCATCAATATCCTCACAAGCCTCACTCTTAATGGTCTTTACATCTATCTCATTCAAGCGTTCTACAAAGCGTTCACGATCTTCCGTATCCATTATGGCCTTTACAGGTGTACCAAGGACGCGAACACCATATTTCTTCAACACTCCACTACGGTCAAGTTGAACACCACAATTCAATGCAGTCTGTCCACCAAAACTCAAGAAGATGCAGTCCGGATGTTCTTTTTTGATTACCCGTTCCACGAAATACGGTTGAATAGGCAGAAAATAGACCTGATCAGCTACCCCTTCAGAAGTTTGTACCGTTGCAATATTCGGATTGATAAGGACCGTTTCGATCCCCTCTTCACGAAGGGCCTTCAAAGCCTGAGAACCAGAGTAATCAAATTCGCCGGCTTCACCTATCTTCAATGCTCCCGAACCAAGAACCAATACCTTTTTAATATTTTCGTCTTTCATCGTATTCTCTTTTATTTAGTGTTTAATAATGAAGGAACCTTTCCTTTCAGGCAATCCACAAACTGATCAAACATAAATCTCGTATCCAGCGGTCCTGAATCTGCCTCAGGGTGAAACTGAGAAGTAAACCAAGGATTCGTCTTATGTCGAATACCTTCATTAGAGCCATCATTCATATTGACAAAGAGTTGTTCCCAATCATCTCCAAGAGTCTTTGCATCAACAGCAAAACCATGATTTTGACTTGTAATATAACAATGTGTAGTTCCTACAAGTCGAACTGGCTGATTATGCCCACGATGACCATACTTCAGTTTATAAATCGTAGCACCGGCAGCTTTCCCTAATAGCTGATTCCCCATGCAAATCCCACAAATCGGTTTACGGCTCTGATTTATCTGTTTGCGGATAATATCCACAGCAGCATTACAAGTGTCAGGATCTCCTGGACCATTTGCGAGGAAAAGACCATCAAAATCCATATCTGTATAGTCATAATTCCAAGGCACACGGATTACTTCTATACCACGATCAATCAAACTACGAATAATATTAGCCTTTACGCCACAATCTACGAGAACGACCTTTTTCCCTGCACCTTCATTGTACTTGATAACACTTTTTGTACTTACCTGATCGACAAAATTAATTCCTTCATAATTGGCTTCAGGAACACAATCCGGTTCATCATCGAAGAGAATCTTCCCCATCATCACACCATGAGATCGCAATATCTTTGTCAATTCACGTGTATCTATACCAGTTATCCCCGGTACATGTTCACGTTTCAGCCAATCTGCAAGGCTCTCGACTGCATTCCAGTGACTATACTGCTCACTATAATCGCTGACGATCAAGGCAGAAACATAAATTTTACTGCCTTCCATAAAGGTCGGCAGTCCATTCTTTTCAAAAGTAAAAGGCGGCACTCCATAATTTCCAATAAGTGGAAAGGTCATTACAAGCATTTGGCCTGCATAGGAAGGGTCAGTAAGACTCTCCGGATAACCCATCATTGCTGTGTTGAACACGACTTCACCTGCTACCGGAGCATCATATCCGAAACTCTTTCCGTGAAATCTGGTACCATCTGACAAGACTAATGTTACGTTCTTCATTTATATAAACTATTGCTAAGACTTATGACTTATCATCTTTTCTGAGGCAGAGAATATATCCCTCTGCTTATTATCAGAATCTTCCTTCACACATTTTCAATCAAAATTACCCTTCCCCAGGGAAGTTTCTACATAGCGGATAAAAGCTTGCAGACAGCATTTTGTCCCTCCAGGGGTAGGATACTTGCCAGAGAAATACCAGTCACCCTTATGATCAGGAATCGCTTTATGTAAACCGTCTATGCTTTGGTAAACAATTTCGATAGGTGTCTTCATTCCTTCAGGGCGAAGCATCTCTACCATCTCCTGATTAATTTCATACACACTGAAAGGCTCATAAAGGTCACGTACCACATTACGCATCTCATTCTTTGGCTTGAGAAGCTCCCTTTTACAAGATTCATAGGTACTGGTTATAAGTTGCTCCATCCCCTTATTCCTAATCAACTGGACAGTAGCTCGAAAAGCCGAAAACTCTTCCAGTTTAGGCATATCAATGCCATAATAATCAGGGTAACGGATCTGAGGAGCACTGGAAACGACTATGATCTTCTTAGGATGTAAACGGTCAAGGATTCTCAGGATACTTTCCTTCAAAGTTGTTCCCCGGACAATACTGTCATCTATAATGACCAAGTTATCCTCGTATGGAACCAAACTCCCGTATGTAATATCATAAACGTGACTGGCCAGATCATTACGAGTATTGCCCTGAGCTATAAAAGTACGCAACTTGATATCTTTCCAAGCCACCTTTTCCGATCTGATATAGGTATCCAGAATCTTTATGAGTTCTGTATGAGTAGGCACATGACCAAGGTTTTCTATCTCCTTGATTTTCATTTCGTTCAGATAACGCTTGAAACCGTCAAGCATTCCATAGTAAGCTACTTCAGCCGTATTCGGAATATAACTGAATACCGTATGGTTAATGTCTCCGTTGACAGCCTTGATAATAGGTTCAACCAACTGTTCACCGAGTTGCTTACGCTCCTTGTATATATCCCTATCAGAACCACGACTAAAATAAATACGCTCGAAAGAACAGGCATTGTCTCCTTTTGGCTCAAGAATCTGTTGGAGATTACAATGACCGTTCTTATTCACGATCAAAGCTTCTCCCGGACGAAGTTCCTTAACATCATCATATTCCAAATCAAATGTTGTCTGCAAGACAGGCCGTTCTGAAGCGACAATGACAATCTCATCATTTTTATAGTAGAAAGCAGGACGGATACCCCACGGATCACGCATTGAAAACATCTCACCAGAACCAGTGAGGCCGCAAATGACAAAACCACCATCAAAATCTTTCATGGAACTCTTAAGCACATTACTTATCTCGATATGATCCTCGATATAATGAGTAATATCCTTATTCGTAAGTCCATCGGCTTTGGCCTTGATGAAATTCCGCTCTACCTCTCGGTCCAGACGGTGTCCCATCAGCTCCAAAAGAATATAGGTATCGCTGTATATCCGTGGGCACTGTCCCTGATCAGTAATTTTCTGAAAAATCTCATCTACGTTGGTCATGTTAAAGTTTCCGCAGAGACATAGATTCTTCGCCTTCCAGTTATTCCGTCTTAGAAACGGATGGACATAAGAAAGGCCACTCTTTCCGGTAGTTGAATACCGAAGGTGGCCCATATAAAGTTGCCCGGCAAAAGGCAGATTTTGTTTTGCATAACTCACGTCCGAAAGCAATTCAGGTGGTATGCCATGAAAATTCTGAGTGAGATGATCGAAGATTTCCGTAATGGCATTACTCCCTTCCACCCGTTCAC
>DAIPMC010000006.1:6137-24862 GCA_036768895.1 Prevotella sp. | reverse complement strand
AATCAAGATTTACACAAGCCATACCGGCACCTTCCTGACCACGATTATGCTGCTTCTCCATCATCAGATAGAGTTTGTTAAGCCCATACATCCACGAAGAATATTTCTTCTGATAATATTCCAACGGTTGAAGCAGACGTATTAATGCCACACCGCAATCTTCATGAATTTCTTTTTCCATCTAACTGTTATCTTTCTTTTAAGACTGAATCTTTTTCTATTCTCTCTCATAATAGAGCAAGATCCTATTTTATATTATATATCTACTCTACCGTAACTGATTTTGCCAGATTTCTGGGCTGATCAACATTTTTGCCTTTGCATACAGCCACATGATAAGCTAACAGTTGCAAAGGTATCGTGGCCAGCAAAGGTTCAAGACATTCGATAGTAGAAGGCAATTCAATTACCTCATCAGCAATCTTGGAAATAGTTTCATCCCCTTTCGTGACGATGGCGATTATTCTGCCTTTACGTGCCTTGATCTCTTGAATATTCGAAAGGATCTTCGCATACATAGCATCATGAGGAGCTATCACGACTACAGGCATATCCGAATCTATTAATGCTATCGGGCCGTGCTTCATTTCTGCAGCAGAATAACCTTCTGCATGAATATAACTGATTTCCTTCAGTTTCAAGGCCCCTTCCAAAGCTACAGGATAACTATATCCACGTCCTAAATAGAGAAAATTGGTAGCGTATGTAAACGTCCGACTGAGATCAGCAATTTCATTATTAAGTTGAAGAACCTGCTTGATTTTGTCTGGAATATTCCAAAGTTCCTTGATCACACTCTGATAATCTTTATTCGAGATGGTTCCCTTTTCCCTGGCGATAGACAGAGATAACATGATCAAGACAGTAATCTGCCCTGTAAACGCTTTTGTTGAAGCCACTCCTATCTCCGGTCCTACATGGATATAAGTACCCGTATCCGTTACTCGGGGAATACTACTCCCTACTGCGTTACAAATACCAAAAATAAATGCTCCCCTTTCCTTTGCCAGTTTGATAGCTGCCAACGTATCTGCAGTCTCACCACTTTGACTGAGAGCTATGACGACATCGTCCTTTGTAACTACCGGATTACGATAACGGAATTCACTAGCATATTCTACTTCCGTTGGTATACGGCAGAAACTCTCCAAAAGTTGTTTTCCGATGAGACCCGCATGCCAGGAAGTACCACAGGCTACAATGATAATACGTTTTGCATTCACCAATTGCTCCTTATGGTCTGTGATGGCACTTAAAACAATGCCCATCTCCGTTTCTTTCTTTGTAGGTCCATTTTTATCATCACTGACAGCTGTTGTTTCAACGATTCTGTTAACGATGCGGCCTCGCATACAATTTTTAAGACAATCCGGTTGCTCAAAAATTTCTTTCAACATGAAATGAGGGAAACCACCCTTTCCGATTTGTCCTAAGTCAAGATCTACTGTTTGTATTTCAGGATTAAGTTTCAAGTTATGAATATCCACGACCTTCAGATCCTGCCCAAGTTTCATGACTGCAATATTCTCATCATCAAGATAAACAACTTTATCCGTAAATTCGATGATAGGACTGGCATCTGAACCCAAGAAAAATTCATCTTTATTTTTCCCTATTCCCACGACAAGAGGACTAGCCTTCCGAGCTGCAATAATCTGATCTGGTGAATGTTTGTCTACGATGGCAATAGCATACGCACCAATGACCTGACGAAGAGCGATCTGTACTGCTGTTAACAAATCGATTTTTTTCTTTGTCTGAATGTATTCAATTAAATTAATGAGTACTTCTGTATCAGTATCACTTGTGAAATGCATCCCTTCTGCCAGCAGGTTAGTCTTAATTTGGGCATAATTTTCAATGATTCCATTATGGATAATTGCCAAATTTTTTGACTCAGAAAGTTGGGGATGAGCATTTACCGTAGAAGGTTCTCCATGAGTTGCCCAACGAGTATGGGCTATTCCGATACAGCCATTGACATCCTTATCACCACACAAAGTTTCCAAATCAGAAACCTTTCCTTTTGTCTTATAGACATTCAGATTACCTTTTGGATTGATCAATGCCACTCCGGCTGAATCATAACCACGGTATTCAAGTCTTTTCAATCCTTTAATAAGAATCGGATAAGCTTGCCTTTTCCCTAAATAACCAACAATACCACACATAAACCAATTATTGAGTACTATATCGTTTTCTAACTACTAATTGCGCAACACATTGACGAGCAATGAGGCCACTGAGGTAACAATACTAACAAGTGAGAACCAGACCGTAGTAGAACTGCCGATAGCGGAATTCTTTGCCTGTACACTATTCGGCTGCACATAGAGAATATCATTCTGCTGCAAATAATAGTAAGGAGAATTAATCAGATTAGCATCATTCAAATTCAAACGATGAATTGATTTCTCTCCATCAGCAGCCTCCCTTATCAGCATCACATTATTACGCTTACCGTAAATTGTCAGGTCTCCGGCCTGAGCAATGGCTTCAAGCACGCTCATCTTTTCAGTAGGAACTTGAACAACCCCTGGGCTTTTTACTTCACCTAAGACCGTAACCCGGTAACTGGCCATACGCACCGTCACAATCGGATTCTCAGTCGTAGACATATAAGGTTTGATCTTACTTCGGATCATGTCCTCGCATTCATTCTTTGTCAAACCAGCAACATGCAATTTACCTACAATCGGGAAATTTATGTATCCATCATTGTCAACCAAATACCCTTGCAAACTACTTCCGCCACCACTGTTCAATTGTCCACTTGTCCCTACAGTAGCAGAGACTGAAAGATTAAAAGGAGCAGCAGCTTCGGGATTAGTGGTATTTACTGTAATCGTCAACTGATCTTTTGGCATGATCTTAGCATCATATAACACCTTAGATGCTGCCAGACTCACAGAATCGGCGTTTTGAAAATAAGCCACACCCTTTGAAGTGGAACAACTGTCTAAGGCCAATGCCATTACCAAAACCAAACCGACTAGAGCCAAACGGATCAACTTTTTCATTTTAGCTTGAAAATTTTCGTTTTTATACTTGCAAAAATACGCCTTATTTTTTAAAACAACAAATTTTTAGCCTATAAAATAAAAGAAAACATCTTCTTCGAACAGCTTATAATAGTATGATTAAATATCCGACAGAGTAATATGACATGTAGATTATCAGAAGATATTAAAGAATATATTTTACATTCAGAATTTTTCTTAGCGATAAGTCTGTATAGCCATTCGTTTTTTATTCTAATTTGCAAATCAAAGATAATAAAAAGAATGTAAGTACCCCTTCTGTGATAGTTTTAAACCCTGAAGAAACAGATGAGGGATGAGTTTGAAACTCATCCCTCACTATTTTAGCAACAGAAATATTTTGCTAAGAAATACTTTTACAAAAATATATGATCAAATATCCATCAGATGCTTAGTAGAATTTAAAATATTTCCGTGCATTATTATAGGAAATATCTTCAACCATACGCGCTAGCGTCTCATGATCATCCGGTAAAAGTCCGTTTTCGACATCATTACCAAGAACGTTACAAAGCAAGCGACGGAAATATTCGTGACGAGGATAACTCAAGAAGGAGCGGCTGTCTGTCAACATCCCTACAAACCGGCTCAATAAACCCAGTGTAGAAAGTGCATTGATCTGCCTGGCCATTCCATCCAATTGATCATTGAACCACCAACCGGAACCAAACTGAATCTTTCCAGGTTCACCTCCCTGGAAATTACCGAGCATAGTAGCTACCACCTCATTATCACAAGGATTTAAACAATATAGAATGGTACGAGTCAATTTACCTTCTGTATTCAAATCATCAAGGAAATGACTCATTGCTTTCGCCGTATTGAATACGCCAATAGAATCAAAGCCCGTATCAGGACCAAGTTGCTTATACATCAAAGTGTTATTATCACGGATAGCCCCATAATGGTATTGCTGAGTCCAGTCAGCATCTGCATCCATCTCAGCACTGATCTTCAAGAAAGCATGCTTATACTGGCGTATCTCTTCTTGAGACAGATGCTGCTTACGCATGGCCTTTTCAAAGATAATCTCAATTTGAGAGTCCGTATATGGATCATCATAGAACTCCTCCACCCCATGATCACTCAGTTTGCAGCCGTTGGCTGCGAAGAAGTCATGACGGTTCTGCAGAGCATCTACCATTTCCTTGAATGTAGTTATATCGGAATTGTTTACTTCTGCAAGTTTATTGATATAATCCGCATAATCAGGCTTTTCAATATTCATAGCCCTATCAGGACGCCAAGCCGGTAACATTTTGATTTCAAAACCACTCTCCCGAGTCTTCTTGTGATAACGTAAATCATCAACAGGATCATCTGTCGTGCAAACACACTCCACATGATAGTGACGCATCAAACCACGAGCGCTATACTCCGGTAGTTTCAATTTTTCATTGCACTCATCATAAATCTCACGTGCCGTCTTCGGGCTCAACAATTTAGTAATGCCAAAAGCGGTTTTCAATTCAAGATGTGTCCAATGATACAGAGGATTGCGGAAAGTATAAGGAACAGTTTCAGCCCACTTCTCAAATTTTCCCCAGTCTGAGGCATCTCCGGTACAATATTTTTCCGGAACGCCATTCGTACGCATTGCTCTCCATTTGTAATGGTCACCTCCCAGCCAAAGTTCAGTGATATTCTTAAACTGATAATCGTCAGCTACCATCTGAGGTATCAAATGACAATGATAATCAATAATCGGCATCTTAGCCGCATGATTGTGAAAAAGATCCTTGGCTATATTATTTTGCAGCAAGAAATCTTCATCCATAAATTGTTTCATGATAGAATATTTGTTTTTAAGTTCTAAGATACTTATGCAAAAATAACGAATCTTTTTGTATTCCGAAAATTTTGCGTTATATTTGCAACGTAAAATAACGCAAACGATTGCGAGGGCACGTAATAAATACTATAAATTAAAACAAATTCGCCAGATATGGGTAACAGATATGAATAGCAATAAAAAAAGTAAAGTACTCCTCATTTATACAGGTGGAACGATAGGAATGGGAAGAAATTCCCAGACTGGTGCTCTTGAACCTCTTGATTTCAATCACTTAGGAGAATTAATGCCAGAATTAAAGGATGTAGATGCAGATATTGACATCTACCAGTTTACCCCTCCCATCGACTCCTCGGATATGAACCCTCAGAATTGGGCGCAACTTGTACATATTATTTCATCTAATTACCCAACCCATGACGGTTTCGTCATTCTTCATGGTACTGATACCATGGCTTATACAGCATCAGCTTTGAGTTTCATGCTGGAAAACCTGACGAAACCTGTCATACTGACCGGGAGTCAACTCCCTATGGGACTTTTACGAACTGACGGAAAGGAAAATGTACTTACAAGTATTGAAATAGCCAGCGCCAGACGTCTTGACGGAACCCCGGAAGTACCTGAAGTATGTATTTATTTCAGTCAAAAACTTATTCGTGGCAACAGGGCTATAAAGATTGCAGCTGATGGATTCAATGCCTTCAATTCCTATAATTATCCATCTCTATGCGAAGCCGGAGTCAATTTTTCATTTCATCGGCATCATATTTTACGTCCTGACTATTCAAAACCTATGATTCCTCATTTCAGGATGGATGCTAATGTGGTCGTATTCAGTCTGTTCCCAGGAATAGAAGAGAGCGTTATGCGCCATATTCTGGATCACCCACAACTAAAGGGAATTGTAATGCGAAGTTTTGGAAGTGGTAATGCCCCACACATGCAATGGATTTTACGATTACTCCGAGAAGCCTCATCACGTGGCGTAACTATCGTCAACGTAAGTCAGTGTGTCAGTGGAAGAGTGGAAATGGGCCGTTATGATACAGGCTACCAACTCCAACATGCTGGTGTCATCAGTGGGTTCGATAGTACTGTAGAGGCCGCAATTACAAAACTGATGTATTTACAGGCCAGATACACGGATTCACACATGGTAAGGATAATGATGTCTCATTCTATAGCAGGAGAAATCACAACCTGAATTGTCCGTTTAGATAATTATTCTCGTTTTGTGGTAATATTCTCTGAATTCACTTGGAGAGCAACCCTTTTTGCGCTTGAAAATTCGATTAAAATTACTCAGATTATTAAATCCGCAATCAAAACTGATTTCGCTGATACTTTTTGTAGTATCCAACAACTGTCTGGTAGCATATCCCAGCCGCAAATCAATAATATATTCGCTCAGATTACGACCGGTATGAAGCTTGAAAAATCTACTGAAAGCACTTGGACTCATTCCCGCAATGTCTGCCAACATAGGGAGACGAAGGTCGTCCATATAATTATTTGAAATATAATCCTTTACTTTAAATACTCTTCGGGAATCATCTTCAACCATCACCTTGGCGTAACTTGTTGTAGCCAGAGATCTAGCCCCCTCTGTCATCGATAATTCATAAAGTATAGTAAAAAACTCTCTGACTGCATAAAAGCCATCCCTTATCTGACTCAACTTCGTTAGCATCGGATAGACCTTCATAATTCCTTTCAAAGGAAAACACAATCCTTTTCTTGCTTCATTTAGCATACGGGCAATGGATGACAATGGAGTTCGACTGAATATGGTGTCTTCTCCATAATTGAAATCAAATTGAACTGTAATCTCATGAATGTCTCCACTCTTACAGTGATATTGCTCCCATACATGCTCAAGTTGACTGGATGTAATAAGAACCAAATCATAATCACCTATTACTTCTTGAGAATCCCCGACAATACGCCTCACACCTGAAGCCCCTTCTACAAAATTCAATTCACATGCATCATGATTATGTAGAGGGTATGTAAATTCCTTCTTATGACGATCAGCAATGTAAAGTACATCCTTGAACATAAGAGGGGTAACCTCATGGATAACCTTTTTCGTCTCTTCTGACATATTGCTAATTTTAATAATGAGATTCTTAATAAATAACGACCTTCATTAGTTTCTGAGTTCTTTCAGTATTTCAGCCATTCTTTCCTTCGTCTTAATGGTTGTCGGAACCAAAGGCAGACGAAGTACGTTGTTGATAAAACCCATATCATTGAGTAATGCTTTAACACCCGCAGGATTACCATCTACGAAAAGCAATTTGTATAATTCTGTAAATTGATGATGGATCTTACGAGCTGCTTCGTATTCTCCATTGAACTCCAAACGGACCATTCGGGAAAACTCCTTTGGCAAGGCATTGCCAATAACACTAATCACACCTACTGCTCCGCTGGCAATCATTGAAAATGTAAGTGCATCATCACCACTGATGACATCAAAATGGTCAGGCTTCTTTTTGATAATCTCATCAATCTGTTCAAGTGAACCGGAAGCCTCCTTCACGGCAACGATATTAGGACAGTCATTCGCTAATCTCACCTGCGTATCGGCATTCATATTCACACTTGTACGCCCTGGGACATTATACATGACCACTGGCAGAGGACTTGCTTCCGCAATAGCCTTAAAGTGTTGATAAAGACCCTTTTGTGAAGGTTTATTATAGTAAGGGCAGATGCTCAGTATACCATCAACACCCGTCCAGTCTGTAGACTTGATCTCATCAATAACTGCTGCAGTATGATTACCACCACAATATTTTAAGATTCTTACACGACCATGATTTACTTCTTTAACTACTTCCGTAATCTTATCCTTTTCTTCACGACTCAAGCAAGGAGTTTCAGCTGTTGTCGCAAGAATACAAAGAAAATCCGCACCATTGTCAAGTTGATATTCCACTAGTCTTTTCAGGGCTTGATAATCTACGCTACCATCATCATGAAACGGAGTAATTAAGGCTATACCCAAGCCTTTAAAGATATTCTGCATAATCAATTTTATTGAATAAGGTCTTTGCAAAAATACAATTTTTCGATCGTATTGCAAAGAAAAGAAACAGTTTTATATCATTTTTTAACCTATATCTGCCAACTATGATTCTTTAAGATACAGACGGTCCTCTTCTGACAACAAACCAACAAATAAAACAACCTATTTTTAAGATCTTACTACAGCAATCAGACCATACGTTTTATTTAGACCCGATATACAAGAATACCATTCCCAACAAAACCAAGGCCAAATCAAGAATCTTCGCTTTCAGATTCTTCTCATGAAATACAGCTGCGCCAAACAGGAAACTGACAATAACACTCCCCCTTCGTATCATTGAAACAATAGAAATCATTGCACCCGGCAGGGAAAGAGCATAAAAATAAACAAAATCGGCGGCACTTAAAAAGAGTGAGATCCAAGGAATGGCCCAATTCCAATGAAATTTGCTTTGAGGAAACAAAGCCCTGCCTCCTCGAAGATGAGCAAATGGCTTGAATACGGCAATCAACAAGATAATCGCCATCATAAACATCTGGTAGATATTATACCAACTTTGTACGAGCATACGATCAAGCCCTAAACCCCCATTCTCTGGTTTGGCCATCAGATATTTATCATACAGTCCACTTACTGCACCTAATATTGCAGCGAATAGGATGCAATAAATCCATCTGTTATGTTTAAAGTCAATACCTTCTTTCCTGCCACTTTTGGAAAGCATGAAAAACGATGTGACAGCCAAGGCAACACCAATCCACTGATAAAGATTGAGAACTTCACCAAACACTAGCATCGCACCTACAAGAACCATAACAGGCCGAGTGGCATTTATAGGACCAACAATAGTCAAAGGAAGGTGCTTCATCCCAAAATAGCCAAAAATCCAACTTGCCAGGACAATGCAACTCTTTAAGATAACATATTTATGTATCTCCCAACCACCATCAGCTACATGGAAGACGCTTCCATCAAGTACTGTCGTAAAATGAGATAGCAGGATAAAGGGTATGAAAATTACGGAACAGAAAAATGTATTGAGAAAGAGTACCGTGATAACAGCATTTTCACTTAAAGCCGCTTTTTTAAAAGAATCATAGAATCCCAACAAAGTCGCTGAGATAAACGCTAATACCAACCACATCATTATCCTAAATATTTTATATTCATCATCCGCTTCATTCCTTTTTAACTTACCATGTCCGTCATCGGGAATATAAATCAATAATCAATTTCTTCCAGAAACAAAGCTTTTCCAGGTACACTTTCTCCTGCATCACTCCTCGTGCCGCTTAGCAGAATCCGACGGAAATCGTCAAGTGAGATTCGGTGACGTCCTAAATCGACTAGAGTTCCCACAATAGCCCTGACCATATTTCTCAAGAAGCGATTGGCACGAATCGTAAACACCCACTGATCACCTTTCTGATCCCAATGGGCTTCCGTAACATCGCAAAGCGTATTATTCTGATTTCCACCGGCCTTGCAAAAACAGGCAAAATCCTTCTCTCCCAATAAAAGAGAGGCTCCGTCATTCATGATTTTGAAATCAAGAGGATAATGTATTTCCCAGGAGTAATGGCTTAGAAACGGATCTTTACTCTGATGTATATAATATCGATATAAACGAGATGTTGCAGAAAAACGAGCATGAAGATTTTCATCCACCTTTTGAATCTTGCTTACCGCAATATCTCCTGGAAGCAGCCTGTTCAACCTGTAAGCGAGCCTCTCAACATCAAGCTCCACCGGCCAGTCAAAATGCGCTACCATCATACGGGCATGCACTCCTGCATCAGTCCGTCCTGCTCCTACTGTCTCAACATCTCTCCTAAGCAAAACAGACAGACACTGGTTCAACCGTTCCTGGACAGAGATTCCATTTGGTTGAATCTGCCACCCGTGATAACCGGTACCATCATAAGCAAAAGTGATAAAATACCTCATTGCGACCGCAAAGTTACAAAAAACAATGCAAAAATTCCCACCAAAGCTATATAAATCAACAGAAGTTGTTCGTTATCGAGGTATATTCCTTCAATGGAAGCTCCGGGCAAAGAAGAAATCCATATCACGATATGGTTAAGGAATCCAGAAACCGTATTTGCCAACATAAAGAAGAAATCAGCAACCGTTATCCATAGAGAAAAGGTAAATCCGGCTACTACCAGATAAAGCAGCCAGGTAGCCAGTGGAATGACGATGATATTGGTCAACAGGAAATAACAGGAAAACCGTCCGAAATAATAAGCCACTAAAGGAGAAGTCCATAGTTGAGCAGAAATCGATACTATTAAAAATCCCCAGATCCACCTTTCCACCTTCCCTCTAAAGGTCTTATGGGTTCTTATTTTCAATGGAACAGGAAAGAGTTTAACACCCAAAAGAATACCCCAAACGGCCATAAAGGACATTTCGAACCCGACATCAAAGAGATAGAGGGGATTATAAAACAGCATGATAATCAAAGCCAGTGACCATGTATTCAAACTAAATTTATCTCTATTCAACAAAGTTATCAGTGCATAAATAGAAATCATCACAGCCGACCGGACAACACTCGCCCCAGAACCTACCAAAACAACAAAACTCCAGATGGCCAGCAAAATCAAGATCTGATTCCACCAGGAATCCCGTCCTCCGAAAAAGAAGACTAGTATACCATAGATAATCCCTAAATGCAAGCCACTTAAAGAAAGAATATGGGAAGCCCCGGAAATAGAATACGCATTTACAGTAGACTTTGATATACCCGACTTGTCTCCCAGCGTCATTGCTGCAATCACAGCTTCTTCTTGCCCGTTTATACCTAATCTGGCATACTTTTCAACCAACTGCTGACGTAACTGAAGAGCGGCCAATACTGTACGTTGATAGCAGGAAAGGTGCGAAAGATCCACACTGGCAATTCTCCAATCTTTCGGAGTCAAAAATGCAGTTCCAATAAAGTTATGGATCTTTAACCACAAAGAATAATCAAAGTTACCAGACGACTTTTTCGCATCAGAGGATTCTATTTGCATGTAAGCTTCCAGCCCCTCGCCTACACGCAGATGTGAAGCATCCACACCTTCCTTCCGAGTATATGGCGTATCCAGAAAACTTGCCTTTATCTTCTTCCCCGAGAAAGGGCCATCAGCAAGAAGAAGATCACATCGCTCTGTTTTCCCATGTTTGACCGGTGTGGAGATGACTATAGCATGGCAATTGGTCATCACTGTAGCCGGCATAATATCATAGACCTTTAAAGTCATCGTACTATTCCAGGCTCCTAATGAAAATACCGTGATGAAAATGAAACAAGTCTGGGCAACGGCAAAACGGATTGCATTTCTTTCAGAAAGACAATCGCCTTTCCTATGTGTAAACAAGAGCCCGACTGACAACAGCAAAAATGTCAGGACCAGTATCATCCAGACACCGGGAGAAATGAGGTGATAAGTTATTTTTCCGGTCAAAATACCAGCAACTAGCATGACAGCAATCCGCAGAAGAGGATAAAGCTGTAGTTCTGTATTGGTTCTCATAAGATGTGTTTTTATAGGTCTTAGAATTCCATAAAGAACATTGAACCAAGAGTTCCGCCCGAACCGTTTGATTCAATATTCCGAATAAAGTATCAGACACGTTTTTCCGTTCTGATTAAAATTGATACCGGAGACTGGCAGAAATTATTTTGTAACTCTGAGCCAATCTATATCCAGCCATCCACGATTTGAATTGCCAGAAGGATATTCAGCAACAAATCCTATTTTAGCTCCAATCCATTTACCCTGTTGCATCAGGAAAGGATCTCCTACTACTTTGAATTTTTCTCCATCCGGACTCCAGAAGAAACGTACCTGACCATTACGGACAACCATCCGCAAATAACCGACTTCATGAATACCTTCTTGATACCCATTATGATCTTTCGATGTAGGATTCAAAGACAACAAGGTCTTAACCGTGTCCTTTCCCCCATGATCTGCCTTATGACAAGTAATCTGCCGGAGTTGAAACTGATCTCCTGCTCTGGTAAGAACGAGAGCACTATAGCCCAGTCCCATCATGATTATTCCCCCATACTGCCGATCTTCCTTAGCCGTTAATTTCACTTTGGCAGTTGCGGTAAAACAATCAGCAGGGGTCTTCTGTAAGAGCAAATTCGGAGTGTGCCAGATTGTTTCATCAGTTTTATAAGTATAAAGACGGAAAAAGCCTAAAGATGCAGGCATTCCGAAAGTCTGGTCATAATTGGCCTCCCACTGCCACTGTAGTCCAAGATAAGGAGCATTGAATTCATCAGATTCCTGAGGATTCACTCTGTCAACACTCCCAGCCGTTTGCGGTTTTCTATAACGTAGAACAGGCTCACCGCAATATCCTCTGGCAGGAATCTTGCCAATGACCGGCCAATTATTCTTCCAGTGTAGAGGCTCAAGGAAAATGACACGGCCATATACTCCCTTATCCTGAAAATGTATAAACCAGTCTTCCCCAAATGATGTATGTACCCACGCTCCCTGATGAGGACCATTAATTTTCGTTTTACCTTGCGCCAGGACCTTTTTAACTTCATAGGGTCCAAAGGGGGATTTTGAACGCATCGCCAACTGGAAACCGGTTGTTACTCCTCCTGCCGGACACATTATCCAATACCAGCCCTGACGCTTATAAAACTTAGGACCTTCACAGGTATGGTTTTCCGTTCCGTTTCCATCAAATACAATTACAGGATTACCAATTGGTTTTGTACCTTTTGCATTAAGTTCACGTACAGTCAGTACACTGGCAAAATGTACACGACTATTAGCCCATGCATTAACCAGATAGCAACGCCCGTCATCATCCCATAATGGAGTCGTGTCAATCAGGCCTCTACCGTGGATGACACAACGAGGAGTACTCCAGGGTCCCCTTGGATTTTTAGCCGTCACCATAAATACGCCAAAATCAGGATCCCCCCAATAGATATAGAACAGGCCATTGTGGTAACGGATGCTGGGAGCCCATACCCCATTTCCATGAGAAGGTTTTGAGAAAACACTGTCAGGCTCTAACTTTCGGATAGCGTGACCAATAATTTCCCAGTTGACAAGATCTTTAGAATGTAAAATCGGCAATCCGGGAATACAGTTGAAAGAACTTGCCGTCATATAGTAATCATCCCCTACAGCAATCACATCAGGGTCACTATAGTCAGCATTAATCACAGGATTTATGAAAGTCCCATCCCCCTGATCCGGACTCCATACCTGACTGATATAAGGTGAAGGAGTCTGGGCTTTACCTGTAAAAGAAAAAATCAAGGCAAAAGCAGAAAAAACTGCTATTCGCATAGAAAAAAGAATTTGTTTCATAGATTAGTCGTTATCATAGATTTTTGGTATTTATAATTCCGGTAATTGATTTTCAGATCTTTTTTATTGATAGATGATAATGGTGACCGTCAAACGTCACTGCCATCGAGCCCTTTGAATAGTGGGATAAGGCAAGTGCCACATGTCCCATAGTACGACGAAGGTTAAGTTCGCATACCTGAATACGGTTCTCTGCTAGTCCACTGTCAATATTGTTTTTTGCCAATATAAAGTCAACACCCAAAAGACCAACATAACGGCCGCTGATGTGTTCTTTGATTACTTCTTCTATTTTCACACGCCAGGATTTCAAGTCTACATCAGATACGCTTCCACTAAGAATCTGCTCCTTATCCCTCTCGTCTGCCAATACATTTCCGACATAAGCAGAACCCTTCGTTTGGAAAAGATTAAGTCCTAGATAATGAACAGAACCATCAATACTAACCTCAAATTCCATGGCGAAATCCTGCACTTTATTGTGATAAGGTTCTACCAGACAAGGAAAAGATATGCCGGGAAAAGAAGAGGATTGTGACAAATCCACGAAACGTACTCCTCGCCCCGAACTGCTCCATGGAGTTTTCAGTACGGCTTTCCCTCCATGCCCCTTGATGCTGTCAATTAATTCCTTTCGGTCTTTTACTTCATCTACATGGTCCTGAAGCAGTGTACGCCAATATTGGCGGGACGATAAAACACGAACCCACTGTTCTCTGAAAACGAACTGCTCTTTCTCCATTTCATTCGGGCCAGCGACAAAATAACCCTCTTCTATCCGAGAGCCAAAAAGTTGCATGATTACAGACCTGTCCCATCCCCAGGGAGATATCACATGATTGAGGCAGATTCTATTACCCATGTGATTGGCAACGGACTTAAAAGAGGTCAGTTCCTTAAACTCAGATGACTGTCTAGTAATGAAGCGGATGCCAGGAAATTTAACACCTAATTGTTCCTCCAAGACGGAAAAAGAAGACACCGCATCACGTATATCATCAACAAGCACGAAATCACCCGTTTCCGCCCATATTGCAGGTATCCAACAGAGATCATGCCGCAACTGCTGAGCAGCTTTGGGCGGTGTGTATTGCCACTGATTACATGCTAATGCAAGGTCATGCTCAGGATTGAATATATGCAATTTTGACATTATAGTTGCAAAGATACGAAAAATCGATGAAGATATAAATCTAAAAAAAACTAAAATTATAATATTTTGCTATCTTGGGGTTGCAAATCAGAAAATATGTATTATCTTTGCATGAGAAACTCAAAATTGATTTAAAGACAAATCTAACAAACGCATTCTGATTATGGAAGATGCTTTCTTTCGCACGCATACCTATCTTCTGGAACATACTCATGCACCAGTACGCCGTACTTTAATGGATGAGATTGACTGGAATTATAGACTAATTGGCATAGTAGGTACAAGAGGTGTGGGGAAAACGACCTTTCTTTTGCAATATGCTTTGGAAAAATTTGGCATTGCTGACCCAAGATGTTTGTATGTAAATATGAACAACTTCTATTTTCAGGGACATAGTATTGTCGATTTTGCCGGTGATTTTATTCGGGATGGAGGAAAAGTACTTCTTATCGATCAAGTATTCAAACACCCGGAATGGAGTCTGGAATTACGGAAATGCTATGATCGTTATCCAAATTTAAAAATCATCTTTACCGGAAGCAGTGTCATGCGACTTGAAGAGAACTATCCTGAACTTAAAGGAATAGTCAAGAGCTATGACCTATGGGGATTTTCTTTCAGGGAATTTCTCAACTTGCAGACAGGGAACCATTTCCATCCCTATTCTCTTGAGGAAATTTTAGGAAATCACGAACATATCATTAAGGATATACTGCCTAACGTAAGCCCCATAAAATATTTTCAGGACTATATTCACCATGGTTTCTATCCTTTCTTTCTAGAGCATCGGGACTTCTCGGAGAATCTGTTAAAGACTATGAATATGATGACAGAGGTAGATATCCTGCTTATCAAACAGATCGAATTAAAATACCTCTCAAAAATAAAAAAACTTTTTTATCTGCTGGCTGTCGGCGGACCAAAGGCACCGAATATCAGTCAACTTGCGCATGATATCCGAACCAGCCGTGCAACGGTTATGAACTATATCAAATATCTGGCAGATGCACGACTTATCAATATCATTTATCCACAAGGCCAGGAATTTCCCAAGAAACCAGCGAAAGTCATGATGCAGAATTCCAATTTAATGTTTGCTATCTACCCTATCAAAGTAGAAATGCAAAAATTGATGGAAACTTTCTTTATCAATGCATTGTGGAAAAATCATATCGTTAATATCGGCCCGAAAGGCCATTACTTCTTAGTTGATAATAAACTGAAATTCAAGGTTTGTGATGCCAAGGCACCAGGAAAATTAAGATTAAATCCGGATATTATCTATTCACGTTATAATACGGAAGTTGGAAGAGGAAATCAAATTCCTCTCTGGCTATTAGGTTTTCAATATTAGAGAGGACAACAGAAAAAGCAAGAAACAAATCGATTAAATAAGGAAATAGGTTTCAACTTCAAGGTACAAACAAACTCCAAGAAGTTCTGGTACATCATAAAAGACAACAAAAGTCTTTTGAAAGAAAAGAGAAAGGAGAATATATCAGTACCAGTAATCAGTATCCAAAAAATCAATAAGTAAATATAAAAACAGATTAATTTATCATTAAAAATGGCTAAAGAAAAAAAGTTTATCACATGTGATGGTAACACAGCTGCTGCTCATGTAAGCTATATGTTTACTGAGGTAGCTGCCATTTATCCTATCACTCCGTCATCTCCTATGGCAGAGCATGTAGATGAATGGGCTGCCAAGGGGCGTAAAAACCTGTTTGGTCAGACTGTTACAGTTCAGGAAATGGAATCTGAGGGTGGTGCTGCTGGTGCTGTACACGGATCTTTACAGGCAGGTGCATTGACCACTACATTTACGGCTTCTCAAGGCCTTTTGTTGATGATTCCTAATATGTACAAGATTGCAGGCGAATTACTTCCGGCTGTATTTGATGTTGCAGCACGTTCAGTTGCTACTCATGCCCTGAGTATATTTGGTGATCAGTCTGATGTCATGGCTTGCCGCCAGACCGGTTTCGCCATGTTCTGCTCTGGTTCTGTACAGGAAGTAATGGATCTGACAGCAGTTCCTCATCTGGCAACTTTGAAGACTAGTGTACCTTTCATCAACTTCTTCGATGGTTTCCGGACTTCTCATGAATACCATAAGATTGAAGAGATTGACCAGGACGCTGTAGCAAAATTGGTTGATCCGGCTGACATCAAAAAATTCCGTGACCGCGCACTTACACCGGAACGTCCTGTCACACGTGGTACAGCTGAGAACCCTGAGACATTCTTTGCACACCGTGAGGCAAGCAATAGCTACTATGACAAAGTACCGGAGGTCGTAGAACATTATCTGGGTGAGATCTCGAAAATAACAGGCCGTGAATACCACCTTTTCAACTACTATGGTGCTAAGGATGCTGAGAACATTATCATTTTAATGGGCTCTGCTACGGAAGCTGCTCATGAGGCTATTGACTACTTGAATAAGCAAGGCAAAAAAGTCGGCATGATTTCCGTTCACCTCTTCCGCCCATTCTCAGTTGACTTCCTGAGAAAGGCCATTCCTTCTACTGTAAAGCGAATAGCTGTACTAGACCGTACCAAGGAACCTGGTGCTGAAGGAGAGCCACTATATCTGGATGTAAAGAGTGCTATGTATGAAGATCCTCGAAAACCGCTGATTGTCGGTGGTCGCTATGGATTAAGCTCTGCAGATACTACTCCTGCCAAGATTATCTCCGTATTCAATAACCTGGAATTGCCGGAACCGAAGAATCACTTCACAGTAGGTATCGTAGATGATGTTACTTTTACTTCTCTACCTGAAGTACCGGAAATCCCGATGGGTGGAGATTCTCTTTATGAGGCCAAATTCTATGGTTTAGGAGCTGACGGTACTGTTGGTGCCAATAAGAACTCTGTTCAGATTATTGGTAATAACACGGATAAATACTGTCAGGCTTATTTCTCATACGACTCTAAGAAATCAGGTGGCTTCACCTGTTCTCACCTTCGTTTCGGTGACGAGCCGATCCATTCAACATATCAGGTCAATACCCCTAATTTCGTGGCGTGCCACGTTCAGGCTTACCTATATATGTATGATGTGACTCGTGGACTTCGCAAGAATGGAACTTTCTTGTTGAATACGATCTTTGAAGATAAGGAACTGATCAACTTCATTCCTAATAAGGTAAAGCGTTATTTTGCAAAGAACAATATCAAAGTTTACTACATAAATGCAACCAAGATCGCTCACGAAATCGGCTTAGGTAATCGTACCAACACGATTCTGCAGAGTGCATTCTTCCGGATTACAAAGGTTATTCCTTTGGATCTTGCTGTAGATCAGATGAAATCTTTCATCGTCAAGTCCTATTCTCGTAAGGGTCAGGATGTCGTTGACAAGAACTTCCAGGCTGTTGATCGTGGTAATGAATATAAGGAACTTACAATAGATCCGTCATGGGCTAGTCTGAAGGACGAAGAGGAGAAAGTGGATAATGCTCCTGCATTCATCAAAGAACTTGTCCGTCCTATTAACGCACAGGCAGGTGACTTGCTGAAAGTATCTGACTTCGTCAAGAATGACACTACTGACGGTACTTGGAAAAACGGCACTGCTGCATACGAGAAGCGTGGTGTTGAAGCATTCGTTCCGGTATGGAATTCTGAGAACTGTATCCAGTGTAACAAATGTGCATTTGCTTGCCCGCATGCAGCTATTCGTCCTTTCGTTATGGATGATGAAGAAGTAAAGGGTTGCAAGGGTGACACTATTTCTATTCTTGCACCACAAGCAATCAAAGGAATGCACTTCCGCCAGGAAGTTTCCGTAATGGACTGTATGGGATGCGGTAACTGTGTGGATATATGCCCGGGTAAGAAGGGTAATAAGGCTTTATCGATGGTTCCGTTCAGAACTGATGATCCCAAGATGATTGAGGAAGCTCAGAATTGGGATTGGCTGGTTAAGAATGTATCCAGCAAACAGGATCTTATTGATATCAAATCAAACCCGAGAAATAGTCAGTTTGCTACTCCACTATTTGAATTTTCAGGTGCTTGTTCTGGTTGCGGTGAAACTCCTTATGTAAAATTGGTCAGTCAACTCTTCGGTGACCGTGAAATGGTTGCCAATGCAACGGGTTGTTCTTCTATCTATTCCGCATCTATTCCAGCTACCCCTTATACTACGAACGCCAAAGGACAGGGCCCTGCTTTTGACAATTCCCTGTTTGAGGATTTCAGTGAGTTCGGTCTGGGTATGGTTCTTGGTAACAAGAAGATGAAGGAACGCATCACGATTCTGCTTAACCAACTGATGGCTAAAGACAGTACACCTGCCGATTTCAAAGCCGCAGCTCAGAAGTGGATTGAAAATAAGGAAGATACT
>DAIPMC010000006.1:3387-6127 GCA_036768895.1 Prevotella sp. | reverse complement strand
ATATCATTGTGGCCACCATGATACTGACTTTGATTCAATTGTTGACCTTGTTGTGATAGTTGTAATGATTGCTGAATTGAAACCGTTGATCGAGAAGGGTGCTCAAGAGGGATGCCCGACTTGTACGGAACTGAAGACCCTCGAGCACTATCTTGTAAAGCGTAGCCAATGGATCATCGGTGGTGACGGTGCGTCATACGATATCGACTACGGAGGTCTTGACCACGTATTGTCAACTGGTGAAGATGTCAATGTACTCGTTATGGATACAGAGGTTTATTCCAATACCGGTGGACAAAGTTCAAAGGCTACTCCTCTAGGTGCCATCGCACAATTTGCAGCACAGGGTAAACGTGTCCGCAAAAAGGATCTCGGTCTGATGGAAACCACTTATGGTTATATCTATGTAGCTCAGATTGCTATGGGTGCTAACAATAACCAGACATTGAAGGCTATCCGCGAAGCTGAAGCTTACCATGGTCCATCACTGATTATCGCTTATTCTCCATGTATCAATCATGGTCTGAAACGTAAAGGTGGTATGGGTAAGAGTCAGGCAGAAGAGGCTCTCGCCGTTGATTGCGGTTACTGGCATCTTTGGCGTTACAATCCAGAGCTGGCTAAAGAAGGCAAGAATCCATTCCAACTCGATTCGAAAGAACCTCAATGGGATAAATTCCGTGACTTCCTGTTAGGAGAAGTTCGTTACTTATCAGTAAAGAAAGCCTATCCTGCTGAAGCTGAAGAACTCTACGCTGCCTGCGAACGCATGGCTAAGATTCGCTATCAAAGTTATGTACGCAAGAGCAAGGAAGACTGGAGTGACAGTTTGGAACAGGAAAACAAATAATTCCTCATCATTATAAGAAAAGAGGATATGCTGTTGGGCATATCCTCTTTTTTAATGATAAAAAATGGGCAGATCAATCTTCACATTGGTCTGCCCTTGATATTTTAATAATAATTTTTCTCGTAAAAACAAATTCTCTCCTTGAACAAGAAGAAAATATGTCAACAACTAGCGGATTCGGTCAGCAGCCTTTAAAAGTTTTTCATCATCCTTTATACCAATCCGTGCCAAAAAATAAAAGATAATAGCTACGAACGGCAGACATACTGTCCAACTAAAATGAAAAGTACCCTGGGCATTGAATTCATGGAATACAATATGCAAGAAATAAGCATACCATATCACACATAATACCATCGTAGCTACACACAACTTAATCTGCAAACTGCGTCTATGAAAGAGAAATATAGCAGCCACATCCAAAGGACATGTCAATAGTAAAACACCAAATAACGGCCATACTGGGTAAGAAGACTTGAAAGAACCCTGGATACCCAGATTATACACGACTGAATTTACTCCCATTCCTTTAGGTTCGATAGAGCCTATGGGAAGACTCATACACGCAACAGTCGCTATCAAGGCCAATAAGAGATACAGAGATTGCTTACGCTGTAACATCAAATCCTCTCTTTTTGGGTTTCATCTTTATCCTTGGCCGGATCCCGCCAATAAACCTTTCCATCAACGAATTCTTGCGTAGCCAGCAACGTAGACTTAGGCAACTTTTCATAGTAACGAGAAATCTCAATTTGCTCACGATTCTCAAACACCTCTTCAAGAGAGTCATTATACGAAGCAAACTCAGCCAGTTTTTTATCCAAATCCTGTTTGATTTCCTGAGCTATCTGGTTACTACGCTTAGAGATGATAACAACACTCTCATAGATGTTACCGGTATCTTTCCACAAATCTTCAACATTTCGTGTTACTGTAGTAACAGGAGCTTTTGACTTTTTATAATCCATATCTAAAATGAAAATTGAGAGAATGACTTATCGTCACTCCATATTTATATTCCTTTGATTTAATTATTCTCTACACCCTTAATCAGACAAAGGGTTTATATTCTTATGTGTAGAAAGAAATTGCTTACATTTCGCAATATAGTCCTGAGCCGTTGCACGCAGTTTGCTATCAGGGTATTCATTGATAAAACCATAACACTCATCCTCTGCATCCTCATACCGCTGATATTGCTTGCTTGGCACACTCATCTTTGCCAACTCATACTTACTCCTCATAATCAGAACTGAAAAATCCTTGCGTTTGCTACTATAAGGATAATCATTTAAGGCATTTTGTGCTGTAATAATACAAGCCATATAGTTATTGCCACCATCGGTACAATTACCAAAATAAGATCCAAGATCAAAATAAAGTTTTGCAGAATCATACTCCTTCGTTACTAATTTGTCTTGAAGCTGGAAGAGCCGGTTCTGAGCCTGTTTTTTCAATTTAGCATCAGGAAACAAATCCAGATATTCCTGAAAAGCAGCAATTGCCATTACAGTCTTACTCTGGTCAAGCCGTGGTTCAGGAGTGCTCTGATAGAGACTTTCTCCTGCATAATACTCTGCCATCTCAGCATAGAAACCTTTGGGATAGGACTGATAGTATTTTTTAAAATAATCAGAAGCAGTCTCATAATCCTTCATGCAATATTCAGCCATTGCCAACATATAAAGACTTTCCTGCGCATTATCCGTACCCTTTTCGATAGTTACCAACTCCTGTAATAAGGTCACGGCACGAGAATATTTGCCATTAGCAAAACATTCTTTTGCGTATTCATACTTATATGAATAATCACTTGTCTTATATACTTGATTAAACTCATGGGCACAACTGGAGAGCAGGATCACTACGGTGAAGGATAAGACGGCAAAG
>DAIPMC010000006.1:0-3370 GCA_036768895.1 Prevotella sp. | reverse complement strand
ATGCTTTTTGAACTGCAAAGTTACTTACTTTTCTGCTATTTACAAAGTAAATACTTAATTTTTAGCATTTTATTATAAATCAATAACTCATAAAGCGATCTTTTTAGTAAATTTGCAAGAATACATAAAAAAAGAATTAAAAAGTTTCAGGGGAAAAATGGATTTCAAACTTACTGCAAAATATAAACCTACCGGTGATCAGCCACAGGCTATCAAACATCTTTTAGAGGGAATTAAAGAAGGTGATCCTGCACAAGTTCTTTTAGGCGTAACCGGTTCGGGAAAAACGTTTACGGTAGCTAATGTCATAGCAAATATCAACAGACCAACTCTCGTACTGAGTCACAATAAGACTCTGGCGGCACAACTTTATCAGGAAATGAAGGGATTCTTTCCTAATAATGCAGTCGAATACTATGTTTCTTATTATGATTATTATCAACCAGAAGCTTATCTTCCATCCACAGACACATACATTGAAAAGGATTTGGCTATCAATGATGATATTGATAAACTGCGTCTGAGTACTCTTTCTGCCCTGCTTTCAGGACGAAAAGATGTCATCGTTGTATCCTCTGTTTCCTGTATCTACGGCATGGGCGGTCCTGTTGCAATGGAACAAAGCATCATCAAACTTAAACGCGGTGATAAAATGGACAGAAATGATTTTCTTCGCAAATTGGTTGATGCTCTCTATATAAGGAATGATATTGATCTAAAACGTGGCAACTTTCGTGTCAAGGGAGATACTATCGACATTTCAATGGCTTATTCAGATAATGTACTACGCGTAACCTGGTGGGACGATGAGATCGATTCCATAGAGGAAGTAGACGCTGTATCTTTCCACCGTATTGAATCTTTTGAAAGTTATGAAATCTATCCGGCCAATCTTTTCATTACGACAAAGGAACAGACTGTAAAAGCTATCAAGGAAATCCAGGATGACCTTGTAAAGCAAACAGATTACTTTAAGGAAATAGGAGATAACATTAAGGCTCAACGAATTAAGGAACGTGTCGAATACGACATGGAAATGATAAAAGAACTCGGCCACTGCTCTGGGATAGAAAACTACAGCAGGTATTTTGACGGACGACAACCAGGCCAACGGCCTTATTGCTTGTTAGACTTTTTCCCGAAAGATTATCTGATGGTCATTGACGAAAGTCATGTCAGCATCCCTCAAATCAATGCGATGTATGGCGGCGACCGTGCCAGAAAAAAGAATCTGGTGGAATTCGGCTTCCGGTTACCAGCTGCTTTCGACAACAGACCGTTGAAATTTGAGGAATTCCATTCCCTCATCCATCAAGTCATTTATGTAAGTGCCACCCCGGCGGACTATGAATTGAATGAAGCAGAAGGTGTTGTGGTAGAACAACTTATCCGGCCTACAGGATTACTGGATCCGGAAATAGAAGTCCGTCCCTCCGAAAACCAGATAGATGACCTGATGGATGAAATTCTTTCACGAAGCCATCATAACGAACGCATTCTCGTCACCACTCTTACAAAACGAATGGCCGAGGAACTTACAGAATATTTATTAGAACATGAAGTCAAAGCTGCTTATATCCATAGCGACGTAGCCACTTTGGATCGGGTCAAGATCATGAATGATCTGCGCGCAGGCGTCTATGACGTATTGGTGGGTGTCAATCTGTTACGTGAAGGACTTGATTTACCGGAAGTTTCTCTTGTCGCCATCCTGGATGCTGACAAAGAAGGATTTCTTCGTAGCCATCGCAGTCTGACACAGACTGCCGGTCGCGCAGCAAGAAATGTAAATGGAAAAGTGATTATGTATGCAGACACGATTACGGAAAGCATGCAGAAAACGATAGACGAGACAAATCGACGCAGAACCATTCAGATGAAATACAACGAAGAGCATCATATTGTGCCTCAACAGATCGTAAAGGCCATTAATACGGATCTGCCCATCGGACATTCAGAAAATGTACTGAATCCAGGCTCAAGCACACAAGCTTATATAGAACCTGCCGAAGCTGCATTTGCAGCTGATCCGATCATTAAGCGTATGACACGCCCGCAATTGGAAAAGAGTATTGCTGACACAAAATTTCAGATGCAACAGGCGGCCAAAGAACTCAACTTCATTCAGGCAGCCCAATATCGTGACGAAATCATCCGGTTGCAAAAACAACTGGAAATGAAATGAAAAGCCTGCATGTGGTAGTTAATAACTTTCCATATATTATTACTAAGCGCTATGCTCTTTGTCAGCATTATAGTCATTGTTGAGCTGTATGGTGCATATCGCTCTGCTGTATGGTGCATATAGATAAGCGATATGCACCATAACGGTATACCGAAATGGTGCATTATGGTCACAATGGACTATTATCTTGAAAATCAAGCATTTATGATTGTGACTTAAGTCAGTAGTACTTTTTTCAACTCAATTAAAGAAGAACCAAACCAGTAGACGCTTTCTTTCAAACCATACAGAATCAGTAGACACAACAGAAGAAATTATACAGACTTGATGGATAAATACCGGGAATTAATATTGCTTCGTTGTTCGTTCCGCCTAAGTCATAAAAATCAAGGCAAGTAACTTTTCAAAGCATCTACATAATCAGAAAAGGCCTTTCGTCCCTTTCCAGTTATCCGGCAAGTCGTATGCGGTCTTTTTCCAACAAAATCTTTTTTCACTACAATATAATCAGCTTGAGACAATTTATCAATCTGTACACTCAAATTACCAGCTGTCGACTTGGTTTTCTTCTTTAGATATACAAAATCAGCCTCATCTACCGAAAGAAGAATTGACATGACAGCCAACCTGAGTTGAGAATGCAATAAAGGATTTAGATCTTTGAACATTAGTTATGCATTTTATGTTTCAGGATATGCCCCGGGATAACCATTGAAATCAAGAAAGCAAAACTCATCAGAAGATTCCACCAAACATACATCGAACTACCACTCCTCATAACCGCCAACATATAAAAGGCAATCAACAGGCTCGCCAATGGCAACAAAGTCATCCACTTCTCCTTCAAAATAATTCCGGTAATAGAAGTACCTATATTGACATAAATCAGAGACAACGGCATCATAAGGTCCAAAACTCCGTAATGAACATGAAAGGTAATAACAAATATCAGCAAAGAGGCAATTGTAATGGCAAACATCAATCCCATAATCTGCCATACCCGTTGAATTGCTTTATCAGTATAGGTGGTTACATCAGGCTTCTTCGATTTCCAGGATACAAATGCCCAACACGCAAACATCAGAAACCATCCACAACTGTACAGATTATTATGGGTAAAAAATAACGGCAGAAAGATTACAATTCCCAATGCTGCTGTAAAGTATCCATACGTCAAGAATTTGT
>DAIPMC010000091.1:0-10077 GCA_036768895.1 Prevotella sp. | reverse complement strand
GAATTACATTAATGGCAAGCCCATCGGTAGAATCAAATACGCACTAAATTAATTCTGCCAACGGGTAATAAATATATATTCAGACCTATTGGCGTTTATCTATGCTTGAAATGCATTCATAGAATGGCTTTGGGTCTGAATATGAAACAGGGATTACTTTTATTCTGAGTTTTAGATTGGTAGTATTATAAGTGTCTATATCTTGTCACCGTAGCATAAATCTCCTGCATCTCCGAATCCCGGTACTATATATTTATGTTCATTCATTTCCGGATCTATTGCAGCGCACCAGACGGTTGTCTTGTCTTCAGGAAAGATAGATCTGATGTGGTCGATCCCCTGCTGAGTAGCGATGATGCAAGCTATATGAATACGTCTGGGCATGCCTTTTGTCAAAAAGGCTTTATAACTTAATTCCATACTTCCCCCTGTAGCTAACATTGGATCAGCAATAATTAAGGTCTTGTTTTCAATGCTGGGAGTAGCAAGATATTCTACATGAATATCGACATTGTGGTGCTCTTTATCTGTATATTTGCGATAAGCGGATACAAAACCGTTGTCGGCATGATCAAAGATGTTCAGAAAACCGGTATGAAAAGGTAGACCGGCACGGAAGATAGTTCCTAAAACGATTTGATCTTTTGGTACGTTGACTTTGGAAATTCCTAAAGGTGTAGTTACTTCTTCTTCCTCATAGTGGAGAGCCTTTGAGATTTCATAAGCTTCACATTCTCCGATACGTGTAATATTGTTTCTGAACAGAAGCCGGTTTCTTTGATATTCAGCATCACGGATTTCAGCCATATACTGGTTGATAATAGAATTGTCCTTACTTAAATTTTTTATTTCCATTGTCTGATTTTGGTTTGGCGAATTATCGATTTATAGAGGCAAACAAAAGTTAGATGAGCATCAGGTAGCGAATGCATCTATACAGCTTTTTTGTATGTCCTGTTCTTGTCGTCTGGGTCTGTTCTCCTTCTTAATAGTACGGGAAACCCTAAATTCTTGCAAAGGTAAGAAAAAAATATTTTATATTTTATCTTGAGATAGAGAATCCTTTAAAAAAAGGTAAAAGGAAGATAAAAATAATAGAATTCTACGTTTTTTAATACTTTTGAATGACTTCCTTTTCTCTTTTCTCTCTATCTTTGCTGTGAAAATGAAAAGATCTCTATTTCTTATAGGATATATAATGCTGGTGGTTTGTGCTTATGCCCAACGACCAGATTTAAAGGCGCAGAAAGAAATCTGGCGTCAGATGGTGGCTGATACTGCAGCGACCTCTTCTGTCGGGAAGACCGATGGCTCAAATTCTCTTTCAAGCCATTCTTTGGCAAAATCGATAGAACCCCAGGTGATAGATGACTTTGCGTATGGGCTTCATCAAGGATTGAATGTAAGTCTGGGCGCCTCTGCTTTTGCTACTTTCGGACATGATGCGCCTCATCGCGGTGGTTTTTCTCAGACGATGAATGCATTATATCTCACACCTTTGACAAAAGACAATCGGCTTTGGCTGGGTGCAGGTGGATATATCAGTCATCTCAATTGGGGTAGTGATCAGTATGCAGATGCAGGCCTATATGGGATACTTGACTATCGTATAGATCCTCATTGGGAAGCATACATCTATGGACAGTTATCCCTCAGCAACAATAGGGGGTACAGCCCGTGGGGTTGTGGCTATGGACCTTATTATGGAAATGGTTTTGGCTATTATAATCCTTATGCATTTACCTATGATCCAATGTGCGGTTCTATGGGATATGGAATGCATGCTCCCGGAGCTAATGTAATAGGTGGAGGGGTTACTTATCATAATAAGAATTTCTCTTTAGGTATTTCCGTCGAAAATGAATGGTATCCAGCACCTCATGCTTTCCGTTATTTTGATCAGTATAATTATCCGATGCCGAAATAATATGGTTGAGATGGTCTTTTTGCTTTTGTTTTCAGGTCTTTGTTCTGTGTAGAGGCTTTCCTGTTTTGGAAATTAAAGTGGCAAAAGATTATGTTAGCCCCATTTATGATTCATGATTTTGAAAGTAGTATATGCAAAGCCATCTTAGAATAAGATCTGAAAAACTTAATATAAAAAGTCAATGTGATTCTATGAAAATCTGTTTGTAGAATCAGAAAAAATAGTTTGATTTATTAGGATTATAAGGTAATATGTTTTTTTGCCAGTCCTTAGGATAGGATTATGTTTTGAATTGGTTTACTTGGGATTGTTGTATAGTGAAAGGAGCCTGTCTTCATTTGTAAACTCTAAATGACAAAAGTTAAGGGGCAGAATTGTTTTTCAATATTTTTAACCTAAAAAACTCCTATAAGTTATCTTTTTATTTTGGAAAGTTGGTGCTTCTCAACTTTTTTCTTATCTTTGTGAGGAATTTCGGGATTGAGGTTTCGAGAACTGTTTAGACAGTTAAAGAGAAGAATTATAATTCACTTTTTTAAAAATAAATTTTAAAATGGCACAATTTACTAAGTCAGTATTGGAGAAGTATGGAATCACAGGTACAACTGAGGTTCTTTACAACCCTTCTTATGAAGTGTTGTTCAATGAAGAAACCAAGCCAGAGCTTACCGGCTATGATAAGGGTCAGGAAACGGAACTGGGCGCAGTTAACGTGATGACAGGTATTTATACCGGCCGTTCTCCTAAGGATAAATTTATTGTTGATGATGCCAAAGCCCATAACACTGTATGGTGGGATTCTGAGGAATATCATAACGATAACCACCGTGCTTCTGAGTCTACTTGGAAAGCTGTTAAAGAGATTGCAAAGAAAGAGCTTTCAAACAAGAAACTGTATGTTGTTGATGGTTTCTGTGGTGCTAACAAAGACACCCGCATGAAGGTTCGCTTCATCGTAGAGGTGGCATGGCAGGCACATTTCGTAACGAATATGTTCATCCGTCCTCAAAACGAGGAAGAGTTTGATCAGGAACCTGATTTCGTTGTTTACAATGCTTCTAAAGCTAAGGTTGAGAATTGGAAAGAACTTGGCTTGCATTCAGAGACAGCAGTACTGTTCAATGTAACTTCTAAAGAGCAGGTAATCATTAATACTTGGTATGGTGGTGAGATGAAGAAGGGTATGTTCTCTATGCAGAATTACTTCTTGCCTTTGAAGGGCATTGCTTCTATGCACTGTTCTGCCAATACGGACATGAATGGCCAGAATACTGCTATTTTCTTCGGCTTGTCCGGTACTGGTAAGACCACTTTGTCTACAGATCCGAAACGTAAGTTGATCGGTGATGATGAACACGGATGGGACGACAATGGCGTCTTTAATCTTGAAGGTGGCTGCTATGCTAAGGTAATCAGACTGGATAAGGACGCAGAACCTGATATTTATGGCGCAATCAGACGTGATGCTCTGCTTGAGAATGTGACGGTTGACAAGAATGGTATAATTGACTTCGATGATAAGAGTGTAACGGAGAATACCCGTGTATCTTATCCTATCTATCATATTAAAAATATTGTTCGTCCTGTTTCTCACGGACCAGCAGCTAAACAGGTGATTTTCCTGAGCGCTGATGCTTTCGGTGTACTACCTCCTGTTTCTATCCTGAACCAAGAACAGACAAAGTATTATTTCCTTTCTGGATTTACTGCTAAATTGGCAGGTACAGAGCGTGGTATTACAGAACCTACTCCTACCTTCTCTGCTTGCTTCGGCCAGGCATTCCTGGAGTTGCATCCGACAAAGTATGCTGATGAACTGGTACGTCACATGCAGAAGAGCGGTGCTAAGTGCTATCTGGTGAATACAGGTTGGAATGGAAGCGGTAAACGTATCTCTATTCGTGATACACGTGGCATCATTGATCGTATTCTTGACCATGAGATTGATAAGGCTCCTATGAAGAGGATTCCTTATTTCGATTTTGTTGTTCCTACTCACTTGGATGGTGTTAATGATGCTATTCTTGATCCACGTGATACCTATAAAAATTCTTCAGAATGGGACAAGAAGGCTAAGGATCTGGCTGCTCGCTTCATCAAGAACTTCAAGAAGTATGAAGGAAATGAAGCTGGTAAAGCTCTAGTTCCTGCAGGCCCTAAACTCTAATAGTTTAGAAATTAGCTTGTAATTTAGATATTCATCCCGTTTCTTCGTAAGAAGAGGCGGGATGTTTTCGTATATGTTATTTTTCCTTCAAAAAGCCTTTTTAGTTCTTGCTGTATCAATTTTTTAAGGTCATTGCAAGCAGTTGATGTAAATATTCGTATAGATAGTCTTCTTCGTATAGGTTCTGTTTTCCCTAAACAAACTTAAAAAATACACATGTAATCCATAATTTATATAATAATGTTACTAAAAGGCGTTTTATCTGAATAAAACTATGTAAATTTGCAAGCAAAAATATTTTAAGGAGTGCAATGAAAAAAACGCTGTCAATTTTCGTCGTGATGCTGTGTGCTGTCTGGATGCTTTCATCCTGTTTAAGTAATAACGATGACATTACATATTACCATGACACAGCCATAACATCTTTTTCTGTTGGGACGCTGAATTCACTTGTGGATAAAATGTCCGATGGAAAACCGGATACGGTGAATTGTGCCAAATATAAATTTAACATAGATCAGATCTCTCACATTATCAGTAATAGAGATTCTCTTCCCGCTGGTCTTGATGCAAAGAAGATCGTAACAACGATTAGTAGTAAGAATAGTGGTATTGTAGGTGTCCTGCAGTTGGATAGCTTAGGACATGAGAAGGAATCGTCTGACATGAAGAATGTCGTTTATTATCAAAGTACGGATTCTCTGGATCTTTCTGTACCACGACATCTTTATGTTTTCAATAGTAATTTGTCAGCTTATGTAGTCTATACGCTAAAGGTCAATTTCCATAAAGAATTTGCAGATTCCTTCCCATTGAATCATCTTGGGATAAATGCAGGAATTGCAGCCCTTTCAAATTTGAAGGCTGTAGCTAATGGAGATGAAATGTACATCTTTGGAGAGAATGGTAATAGTCTGAAGATTTTCTCTACGCCGATAACTGACGGGAAGAATTGGACTGAGATTCCCTCTTCTTCCGCTTTGCAGGCGAAGGATTATCAAAATGTGGTTGCCGGAGGTGGCTATCTTTATTTTTTGAGTGGGGGAGCTGTCTATCGATCCAAGGATGCCCGCACATGGGATAAGGTAGGAATGAATCCTTCTTTAACGTCACTTGTAGGTGCAAGTACAATGCAGCTTTTTGGTACTACGGCGACAGGTTTTATGTATTCCGGAGACGGTGGCTCTACTTGGTCTGCTCAGAGTGTAGATGGTGATGGGGAGAATCTTCTTACTGCAAATATGAGTTGTGTTTTACTGCCGTCACTGACCAATGACAATACCGATCTGATAACGCTTGTAGGTAATGATGCTCAAGGTAATGTTTCTGTATGGAATCATGTGGCAGAATATTCTTTGGGGGCAGAACCGCAAGGTTGGTCTTATACTGCTCCTACAGCGTGGTATCAGAAACCTTCCAGTGTGGTTTATGTAAAAGGTGTGATGCCTGATAAACTTTTAGCGGCGGCCTATGGGAGCGATATAGAAGCTCTTGGCAGTGATCTTAAACTCTATAATAGTAATGACCATGGTCTGACTTGGCATTTGGATTCTGCCGTTACGAAAAAACTTACCCGGACAATAGGCACACTGCATAAAGGATTTGCTTTTACGTCAGATAAAAATAATAACCTCTGGATCATTGACCAGTCAACCGGTAATATATGGCGCGGCCGTCATAATAGTAAGGGGTGGTCTGATACGCAGACGGACTTTACCAATTAGGTATCGAAACCTTCTGTAAAGAGGCTGTCGTTTTTTTATGAGATAGTTCGTGAATGACTGGGAATATCTTTGGAAACAGTTGAAAAAGATAAAAGGATGGAACGGAATGATTTGAAGAATCAACTGGATATGAGTCGGATCCCCCGGCACATTGCCATCATTATGGACGGTAATGGCCGTTGGGCAGAAGCGCGTGGCAAAGAACGTAAACTCGGGCATCAGGCTGGTGTCGAGACTGTTCGTTGCATTACTGCAGAATGTGCTCGCCTGGGTGTAAAATATCTCACACTGTATACCTTTTCCATGGAGAATTGGAATCGTCCCACTTCAGAGGTTCAGGAACTTATGGGGTTGGTCCTGTCTTCTCTGAAAGATGATATCTTTATGAAATTCAATGTCCGTTTCCGTGTTATTGGTGAGATTAACCGATTGTCTATGGAAATACAGGACAGACTTAAGGAGACGATGGAAACCACAGCTTCAAATGATGGAATGACAATGGTCGTGGCTTTGAGCTATAGTTCCAGATGGGAGATTACCAAGGCTATGCGGAATATAATCGGTGAATTGCAGAAGAAATCACTTGGTAAATATTCAGAAGAAGAGCTTGACCAACTGATTACGGAAGATGTTGTCAGCAGACATCTGGAAACCAGCTTTATGCCGGATCCGGATTTACTGATCCGTACGGGTGGTGAATTACGTGTATCCAACTATCTCCTTTGGCAGATCGCATATACAGAGTTGTATTTTTGTGATACGTATTGGCCTGATTTCAGAGAGCAAAATCTCTATAAGGCTATTTTAAGTTACCAGAAGCGGCAGCGTAGATTCGGCAAAACAGAAGCTCAGATTGAGGATACGAAGAATGGTAGTCAAACTGATGACGGCGAGGAAGTTTCAGATCCTTCCGGTGAGATTACGACTGAGGGAGAAAGTTTTGAAGAGGTTGAATGAAATTGAAAAAGAAATATATATATTGTATGGACCATATAAGTAAGGTGTTGTTTTTACTCGTCATGATTTTTGGATTGGCGATGAGCGCAGATGCTCAGGATAAGATTGTCAATCCTGATATCTCCTATGCGGGTACACCTCGTACGGTGACTATTGGTGGAATAAATGTTTCTGGTGTAAAAAATTATGAAGACTATGTCCTTGCAGGTATTTCCGGCCTTTCTGTAGGCCAGCAGATTACAGTGCCTGGTAACGAAATCACAGATGCCGTAAAACGGTATTGGAGACATGGACTGTTTTCCAAGGTCCAGATAGCAGCCGATTCTTTGGTTGGTGACAAAATTTATCTACATGTCTACCTGGCAGTTCGCCCTCGTGTTTCAATGATCAATTATTTGGGATTGAAAAAAAGCGAGCGGAGTGATATGGAAAAGAAACTCGGCCTTTTGAAGGGTAGTCAGATTACCCCAGACATGATTGACCGTGCTAAGATATTGGCTAAGAAATATTTTGATGACAAAGGTTATAAAAATGCGGATATCACTATCAATGAGCGTGATGATGCAGTAAATAAGAACCAGGTTATCCTTGATGTTATCGTTGATAAGAAAGAGAAGATGAAAGTTCATCAGATTATCATTGAAGGCAACAAGTCTTTATCTGATGCCAGAATTAAGGGAGGATTCTTGCAAAAAGGTGCTTTTAAGAAAACTCATGAAGCCGATAAACTTGCTACATTCCTGAAGAGCAAGAAGTTTACCCAGGAAAATTGGGAAAAGGATAAACAGAATCTGATAGACAAATACAATGAATTAGGTTTCCGTGATGCGCAGATCCTTAAAGATAGTGTGTGGAATTATGATTCTAAGCACGTAAATATCTATGTGAAGGTTGAAGAAGGTAAAAAATATTATATCCGTAATATTACTTGGGTCGGCAACACTGTTTATACTACTGATCATCTGAATGCTGTATTAGGTATGAAGAAGGGGGATGTGTATAATCAGAAACTGTTGAATAAGCGTTTGACAACAGATGATGATGCAGTAGGAAATCTATATTGGGATCATGGGTATCTGTTCTATACTCTTCAGCCTACTGAAGTCAATATAGTAGGTGATAGTATTGACCTTGAGATGCGTATCTGGGAAGGTCAGCAGGCTCATCTGAATCATGTACGTATTACGGGGAATGACCGTCTGTATGAGAATGTGATCCGTCGTGAGCTGCGAACGAAACCCGGAGACCTGTTCTCCAAGAGTGCCCTTCAGCGTTCTGCGCGTGAGATCGCTTCTATGGGATATTTTGATCAGGAAAAGGTAAATCCTGATGTGAAGCCGAATTATGAGGATGGTACAGTAGATATCAACTGGAATCTGGTACAGAAAAGTAATGACCAGATAGAATTTTCTCTCGGTTGGGGACAGACAGGAGTGATCGGGCGTGTAGCCTTGAAATTGAACAATTTCTCTATCAGGAATCTGTTTAATATGAATAAGGAGCACCGTGGCATTATGCCAATTGGTGACGGTGAGACATTGAGTGTTGGAGCACAGACGAATGGTACTTATTATCAGAACTATGATGTAAGTTATTCTACTAATTGGTTCGGTGGCAAGCGTCCTATCCAGTTTAGTGTCGGAGCATATTTCTCTAAGCAGACAGATGTGTCAAGTAACTACTATAATAGTTCCTACATGAACAATTACTATAACTATATGTATGGTTATGGCAGTAGTTATAATAACAGTTATGAGAATTATTATGATCCGGATGAGTACGTTAAGATGTTTGGCGTGAATGTAGGATGGGGGAAACGTCTGCGATGGCCGGATGACTACTTTACCCTTTCTCTGCAACTTGCTTATACGCGGTATATGCTGAAAAACTGGAAGTACTTCCTGATGTCTAATGGTAATGCCAATAACCTTAACCTGACAATTGCATTGAATCGTACTTCTACTGATAACCAGATTTATCCCCGTTATGGTTCTGATTTCCAGGCAAGTGTCACGCTTACTCCACCATGGAGCAGTTGGGATCATAAGGATTACAAGAATTTGGCAACTAATCCCCTTGATCCTGATTATAACCGTCAGATGCAGGAAAAATATCGTTGGATAGAATATAATAAGTGGAAATTTAAAGCTCGTACTTATACTGCCTTAAGTGGCAGCCCTAAGACATTCGTGTTGATGACACGTGTGGAATTGGGACTTCTTTGTGCATATAACAAATATAAGAAGAGTCCGTTTGAAACCTATTATATGGGAGGTGACGGTATGAGTGGCTATTCTACAGGATATGCCGAAGAGACAATCGGATTACGTGGTTATGAGAATGGTTCTCTTACTCCGTATGGAGCTGAGGGTTATGCTTATGACCGCTATACATTGGAACTTCACTATCCATTCCTTCTGGGTAATACGACGATTTACGGGTTGACCTTTATGGAAGCTGGTAATTCCTGGACAGATACGAGGAAATTCAATCCATTTGATATGAAGCGTTCTGCCGGTGTAGGTGTCAGGATATTCTTGCCTATGGTTGGTCTGATGGGTATTGACTGGGGGTATGGCTTTGATAAGGTCTTTGGACAGAAAGGCGGAAGTCAGTTCCACTTTATCCTTGGCCAGGAGTTCTGATGATTATTCTCTGACTGAGAATATGATGAGTTCGTTCCACTGCTTTTAACAGGGTACTTATAGCTCATGGATTCTGAGAATTATAAAAGAAGTGATGAGGCCGATTCTTAAATGACGACCGCGTAGCGTAATATAAAAAGGATTAAGAAATGAAAAAGGTAATTACATTGTGCCTCTTTGTCCTACTGGCAATGACGGCAAGCGCTCAGAAATTCGCACTTGTGGATATGGATTATATTTTGAAGAACGTCCCTGCATACGAACTTGCTAATAAACAACTTAACCAGGTGGGGGAGAAATGGAAAGCAGAGATTGATTCCATCAATAACAAAGCAAGTGTGATGTATAGGAACTATCAGAATGAGATGACCTTTCTTTCCGAACAGCAAAGGAGTTCTCGTCAGCAGGCTATTGTTAATATGGAAAAACAAGCTAGCGATTTGAAGAAGAAGTATTTTGGTCCGGAAGGAGAGCTGGCTAAGGAGCGTGAGTCTCTGATGTCTCCCATCCAGGATCAGATTTATAAGGTGGTAAAAGATATCTGTGAACTTCATGACTATTCACTGGTTGTTGACCGTGCCAGTAATTCCGGTATTATCTTCGGATCACCGAAGATTGACATCTCTAATGAAGTGTTGAGGAAATTAGGATATTCAA
>DAIPMC010000090.1:0-10482 GCA_036768895.1 Prevotella sp. | reverse complement strand
ATCACTCAACAATGTCTTTCCTTCAAAAACATAAATATGATCGTCTACCTTTCTATAGATCTTCTCATCATCATCATATTCATCATTTATTTCCCCTACTATCTCTTCCAGAATATCATCCAGCGTAACCAATCCGCTCGTGCCACCAAATTCATCAACCACGATAGCCATGTGAACCCGGTTTTCCTGAAATTCCCGAAGCAAATCATCGATCGGCTTAGTCTCCGGCACGAAATAAGGGGGACGAATCAAACTCTGCCACTTGAAGTTGAATGGCTTGGAAAGATAGGGCAAAAGATCTTTGATATAGAGTATTCCACGAATATTATCTGTATTCACCTGATATACAGGAACCCGGCTATAATTATTCTCAACAATAAATTTCAAGACTTCAGAATAGGTACTTTTCAAATCCAGAAACACAATATCCTGACGCGTTGTCATCACCTCTTTGGCGGTCTCATCACCAAAGCGGATGATACCTTGAAGCATACTTTGCTCATTCTTTATATCATCTTTGTCAGTGAGTTCAAGAGCTTGTTGCAGATCATCCACACTCAACTGACGGCTTTCCTTCGGAACGGCTTTCTCTGCGATGGAACCACTCTTAATCAATATGCTCCCCAGAGGCCAGAAGAGTTTTCGAAGGAAGATGATCCCAGCTACAGCTTTCCGACAAAAATGAAGTGAATTCTGACGACAGTATAATTTCGGCATGACTTCCCCGAAAAGAAGAATCAGAAAAGTAAGCAGTATGGTAGTGCAAACAAACTGAAGCCAAGCAACATCAAAATGTACCCAGGAACTAAGAATATAATTGCTGAGCATAATGATCATGACATTGACAAAATCATTCACAATAAGGATGGTTGCTAATGTACGCTCAGAATCATCGCGAAGTTTCTGAATCCATCTGTCTTTTATACTCTTTTCCGGATCCAGACTATCGAGATCTTCAGGAGAAAGACTGAAAAAGGCAATTTCGGACCCACTGGCAAACCCAGATAAAAAAAGGAGGCCAACCGTTAAGATCGCAGCAGCTAACATGCCTATAGTGATAGGCTCAAAGCTTATCAAAGCGCTAATCTGACATGTGAATGCTCCGAACAAATCCGTAAGGCTTTAAAAAACTAAAAAGGTAACGTATTCTTATCTGTTGCTTCAGCAGAAGACAGAGATTTAGGAGGAACAGACTGGGTATCAGAAGACTTCTCATCTGTATGAGAAGATTCTACATTCTCTTTAGGAGAAAGCATTTCCATATTTTCGACAAGAATCTCTGTTACAGAATGACGACGTCCCTGTTTATCATTATAAGAACGATAGCGTATCCTCCCCTCAACATAAAGTTTATCTCCTTTATGTACATATTTCTCAACAACCTTAGCCAGTCCCCGATAAAATACGAGGTGATGCCAATCAGTATGATCCGGAACCTGAGTACCATTCTGGAGAGTATAGCCACGCTCTGTTGTAGCCAGACTAACCTGAGCTACGGCCTGATCCCGGTCATAGTATTTTACATCCGGATCTATTCCGACATTTCCGATTAACATGACTTTATTCATAGGCTTCAGTTATTTCCACATACCCAAGTATTTGAACTGGAAATTCTTTCCTTTTGCCGAAGGAAATTGGCTACGGCTATCTACCCGTGCACGAAGATGCTCCACTATCCGATTATAGCAATCCTGGCCGGATACAGCCTTAACATCTGCCACAAAATGTGTATCCCTGTATTCATGTTTGCCTGTCGCAGGAATCATCACGACACGTTTGAAATCCAAAGCGCCTTCATACCAGCCCTGATGCTCAACGGTAAGCCGTGTCATGGCGGTAGCGGCCAAATCATGCCGTTCTACTGCAGGTGACATAGTATTTACATTTGGATGTACAGCCTTTTTTTCCTTAAAATCCAACATTGTAGCAGCGGTAGTCTTAATGATGATAAAATAAACTCTAGGACGAACCTTGTAACGCTTTGGATACATCACATCACTGGCGACATAATCCCGAATGTCTTCTACCAACGCATCATCCAAATTAATGTCAGGTATGCTGCGTAAGAAATCAATAGCTTCATTGACATTAGCAACTAATGTCTCTTTATCAAAATATCTAAGATATAAATTCATGAAAGTGTATGTTTCCCTTAACAAAAAAAGAGCGGCAAACGGGACTTGGACCCGCGACCTCGACCTTGGCAAGGTCGCGCTCTACCAACTGAGCTATTGCCGCGACAGCAAAAAAATAGTGAAGAGGAGGAGACTCGAACTCCCACGAAATAATTTTCACTACCCCCTCAAAGTAGCGCGTCTACCAATTCCGCCACCTCTCCAACATATAAATCATTCTGAATAAATCAGTGCCCAGAACAGGACTCGAACCTGCACGTCGTTAAACACACGCACCTGAAACGTGCGCGTCTACCAATTCCGCCACCTGGGCTTCTTAAGGTCAGACCTTATTATTTATTCAGAATGTTGAGCGGCAAACGGGACTTGGACCCGCGACCTCGACCTTGGCAAGGTCGCGCTCTACCAACTGAGCTATTGCCGCCTTTTACCTATACAGGCACATTTCTCTAAATGCGATTGCAAAGGTAAAGTTTTTTTTCAAACCTGACAAATTTTTTGTGTCTTTTTTTAGAAATATCATGAAAGCTGATTCTCGGGCAATCTGCCGGAGTATGACACCAACATGATGCATCCTACTATTTTTTAATCACGGTAAACGACAGAACAAGAAACAGGATTTCACGCTCATTTCTTTCTATCAATCCATACGATTCTTATAATCTTCATAGCCAAAACGACGAAGAATTTCCAATTCACCGTCAGAATGCAATAGCCCTATAGACGGATGACAAACACCATTGAACATATTCGTTTTCACAGTGGTATAATGAATCATATCTTCAAAGATGATGTTTTCACCTATCTGCAACTCATGACCAAATTTCCAACTCCCCATAAAATCACCACTTAAGCAAGAGCTGCCCCCTAAACGATAAATATGTGCTTCCACAGGAGCTTTTGCCTTAGCTAAAGTCAATTTCTCTGCTCCGCGAATATCGGGTTTGTAAGGCATTTCCAAACAGTCCGGCATGTGACAAGTAAAACTTACATTAAGAACAGCCGTACGAATTCCATCATTTTCAACAATATCAACGACCTGTGCAACTAATGGTCCTGTGCGCCATACGAAAGCGCTTCCCGGTTCCAGAATAATTTTTAAATGAGGATAACGGCGATGGAAATCCTGCAAAATACGAGTCAACAGCCTGACATCATATTTCTTATGAGTCATCAAATGTCCTCCACCGAAATTAATCCATTTCAACTGGGGGAACCATTTACTGAATTTATCCTCGATATGAGACAAAGTCCGCTGGAAGACATCAGCACCATTCTCACAATGACAATGGATATGAAAACCCTCGATATCTGATGGTAATCTATCAGGCAACTGATCTGCTACAATACCAAATCTTGATCCTGAAGCACAAGGATTATACAAGGCTGTCCTGATCTCAGAATACTCAGGATTAACCCGAACGCCTAAACTTGTATTCTGATTGGCCTGAGAAACCCGCTCGTGGTATCGATCGTATTGAGCCCAGGAATTAAAGATCAGATGACTGGAATAGCCCGCTACTTCATCTATCATATCATCCGTATAAACCGGAGTATAAATATGTACAGGACTGCCAAACTCTTCAAAGGCAAGACGAGCTTCGTACAAAGAACTGGCTGTGGTAGCCGAGATATATTCCTTGAATATCGGAAAAGTCTTCCACAAAGCAAAGGCTTTCAACGCCAATATGATATCTGCGTCCGCAGTTTCTGCTATCGAATGGATCAACTCTAAGTTTCGTCGCAGAAGACTTTCTTCCAAAACATAAATTGGTTCATGTACTTCTTGAAAAGTTTTTGGATTTACTTTCATAACTATTAAATCTCAATTTTTTGCACAAAGTTAATTTTTTATTTCGGATATTGTGCTATTTCTAATAGAAAATACTTACTTTTGCATACGATTTGACAACTCTATGATGAGCTAAGAGTACGAGTAAAGTGATATTCTGCACTATAACGATCCCAAATTCCATTATTATAATAAAGAAATTTGTAAATAAGCAGATAAATAACTGAAGAAGCTGAATATATATTAAATATTTCAAACATAAACTTATAGTAATGAGCGAAAAAAACTCTTTTTCGGTATTCTCTGGTACAAACACAAGGTATTTAGCAGAAAAAATCTGCGCAAGTTTAGGAGTTCCTCTAGGAAAATTGCAAATTACAAGATTCTCAGACGGTGAATTTGCCGTTTCCTATGAAGAATCTATCCGAGGCCGTGATGTATTTCTTGTACAAAGTACATTCCCCAATTCAGATAACCTCATGGAACTGCTCTTGATGATTGATGCAGCCAAGCGTGCTTCAGCAAGAAATATCATCGCTGTCATACCTTATTTCGGTTGGGCTCGCCAGGATCGTAAAGACAAACCCAGAGTAAGCATTGGTGCCAAATTGGTAGCCGATCTGTTGAGTGTCGCAGGTATTAACCGTCTGATTACAATGGATCTTCATGCTGACCAGATTCAGGGTTTCTTCAATGTTCCTGTCGATCATCTTTATGCCTCCGCAGTCTTATTACCTTACCTGCAATCTCTGCATGTCAAGGATCTCGTCATTGCTTCTCCTGATGTAGGCGGTTCAAAGCGTGCCAACACATACGCAAAATATTTCGGTTGCCCGTTGGTTCTTTGTAATAAAACACGTACACGCGCAAATGTCGTTGGAAGCATGCAGATTATCGGCGATGTCAAAGATAAAAATGTTGTAATCATCGATGATATGGTAGATACGGCCGGAACGATCACCAAAGCTGCTGATATTATGAAGCATGCAGGAGCAAAAAGTATAAGGGCATGCGCTTCGCACTGCGTTATGAGTGGTCCAGCTTCTGAGAGAGTTCAAAACTCTGCTCTGGATGAAATTGTATTTACAGACTCTATACCTTATTCCAACCGGTGTGAAAAAGTCAAACAGATTTCTGTTGCTGCAATGTTTGCAGAGACGATCCGTCGTGTGGAGGCCAATGAAAGCATCTCATCACAATATCTAGTATAATATCCTCTATTAGAAATCTGATAAGACTCAAGAAGAATACAGATTAACAACTATAAATAAGGGGCATCCGGAAATCCAGATGCCCCTGTTATTTTATCTACCTGTCATCAATCAGGTATTCTCTTTCTCTCAATAAACTAATTTAACCACTTTACATAGCAGAAGTCCTGACGATGAGGAAGATCAGGATTTTTGGGATACATCCGTACACAACTCTGGAAGGTACCGGATTCTTCCGGTTCAATAACAGCTTCATAGGTATAATTGTTACCTTCCTTACCAATCAAGTTAAAAGGATATATCTTATAGATCTGACGCTCTTCATCAGAAGTAACAGGTTTCAAAGTAACCAATTCCAAACCGATAGCATCGTTCAAACCTTGTTCATCAATCGTATATCTCAGCCTATACTTGACACCCGTCTCTCCTCCATCATTAAAGACCGATGTATCTTTTGACACCACCTTGATGGAATCCCAGCGCTGAGCAACCTCCTCTTTCCAAAGAGCAATTTCTTTTGCAAGATGATTATCATTGGCAGACAATTTCTCAAAACGATCAGCCTCCTTGATATAGAATTTATTATAATAATCATCCAACTGACGCTTCATGGTATAATGTGGAGCAATCGTTGCTATTGAATTCTTGATAACCTTAACCCAGTTATGACTGTAACCATCCTTATCCTGGTCATAATAGAGAGGGACGATCTCATTCTCAATAAGATTATAGATTGTAGCAGCATCCAACTTATCCTGATAATCCTGGTTCTGATAAGTCCGCTTCTGAGGAAGTGCCCAACCGGCACCTTTACGATAGCCTTCTACCCACCAGCCATCAAGAACAGATAAGTTGATTACTCCATTCATTTCTGCCTTTTCGCCAGAGGTACCGGATGCTTCCAAAGGACGGGTAGGTGTATTCATCCATATATCACAACCGGAAACTAAGCGATGTGCCAATTGCATATCATAGTTTTCAAGAAAAATGATCTTACCCAGAAATTCAGGTCTTTGACTAATCTCAAAAATCATCTTAATCAAATCCTGTCCAGCTCCATCTGCAGGATGAGCCTTTCCTGAAAAGAAAAATAATACAGGATGCTTCGGATCATTCACGATCTTTGACAAACGGTCAAGATCTGTAAAAAGCAAGTTTGCGCGTTTATAAGTAGCAAAACGACGACAGAAACCAATCATCAGCGCATTAGGATTAATGCGTTCTAGCAAAGATACCACTCGTGCCGGATCACCCTGATTTTTCAACCACGACTGCGTAAACTTTTCACAGATATAATCTACCAGTTTTTTCTTCAAAGACATCCGCGTCTGCCATATCTCAGCATCATCCACATTATAGATAGCATGCCAAAGTTCTTCATTGCTCTGATCCGTCATGAAAGATGAATCAAAATAGGCATCATATAATTTTCGCCATTCTGACGCGCACCAGGTCGGGAAATGTACTCCATTAGTGACATACCCAACATGATTTTCTTCGGGATAATAGCCTTTCCAGATAGGAGCAAACATTTTCTGTGAAGTCCATCCATGAAGTTTACTGACTCCATTAACTTCCTGGCAGGTATTGCAGGCAAAAGTAGACATACAGAATCTCTCATTATGATCATCTGGATTCTGACGTCCCATACCGATGAACTCATCCCATGATATTCCTAATTTAGCAGGATAACTACCCATATATTTCCCAAAGAGTCCTTCATCAAAATAATCATGGCCTGCCGGTACTGGTGTATGGACGGTATAAAGAGAAGATGCACGAACCAGTTCAAGGGCCTGATTGAAATCAAGTCCACCCTTAACATAATCCAACAGCCGTTGCAAGTTACATAGAGCAGCATGTCCCTCATTGCAATGATAGATCGTTTTCTGTATACCCAACTTTTTGAGCATCAGGATTCCACCCATTCCCAATAGGATTTCCTGCTTCAGGCGATTTTCCCAGTCACCACCATATAAATTATAAGTAATAGGACGGTCATACTGAGAATTCATATTATTGTCAGTATCCATCAAATAGAGTTTGATACGCCCTACATTTACACGCCATACATAAGCATGTACCTGGTAATTGACATAGGGAACATCAACTACAAGAGGATTACCATCTTTGTCGAGAACACGCTCAATAGGAAGAGAATTAAAATTCTGGGCATCGTATTTGGCTATCTGTTGCCCATCCATGTTCAAAGACTGTTTGAAATAACCATATCGATAAAGGAATCCTACACCGACCAAATCAACATTACTGTCAGATGCCTCCTTCAGATAGTCACCGGCCAGCATTCCAAGTCCTCCTGAATAAATCTTCAAGGTTTGATCAAGTCCATATTCCATACTAAAATAGGCTACAGAAGGTCGGGTCTTGTCAGGCTTGGCATTCATATAGTCACAGAATTTTGCATAGACATCCTGAACCTTTTTCATTGTGGTACTATCTTTTACGATAGCCATCTTTCGATCATAACTCAAACGTTCAAGTAACAAAACTGGGTTATGTTCCACTTCCTCATAAAGTTGTTCGTCCAAACCTTTGAACATGTTACGAGCTTCATAGTTCCAAGACCACCACATATTATGTGCCAGCTCATTTAAACATTTCAACTGCTCCGGAAGACGTGACTTAACTGTTATATCCTTCCATTGAGGAGTATTTGAATAATCTGCTTTAATTTTCATACTCTTGAAGTTTAATTATATTCTCAAATCCCAATCATTTCTTGTCTCATTCCTATCTTGAGCCTTACGAAGTGCAAAATCATAGGCTTCTCTATAATACGCAAAGAAACGACTCCATAAAGCCTTTTGAGAAAGTTTTCCTGCCTTCCTCCTGCAACTATTCACTTGTGATTTAGTCATTTGTGAGTATTTCTGCACGGTATTCATAATGGAATCAGCTACATCAAAATAATTAAAATCCGTACGATGAACAACTTTTACGCCATCTTCTATTTCACCATATCTGCCAAGTTCTTTATTTACCCATAAGCCAAATCCAGCTAAATCTGTCGTAATACAAGGTACCTTGAAAGCAATGGATTCGAGGGGTGTATATCCCCAAGGTTCATAATAAGATGGATAAATACATAAATCATTACCCAATATCAAATCGTAATAGGTCATATTGAAAATACCATCATGACCATTCAGATAACAGGGTACGAATATTAACTTTACCTGATCATTTCCAATATTATGAAAATTCAGATAATTCATCATACCTATGATCCGATCATCATCCATATTATGGAGCCAATGGGTAAGATAAGGTTTCTCTAATGGGAATTTCTCTTTTCTCCCCCCCTTAAGACGATCTATCAAATCTTTTCTTGGTTCGGATACCCAATCTGGCACATCAATAAACGCAAGAATAGGTCGCGAAAGTTCAGAACCTTTTCTCAATCGGTTCATGACTTCAATAAACTCATCTATTCCCTTATTACGGAATTCATATCTCCCACTTGTCGAAATGATCAAGGTTTGATTATCAAAAGAAGTACCTAACAAAGCATTGGCTACATCTAAAATCTTTTTTCGTGCCGCATCACGCTTAGTTGTAAACAAAGGATCAGAGGGAACAAAACCATCCTCAAAACCATTAGGCAAAACGACGTCTACAGGTTTATCCAATAATTCCTTGCATTCCCTGGCTGTAATATCACTCACAGTAGTAAAACAGTCTACATATTTTGCAGTCTGTTTCTCTACAGAATGTTTACTCTGTATATTCAATTCCGTAGCCATCTGATCTCCATTATAATTGGAGAGATAGGCATAAAGAGGTTTATTGTTTCCTGCTATACTGCGGCCAATACTGGTAGCATGGGTGGTAAACAAAGTGGCAATTGATGGTACTTTATAGTGGATATACAATAGTCCGAAACCTGACATCCATTCATTACCATGAAAAACCACCTTATCATTTTCATTAAGATAAAACTTATAAAAAGTTTCTACAACAAGGCCAGAAGCATAAGAGAACATCGACGCTTCATCATAGTCACCATAGCTATGCAGACTATCTACACGAAACAAATCCCATAGTCGTCCATACAATTGATTTTTTATTTCAAAATAGGATTGAAAATCTACGAGAAAGGTTATTGGTTCGCCTGGTACAAGCCACCTTCCAGTCTTCACATGAAGACCTTGTTTAGCGATTTCCTCTTTCCATGAAGGAAATAAAGAATCATCCTCATGGAAATAAGGATTCACACTCTGATTAGAAAACTGCGGACCAATAAAAAAAACATGATCTTGCATCACATTCTGTAAGGTCTTCGCTTGAGTTGACAACACTGTATAGATGCCACCCACCTTATTACATACTTCCCAACTGGACTCAAAAATATAGTCTGGAAATAGTCTGTTTTTTGTCATTATGCTTCTGCTAAAACTCTACAAAGATACACTAAAAACAGTAATATCGCAATTTAATCCAGAATTATTTCTGAAAACGTTGGAATTATTAACTAAAATCAATAACTTTGCGAAAAACTGAAATATGAAGAAGATTTTATTTACATTAATATTGACATGCCTGACTCTAACGGTTTATGCACAATCAGACAGTTTAACCTTCAAAGGGTACTTATACAATGAAAAGTATGACGTATATATGATCATCGACTTCTATAAAAATGACATTACAGTCCCTCACCAGGAAATCTATGGAAAATTATCAGGCTTTTTTGGTGACATTCATGATGGTAGAAAATGGTTATTTACTTCAGCCAAAATTACGTCTCCCAATACAGCTGAACTAACCATAATAAATGACTATGGAAGTGAAGATCTGACAGCTAAACTCAAGAAAAACACAGACAGCACGTACACACTAAAACAAATCAAAGGTAGTGTAATAAAAATTGCTAGAGATCGTAAATGGGTAAAAATGCCTAATGAATTGATTTTTGTACGTAAGGCGGAACCTGATTACCATACACTCTATTAAGTCCTTTTCAACTTTAACCTCTTACTCTCAGAAAAAGTCATTCATCCGATTCAACATATCTAAATTACACCTTTAACAGATCCTTCACTATAAGGCCTATCAGATAATAGGAGCCCATGTTGGATGCCTCTGTTATTTTCAAAGTCATCCAGGATGCCTGCTGGCAGGAACAAAGCCAGTACATCTTTATAATCTAAGAGGTGTACTTTTTTCATAGGGACAAAGATAATGATTTTTTCTTATTTCGTTAAAAACCCAACAATATTATTTGAGCCGATTTTTTCTTATAGCGTTAAAAAAACAACTATATTATTTGAGCCTCTATTCTAGTATCCGGTTTACCCTCTCAATTCAGAAAATTCTATACAAA
>DAIPMC010000005.1:41469-50330 GCA_036768895.1 Prevotella sp. | reverse complement strand
AGCAGTGCCTCGTGCGGCACAACTGTAATTATCGTATTACGCTGTGCCTGCTGCTCTGAGTCGTTCTTCATATCTTCTTCCTCTTTTGAATTGTCTTCTGTTATAATAATCTGTTTCTTGTCTGATTCGTCTTTGTTTTCAGGCATAGTTGTCTTAACTGTATTCTTGTTGTCAGTTATAGTCTTTTTGTTATTAATCACAAGTCTGCTTTTAATATTCTAATTCCAATAATAAATATCCAAAGTCATCGTTTGGCAGGCGGGTACGGATACCAAACTTTATTGTACAAATATGAATCGTAATCCGTATAATAATTTTGTACAATATGATGTGTATCTTCCGGCTGTACACTTTTCTCGTTTGTATGCGTGACTTTTATATTATATCTTTTTTACACTTTTCACTAAAGACCCTCAACGGTGAATCTTCTACTCAAGTCTTTCAGAGAATCAACGTTGATATTGAGTGGAATATATACTCCTATTGCATGCAAAGTTAACCATTTCTTATCATATCTGCAAACTTTCCAATCGACTTTTTCAGGATATTTAGAGTTGGTGGAATGATTCATGATAAATTCCTGAAAGCATGCTTAATATCGCCCTATGTCGTAAGATATAGAGATACTTGAAACACATAATTTTCGTAGAAAATTATGTGGAAATTGTTGAATCTTTCTGATTTTATGGCCACAAATTGGTCATTAATTCGTCAAATGATAAATAAAACTTAAAAAGTTTCTTCGTTTAAGTTATTTGATTTACATTTGTTGTACATTAATATAATAAACTTAATAAAAAAAATCAAAAGGCATGAAAAAAATGACTAATCTGAAATCTGCTGATGGTAAATTGGGTATTATGGTCATCGGCTGTGGAGCCGTGGCCACAACTTTTATGACAGGTGTATTAATGGTCCGTAAAGGACTTGCTAAGCCAATTGGCTCAATGACTCAGTATGATAAAATCCGTGTCGGCAAGGGTGCTGATAAAAAATATCTGCATTATGGTGATATTGTCCCTCTGGCTAATCTTAATGACATCGTTTTTGGAACGTGGGATGTTTATCCCCAGAATGCTTATCAATCTGCTGTATATGCCGAAGTTTTGAAAGCAAAGGACATTGAACCGGTCCGTGAGGAACTGGAAAAAATCGTTCCGATGAAAGCTGCTTTCGATAAGAATTATGCTAAACGAATAGATGGTGATCATGTAAAGGACTGCAAAAACCGTTGGGAAATGGTTGAGGCCTTGAAGAAAGATATCAGAACATTTAAGGAGAAAAATAATTGTTCCCGTATTGTTGTGATCTGGGCTGCCTCTACAGAAATATATATTCCTTATGATAAAGAAGTCCATGGTTCTTTAGCCAGTTTGGAAAAAGCGATGAAGGCTGATGACCGTGAGCATGTGGCTCCTTCTATGTGCTATGCATACGCTGCTCTTACAGAAGGTGCTCCGTTTATAATGGGTGCTCCTAATACTACTGTAGACATTCCGGCTATGTGGGAACTGGCTGAGAAGGTGAAAATGCCTATAGCAGGTAAAGACTTCAAGACAGGACAGACCTTGGTGAAATCGGGTTTTGCGCCGATTCTGAAAGTTAGAAATCTAGGTCTGAATGGATGGTTCTCTACTAATATTCTGGGTAACCGTGATGGACTGGTACTGGATGAGCCTGCCAATTTCCGTACGAAAGAGGTAAGTAAATTGTCTACGTTGGAAACGATTTTGAAAAAAGAGGATCAACCGGACCTTTATGGTAATATCTATCACAAAGTCCGTATCAATTATTATCCTCCTCGCAATGATAACAAAGAGGGTTGGGATAATATCGATATCTTCGGATGGATGGGTTATCCGATGCAGATCAAAATCAATTTCCTCTGCCGTGATTCTATTCTGGCTGCTCCTTTATTGCTAGACCTTACCTTGTTGATGGATCTTGCAGCTCGTGACGGTCGTTATGGCATTCAAAGGTTCTTGAGTTTCTTCTTCAAGAGTCCTATGCATGATTTTACCAAGGGCGAAGATGCTGTTAATAATTTGTTTGACCAATATGTGATACTGAAGAATGCCATCCGGGAAATGGGTGGATATGATGCTGATGAAGAAATTGATTGATTTTTTCTTTCAATTTCACAAAAAGACCACAAGCATTATTGTTTGCTGGTCTTTTTTTGTTATTTGCAACTTTTGAATATAGGATAACGTCTAATGGATGAAGAATGTCAATTAAAAAAAATAAGAATGAGAAAGAATGTTATTTTCATGGCGTTGGCCGTTTTTTCCATTGCACTTTGTTCCTGTTGTGGGGCACGAGTGAATGTCGGCAGATCCCGGCAGTTTTCGAAATGGCTGTCGGTATCAGGATTCAACCGTATCCAGGAAGATGGCTCTATGGATGTTGTCTATACCCAAGATAGTACGAATACTTGGTCTGTCAAGATCGTAGGTTCGAAAGATGATATCCAAAGAGTGACAGCAAGTGTCTCACAAGGTACGCTGGTCTTATCGGAGCGAGGAAGCCATGTGTTGAATGTAAATCTCTTTTCCAATGACAGGGGACTTACGGTTTATGTGACTTCTCCTGATTTACTGGGAGTGAAACTGATCGGCTCTGGTGACTTCTATGCCAGAGGCAAGGTAGATACTGATAATCTGGATGTCAGCCTTCAGGGAAGTGGTGACGTATCATTCGGAGAGGTTATCTGTGATCGTTGTCACTCTCTGCTTTCCGGTAGTGGTGATCTGAAGATGTCCCGTCTTACGACGGGTGACCTTTCCATACACTGTGAGGGCAGTGGTGATGCCTCTTTCCGGCATGTCAATTCAAAGAATTCCACAGCTATTCTTTCCGGCAGTGGTGATGTCTTACTGAACTTCGACCGGATCAGGTGATATCAATATCTCCAGAAATTAAAATTTTTATCTGAACAGAAATGAATAAAAGCATTTTTTTTATTGCACTTGTCCCTCTTATGATGGGATGCGGTGCTTGCAAAGGAGCAAGAACGGCCATTACTAATGCGGAAGTGTCGAATACCGAAAACCATCAAATGATAGTTAAGACATTGTCTTTGAAAGATTTTGATGGTATCTATGCTCTGGGTACGATGAATGTAGTCTATACCTCTGACCATGATTATAGTGTTAAAATTTCAGGTCTGAAAGATGATGTGGATAAAGTTAAAGCAAGTGTTTCGAATGGAGCATTAGTTCTTTCAGAACCTCATCATCATTTGTCTGATCTTTTTGGTCAAAGAACACATTCTGTTACCGTCTATGTTTCTTCTCCAGACTTACATGAAGTGGATATGAAGGGTACTGGACGTTTTCTTACCAAAAGCAAGATTGTGACAGAAGATTTTAAAGTGAATATCAGTGGTACAGGGCGTGCAGTTTTCGGAGATATCAATTGTGCTCATTTTATATCCTATCTCAGTGGGACAGGTGATCTGCGAGTCAATCGGCTGGCAGCGCAATCTTCTTCATTCAAGGGTAGTGGTACCGGTAATATTAACCTCCGGGAGTTATCAGTAGCTGGGCATACCGGCATTGGCCTTTCCGGCACTGGCAGCATGGTAGCCAGTACTCTTTCTACGAAAGATTTGTCAGTGGAAACGAGCGGAACAGGCAATGCTACTTTAGAACAAATAAAAGCCTCAACGATTATGGCATCCACGTCTGGTGCAGGAAATGTGTTATTGGATATGAAGGAAGTCGGAAATGTGAATGTTTCCGCTTCAGGAATTGGCAGCATAACTGTTAGAGGTACCTATCAGCATCTTCAACAGGATCACTCCGGCCTTGGTCATATCCATATCGAGTGATGCTTTTCAAGTTCAGGATACTTACCTCTTTTCGAGGAAGTTCCTGACCTTTGGTATCCTGTAAATGACGAGTTCTGTAATCAGCAGTCCGATGATAGCCGTCAGTATACCCAGAATGACATCAATAATATAATGGTGTCCGGCATAAACGGCTGTAAACCAGATACCCAGACAGATGGTACCGAACAGAACTACCGTATACCATGGCTTTCGGCTGCGTGCTGCATAATAAGTTGTAATGAGCATATAGGCAGCATGCAAACTCGGAACTGCTGCAAATACATTCGCATTCTCACCATAGATCAGATGAAATAATGGTATACCTGTCATCGCATCCCAGCGTCCGAGTCCTCCCATATTCCCGGGAGTATTGAGATTCACATGAAAACCATAGTTCATGACATACCATGGTGGAGTAGCGGGGTGGATATAATAAATGATGAATCCTAAGACGTTTACAAATAGAAAGGACCATGAAAATTTCAAGCACCATTTATATTGTTTCTTGAAAAACAAATAGAAGGCAAACCCTAAAGGTACAGGAACCCAGCACAGATAGAATAGTCCGGTAAGGAAATCAACCCAAGGAGTATGATGTATTGCAAAGTATTCTCCCGGGATGAGTGTGCCACTTTCATAAATGGCTTCTGCAGAGCCTTTGCATATTTCAGCAGCTTTATGGAGTTCGTTCATACCACTGGCAGCAATCCCAAAAAGGGATTTTTCAGTATCATAAAGATTCCCGACATCGATGGAACTTACTCTATAGTTAGGGCAGAGCCGCATCATATCATAGCTTACTCCGAAAATGACCCAAGGCAAGAAATATAGGGCAAGTTTTCTACTCTTTTTCCAGATAAGGAGGATGATATAGACAATAATGAGATAGACAGAAAGCATTTTTTCTCTTTTCTAATCGAATTTCTGTATTATATGATTTCTTGATAATCCAAGTTGGATAGTGAGATTCTTCTCGAATCTATTGATGTGACTTCCCCTTTGATTCTTTATCTTTTTTCTTTTTCTTCTCTTTCACTTCTGCCTTCTTTTCCTCTTGAACTTCATTTTCCTTAAGTTCCTTTTCTTTCAAGGGTTTATAGCAGAAAGCAACCCTCCAGAAAGCAATGCGATAATGGCCATACCGCCTGCAACCCACCAAAGATTTTCGGTACAACCTGTAAGAATCGTTGTGACAGCAGTTATGACCACACGTTCAGGACGCTGCATGAGTCCTCCTTTACATTCGATGCCAAGTCCTTCAGCACGTGCACGTACATAACTGACCATTATTGATCCTACCATTGCCGTGAAGGTAATCACTCCCCACCAAAATCCTTCTCCGGGACCCACTGCAGAACTGTCAAATAGTGAAGGATCAGGTTGAAAACGAAGGAAAATCAGGCAAATGCCGAAAAGGGTGATCAGTTCACTATAGCGGTCTAATGTGGAATCCCACATGGCACCGAAAGAACTGCATAGATTTCCTTTTCTGGCTAGTCTCCCGTCTATCATATCAAAGAGACTGGAAAAAAGCAGAATAGCACCTCCCCAGCCAATTTCGTGTAAACCGATCATCACTGTATTTGCATCCAGGTCTACTGCGCCCATGATATAGGCTGCATGGATGAAAAAACCAGCCGCAATCAGATTGCCGATAAAGCCTACTGTGGTGACCATGTTTGGCGTGATACCCATCTTGAATAGGCCTTTAATCAAAGGGTCGATGATCTTGTAGATCATCTTTTGAAGAAAGTCTCTATATTTCATATTTCTTGCTTTAGATTTCTTGTATTATCCGGATTATTATCATTTTCCGGAGGTTTAGAATCCGTTGCTTCTTGGGTATGCTCGGATTCTTTTCTTACTGTATCTGAATCGGTAATGACATGATCCTGATCGTTTTCAGAGTAGTCTTTATTGTCTTCTGTCGTGTCTGTATATCTGTAAGAGAATACAAATCTTCTTTGTCCCGGATAGTTCCATAGCAAAGCTACGAATATGGAGATAATACATTTGACGATGATAAAATAGTTTTCTCCAATCAGATAAGTAATGAGGTCTGTTCCTCCTCCGTTCAAGATCAGACTGCCACTCCATACCATAAAATATCGAAGAGCAATGCTTTTCTTGTTTCGTCTCGTATTTTTGAAGACATAACGATAGTTGAGGCAACAATTGGTAATACCTCCACTGATGACCCCGATAAGATTAGCCCAGATATAAGGAAGAACTTTTTCTTCCGTAAGTCCTATGGACAGACCGAAGTCAATAATGCTTGCAACAGAGGCACTCATCTCGGCCTTGCTGATCAGCCATATCTCATGTTTGATTTGATTTAAATGACCCATCCGGGAATATTTCCTATTATAATTAAGATAATCATGGAATAGATTCCTGCAAGCAAATCATCTGCCATGACCCAGAATGCACCTGTTTTACGGTCCAGAGTTCTTATCCCAAGAGGTTTTACGATGTCGAAGAAACGAAATAGGATCAGTGCAGCTAATGCCATCCATATTCTATTCTCATACACGAAGGCCGGAGCAGCAAGTAATGAAATCCATTGCCCTGCCATTTCATCAATGGTAACACGTTTAGGATCGTCCCCCCAAAAAGGCATTAGTTTTGCCGTGGCCCATGTCCCCAATACCGTAAAGATCAGGATGAGGGCTATCGTAAAAGCTTCCAGGGCTATGGGAAAAGCTTCTTTGTATGGAAGAGGAATTACTTCTCCCATAAGAATCCATATTAATAGTGCAAGTGCTGATCCTGCTGTGCCGGGACATAGCGGAAAATAACCCGAACCAAATCCCGCTCCTATAATCTTTGCTAATATAGGTGGTCTCCTTAGTGCCTGTAACTTGCTGTCTTTTCCCCTTGCTTGTTCTATTTGTCCCATTTTCAGGATGCTTGTTATTATCTGATTTGCAAAATTAATAAAAAAACGTAAATAACGAAAAAAGTTTTATTTATTTCTCAAATAATCTGTACCTTTGGGCACTGAAATTGTAAGTAGAGTGATTACTATTAAGGTATTAGAGGGTTTTATAAAAAAGACGGCTTGCATCATATTTGTGTTGCTATCGTTTGTTATTCAGGTTCAAGCACAGGATCAGAAGGTCTCTGGAAGAATACTGGACAGTAATGGTGATGCTATTCCTTTTGCAAGTGTTTCTTACAAAGGCCATCATATTGCAGTATCCAGTGATGCTGAGGGAAAATTTGAGATTGAACGTCATGTTGATTGGATGCTTACCATATCTTGTTTGGGATATAAGTCTAAAACGGTAAAGGTTACGAGTGATCCTAATCTACTTTCTGTGGTATTGAAAGATGACAGTCGCCGTTTAGGGGAAGTGGTCGTGAAATCCAAGCGTGGACGTTATCACAGGAAGGATAATCCGGCAGTAGAATTGATGCGACGTGTAATAGCGGCAAAGAAGCGTACTGACTTACGCAATCATGATTTCTATCAGTATGATAAGTATCAGAAAATCACATTGGCAGTCAATGATCTGAAACCAGAACAACTGAAGAATAAATTCTTCAGGCATCGTAAGTATATGCTTGATCAGGTAGAGGTGTCTCCTTATAATCATAAACTGGTTTTACCGTTATCCGTTGACGAAACCGTCAGTCAGCATATTTACCGTAAGAGTCCTCTGAAAGAAAAAGACATTATCCTGGGACAGCAAAGTTCTGGTATAGGAAAACTTATTCAGACGGGGGCAGCCTTGAATACGATGCTGAAGGAAGTTTTCACAGATGTTGATATTTACGATGATCATGTGCGACTTTTACAGTTTCCTTTTCCGTCTCCAATTGGTAGTACAGCAATCTCCTTTTATCACTTTTATATAGAGGATACGGTCTATGTAGACCGTGATAAGTGCATCCATCTGCAATTTATTCCAGCTAATTCCCAGGATTTTGGTTTCCGTGGAGAGCTCTGGGTATTGGATGACAGCACTTTGCATGTAAAAAAATGTAATCTGTTTATGCCTCATAATTCTGATATAGACTGGGTCGATGATATGAAGATCGAGCAGGAATATACCCGTCTGAGTGATGGCGAATGGGTGCTGTCTAAAGATGATATGATAGCTGAGATGCGTGTTACAGATTTCTTGTCAAAAGCACTTGTAGTCAGAAATACAAGACTGAGCAATTATTCCTTTACAGATTTGCCAAAGCAACTTTTTAAGGGTAGAGCTCTTGTGAAGCATGATGTCAATGAGATGAACCGTGATGAGGATTTCTGGAATCAGTATAGGACGGTGGAATTGACCAAGAGTGAGTCTTCCATGAATTCATTCATTAACCGAATGACGAATTCACGTGGGTGGAAATATATCATTACGGGCATTAAGGTGTTCGCAGAAAATTACATGGAGACTGGTTCTAAGAATACCCCAAGTAAATTTGATTTTGGGCCTCTTAATACGTATCTTTCCAATAATTATGTGGATGGCCTTCGATTACGACTGGCAGGGAGAACAACGGCTAAGTTGAATCCTCATCTTTTTTTTAACGGTTATGGAGCCTATGGCACAAAGAGCAAGGACTGGTATTACGGTGCCAAGGTGTCGTATGCATTCAATAAAAAGCAACATTCTTCTTTTGAATTTCCGCAGCGGAATATAGAATTTGAGACTACTTCTGATGTGATGTCTGATGCAGACCGGAATCTGATCCATAATAAGGATAATGTCTTTATGACGATTCGTTCTTCTACGGAAGATCAGATGTTTGCTTATAACCGGCAGCGTTTGAGTTCTATTTATGAGACGGATTGGGGTTTCAGTGTCAGTGGTGGAATTCAGACCGAAAGTAATAAGACTGCCGGTAATTTACATTACTATTATATGCCGGAGTCTCCTCAGTCTATCGCTTTAGGAAGTGATGCTGAGGCCAAAAAGATACGGATGACCGATGTTGATCTTACGCTTCACTATAATCCAGGCGTAACATTCGTGAATACCAAGCAACAAAGATTTCCTGTCAACCTCGATTCTCCCGATTTCTATAT
>DAIPMC010000005.1:33012-41429 GCA_036768895.1 Prevotella sp. | reverse complement strand
CATTTCTTAGGCGGCCAGTTTAATAGTTCTATTACAGAGGCAGGAATATACAAGCGTTTCTGGCTAGGTAGCTGGGGCAATGTAGATACGCATGTTACAGCCAAAGCACAATGGAAGAAAGTTCCGTTTCCGATGCTGGTGATGCCTCCTTATAATATGAGCTATTTCATGCTTGAAAATACGTTCAGCATGATGCGTGACTGGGAATTTATCAATGACCGTCAACTTTTCTGGTCAGCTGCCTGGGATATGAATGGTAAGATATTCAACCGGCTTCCTTTGATAAGAAAACTTCATTGGCGGGAATATTTTGCTGTCAAGGGAATGGTTGGCCATCTCACAGAAAAGAATAATCCTTTTCTGGAGCAGAATCAGACGGATCCAGATATCTATCGTTTTCCTAAAAATACCCGTCTCATGACGCATCAACCTTACTGGGAGGTTTCTTTCGGTGTACGAAATATCCTTAACTTCTTTACGGTGGAGTTCGTGAGGAGACTGACATATTTGCATGATCAGGATATTCATAAGTGGGGAGTTCGGTTCAGCTTTGATGCATCTTTCTGATATTTTCTTTGGGGGTACAGATATGGAAGGGTTGAGTGCATTTAGTTGAGTAGACTGGAATAATCTGTTATATACAAGTTTATCTGGTGAGAGTAAAAAGGCCTGAAGAAAAGTTTTCTGTTTATTGTTATAGAATTCTTTTATTTTTCAATAAAAAGTACTACTTTTGTGACAAATCGTATTAAATGAAGATATACCTCGCTGATAAACAAGATATAACCCGCGCCGGATTGATTCATATTATAGGTAGCATAACGGGTACAGAATACACATATACAGAAGATAAGAATGAACTCCTGGAGGCTTTGAAATCTCAACAGGATGCTGTGGTTATTCTCGATTATACTCTTTTTGATATCAATGATATAGAAGAACTTCTTGTTGTTAATGCCCGCTTTCCCAAAACCCGGTGGCTTCTTTTTTCGGAAAATCTCAGTTTGGATTTTGTACGTCGTATTCTGGCTAGTAGCAATCATTTCAGTATCCTTCTGAAAGAGTCTCCTATGTCTGAGATCCGTGAAGCGATTGATTTTACAATCCAAAACCACCGTTACATTTGCCAGTCAATGACAGAGATGCTTCTCCAACCTGAGTCCGGTGAGGAAGAAACGATTAAACTTACGAAGACGGAGACAGAAATCCTTAAAGATATTGCATTGGGGATGACTACAAAGGAGATAGCAGCCAAGCGCTTTTCAAGTTTCCATACCATAAACACTCATCGTAAGAATATCTTCCGTAAGTTGGGTGTAAACAATATTCATGAAGCAACAATGTATGCCCTGCGTGCCGGATTGGTAGACTCAGCAGAATATAATATTTGAGCAGAAACGCTAATTGGCGGATAGTTTTCTTTCGTATTTCTGAGTTGGTGTGCAGTATGTCCTTTCATAAATAAAGGCTTAAAAATGTCTCACGACAACTTTAAGCCTTTTGTTTCTAACTAACTTATTATCAACTATTCATTACACATAAATGTGCTTATTTTGCAAATATAGTATATTTCAGAGTTTGGTGTATCCAAAAACTATTAAAAAGTTACGTAAACGTTAACGCTTTATCCTACTTTTTGCTACCTTTGTCAAAAATATGTAGTTATGCCGTTTTGGGAAAGGTTTTTCTCTAAAACGATAAATGGGGCTTAACGGGATATAATCTTAATAAATGAAGCAGCATCGTACATCTTTGAAGGATTTGGCTGAGAGGCTGGGCGTGAGTATCGCGACAGTTTCAAGGGCATTGAGGGACAGTCATGAGGTGGGCGAAGAAATGACGGCTAAGGTGAAGTCTCTGGCTAAGCAGATGAATTATCGGCCGAATCCTTTTGCGCAAAGTCTTCGTAAAGAGGCTCCGAAAGTCATAGGGGTTATTGTGCCGAATCTTGTAACTCACTATTTTGCAGCAGTCCTTGATGGTATTGAGGATTATGCGTCTAAGAAGGGCTATTCTGTCATTTCTGCCAATTCACATGAAGATCATTTACGAGAGAATCAGGCCATTGATAATTTCCTGGATATGCATGTGGAAGGCATTATTGCGTGTTTGGCACAGGATACAGTAGACTATAGCCATTATGACTTGCTTTATAAGATGGGGGAGCCTTTAGTCTTTTTTGGACGTACTTGCATGGAAGACAGATTTTCTAATGTTATCGGTAATGGTGACGTTGCCGCACAGGATGCTACCCAACATCTTATTGATACTGGTTCCAGGAAGATTGCTTTTATAGGCGGCCCGAATACCTTGAATATGGTTAAGCGTCGTAAGCACGGTTACTTACAAGCGTTGAGAGAAAACAGGATACCGATAGATCGATCTCTGGTAATTTGTGACAAGATTGATTTTGATATAGCCCGTCAGCATACAATAGATCTTCTGAAAAGTGTCCAGCGGCCAGATGCAATTCTTGCCTTTAATGACATTATTACTTATGGTGCTTTTGATGCCATCAAGAGTTGTGGACTGCGTATTCCGGAGGATGTGGCTATTATTGGTTTTTCAGACGGTGATACAGCAGTTTTCGTGACGCCAAAACTTTCGACTATTATGGATCAGGCACACGAGACAGGGTGGAAAGCCTGTCAACTTCTTCTAGACAATATTGCTGGAGATACAAAGGTACATCAGGTCGTGGTTCCAATGATCCTCAAGATTCGCGAAAGTTCTGAGAAAAGATAAAAGTTTATTCCTTTTTGATTCGAATTGAATGAAGAGGAGAGGAAGATATCTTTGATGAGCTAAGATCCGGTATTAGTTCTTCTTGTTTGGGAAGTTATCAGAGTTGGTTGATTTCTGTTTTGATAGTTTTGTCTTTTATTAATCTGAGAAGATTGACTATCTTTATGACTATAATAATTTAATTAAAATACAATGAAAATCAGGAAATGGCTTTTTTTAATTATTCTCTTTTCTTCTGTTGTTCATTTATCGGCAGCTAATTATATACAGAAAGGCAATACAATCATTGTACATGTCCAATCTCCTGAATCGGATGGCCCTCATCTGGTTTGTCTTCAGGTAGTAGGCAATCGGATTATCCGTGTTCGAGCTACGATGGAGAACACTTTTCCGGTTAAACAGAGCCTTATCGTTGTTCCTCAGGCTGTCTGTCACACCTTTAATGTCAAGCAGAAAGGGTCACATGTTCAGGTAAGGACTTCATTTCTATGTGCTGATATTAATGTCTTAACAGGTCATGTCGCTTTTTATCATCCGAATGGACGACTCTATACTCAAGAGGCTGCCTATGGTGGTAAAACCTTTAAGCCCTTTGTAGTTCCAGATCGAGAGATCGGTGTAGGCAGTCTTACTGATGCGCAGCGAAGAGGGTGGTCCTGTCATGTGCTCTTTGACAGTCCTTCCGATGAAGCTTTCTATGGTTTAGGTCAGCATCAAGCCGGAGAACTGGATATGAAAGGATTGAACGAAGATCTCTTTCAATACAATACAAAGGTAAGTGTACCTTTTGTGGTGAGTAACCGTAATTACGGAATTCTGTGGGACAGTTATTCTTATTGTCGTTTTGGTAACCCGAATCCTTATCTGCAACTTAATCATGCTTTTACCCTGTATGATAAGTATGGGCGTACAGGAGCACTGACAGGTACTTATATTGACAAGACAGGCAATAGCCTGGAACGCCGTGAAGATTCTCTCTATTTTGAATATGGGTGTCCTCCGAAGTCTGCTATAGCAAATGCTACGGATCATGGAGGGATCCGGAATCTACCTCAAGGGTTCCAACTTGGACAGTCTCGTGTTGTCTATGAGGGTTTTCTTCAGGCTCCTGTTGATAACAGTTACCATTTTATACTTTATTATGCAGGATATATTAAGGTATATCTTAATGGAAAGTTGATTGTTCCGGAGCGTTGGCGTACGGCATGGAATCCAAATGCATGGAAATTTGTCTTTCCAATGAAGAAAGGTGTGAAGATCCCTATCCGTATAGAATGGAAGCCAGATGGTGATGTTAGTTATTGCGGTTTGCGTGCAGCTACTCCAAGAAGTGATAAAGAGCAGGGTAAGTTGAGTATCTGGAGTGAGATGAGCCGTGATATGGACTACTATTTTATTGCCGGCAAGAATCTGGATGAAGTAATCTCAGGTTATCGTACACTTACAGGCAAAGCTCCTGTCTATCCGAAGTGGGTTTTGGGTTTCTGGCAGAGTCGTGAGCGCTATCGTACCAGTTCTGACATAGAAAATACGATGAAAGAATTTCGGACCCGACATATTCCTATTGACAATATTGTACAGGACTGGAATTACTGGAAGACTGATTCCTGGGGTGATCATACTTTTGATGCTTCTCGTTTTCCTGATCCTCAGGCAATGCTGGATAGTGTCCATCAGATGCATGGAAGGTTCATGATTTCCGTCTGGCCAAAGTTTTATACAACAGTTAAGAATTATAAGGCACTTGATTCTCATGGATGGATCTATCATCAAGCAATTAAGGATTCCATTTGCGACTGGCTTGGATATCTTGGCTCTTTTTATGATGCCTATGCTCCCGGTGCCCGTCAGATGTTCTGGAACCAACTGAATGAGAATATGTATAGTAAATATCACTATGGTATTGATGCCTGGTGGATGGATGCTTCAGAACCTAATGTGCGAGACTGTACGCCGATGTGGTACCGTAAGGCACTTTGTGGACCTACCAGTCTGGGTTCGAGTACAGAATACTTTAATGCTTATGCTCTTATGAATGCGGAGGCCATTTATGACGGTCAACGAAGAGTGAATCCGAATCAAAGAGTATTCCTTCTGACTAGAAGCGGTTTTGCCGGTCTGCAACGTTATAGCACTGCTACCTGGAGCGGGGACATCGGCACCCGTTGGGAAGACATGCGTGCTCAGATTACAGCGGGATTGAATTATTCTTTATCGGGTCTGCCTTTCTGGGGAATGGATCTGGGTGGCTTCTCGGTAGAGAACCGTTATGTAACTGCTCAGAAACTTTTTGATCGTACTGGCACAGAAAATGCTGATCTTAAGGAGTGGCGGGAGTTACAGACTCGTTGGAATGAGTTGGGATGCTTCGTCCCCCTATACCGTACTCATGGGCAGTGGCCATTACGTGAAGTTTGGAATATAGCTCCTGACAATCATCCTGCTTATAAGGCAATTGTTGCAACAGACCGTTTTCGTTATCGAATGATGCCTTATCTCTACAGTCTTGACGGAGCTGTTCATTTCCGTGACTATACGATGATGCGAGCATTGGTGATGGATTTTAACGGAGATCCGAAAGTTAATGATATTCGTGACCAGTGGATGTTCGGACCTGCACTTATGGCTTGTCCGGTGACCCATTATAAAGCGCGGAGCCGTCAGGTTTATCTGCCCAAGCAGCGTGGATGGTATAATCTTTGGACGGGGCAGTATAATGCCGGTGGGCAGACCATTACTGTGGATGCTCCTTATGATCGTATTCCTGTCTTTGTCCCTGCAGGTTCTATTATTCCTTTCGGACCTGCTGAGGAATGGAGTGACCAGAAACCGGCGGAATTGATAGAACTTTATGTTTATGAAGGTGCTGATGCAAACTTTACTCTTTATGAAGATGAGGGGACTAATTATAATTATGAAAAAGGAAAGTATGCAACAATACCTTTCTATTATAATGAAATCCATAAGACATTGACAATTGGGAAGCGGAGAGGATCTTTCGGGGGAATGCTCAGGAATCGCCGTTTCCGTGTCGTTGTCGTGAAAGCAGGACAAGTCCGTCCATTGAACCTGGATCATTCAAAAGGAATTATGGTGTCCTATAATGGGCAAGAAGAAAGCATACAACTTCATTGATGCTTTAATCATCTAATAAGAAAATCAGGAGCATATTTTAAGAAAGGAAACAGACTAAAGAACTTGTAAGGACAAACAATATACAAATGAAACGTATTTTGAGAAGGATTATGATATCGGCACTACTTTTGTCGATTAGTTTCCTTGGAATTCAGGCAGGAGAGAGAGCTTGTTTTGATGATGGGTGGCTGTTCTTTCTTGGAAATGATACGAGGATGTCATTAAAAAACTATGATGATTCTCTCTGGAGAAAACTCGATCTACCGCATGACTGGGCTATAGAGGGGGATTTCAGCGATCATAATCCCAGTGGTGCCGGTGGTGGGGCTCTTCCCGGAGGAACAGGCTGGTACAGAAAGCATTTTTCTCTATCCGATCTGCCCGATCAAGGAAAATCGGCCTGTTACTTCATTGACTTTGATGGAGTATATATGAATTCGACGGTTTATCTGAATGGTCATGAATTAGGGAATCGTCCTTATGGTTTCAGTTCTTTCCGTTATGAACTTACTCCTTATCTGAACCCTACTGGTGATAATGTGCTGGCAGTGAAAGTAGATAATAGTGAGCAGCCCAATTGCCGTTGGTATAGCGGTTGTGGCATTTACCGCCATGTATGGGTTACTGGTTCAGCAACTCTTCATATTGCTCATTGGGGATTACATGTTATATCTGATGCGGATGGCCTGGTGACAATCAAGGTAACCTTAGATGGGAATGTTGCTGATAGAAAGAATCCGGTGATCCAATACCGTGTTCTTGACCGATCAGGCCGTATGGTCGCTGAGAGTAAAAGTCATCATTTGTCTGTACGCTTGAAAGTGCATTCTCCTCATCTGTGGTCAGTCGGACACCCTTATGTCTATCAAGTCTGTGCACAAGTACTTCTTCATCATCGTGTGGTGGATACCGCGATAACGACTACAGGTTTTCGTTCTTACCGTTTTGATCCAAAAACCGGTTTCTGGTTGAATGGCAAGAACTTTAAGATTAATGGAGTATGTGATCATCATGATCTGGGTTGCCTGGGAGCTGCTTTAAATGAAGACGCTCTTCATCGACAGTTGGTCATGTTGAAGAATATGGGTTGTAATGCTATCCGTTGTTCACATAATCCTCCAGCACCTGAACTTCTGAATATGTGTGATACGATAGGCTTTATTGTTATGGATGAGGCCTTTGACATGTGGAGAGAGAAGAAAACGAAGGATGATTATGCACGCTTTTTTGATAAATGGCATGAACGGGATCTTTCAGACATGATCCGCCGGGATCGGAATCATCCCTGTATATTAATGTGGAGCATAGGAAATGAGGTTCTCGAACAGTGGTCGTCCAAAGGACCTGATAAACTGACACTTGATCAGGCTAATCTATTGCTCAATGCAAAGCATGATGCGTCATCACTTTCTCATTCCTCGCATCTTTCTCCAAATTCATTACTTACTCTTCATCTGGCAAATATCGTAAGGCGGTATGATACGACACGTCCTATTACGGCTGGTTGCAATGAACCTGATCCGAATAATAATCTTTTTAAGAGTGGAGCCTTGGATATCATAGGATATAATTATCATCGGCAATGGATAAAGGATGTTCCTGAGAATTTCCCGAATAAGCCTTTTCTGATGACGGAAAGTGTCAGCGCCTTGATGACCCGTGGTTATTACAAGATGCCGTCTGATTCCATATATGTCGTTCCAAATCGGTGGGATCGTTCTTATACGGATCCATCTATGATGTGTTCTGCTTATGATAATATGCATGCGCCATGGAGCAGTACTCATGAGGAAACCTGGGATATTGTCAAGCATACGCCATATTGTTGTGGTCAATTTATCTGGACGGGTTGGGACTATATCGGTGAACCTACTCCATACGATTTTCCCGCTCGAAGCAGTTATTTTGGAATAATAGATTTAGCCGGTTTTCCTAAGGATATTTATTATATGTATCAAAGTGAGTGGACAGACCGTGATGTGTTGCATCTGTTTCCACATTGGAACTGGTTACCAGGACAGACGATTGATATGTGGTGTTACTATAATCATGCTGATGAAGTGGAACTGTTTATCAATGGGAAGAGTCAGGGTGTGCGGCGGAAAGTCAATGATCACCAGTATCATGTCATGTGGCGTGTGAGGTTTGAACCTGGTACAGTTAAGGTCGTAGCCCGTTCAAAAGGGAAGGTAGTAGGTGAGGAATCGATTCATACGGCGGGTCCTCCTAATCATATCCGGCTGATGGCGGATCGTACGAAACTTGTTGCCAATGGCAAGAATTTATCATTTGTAACTGTTGAAGTTGTTGATAAAAATGGCAATCTTTGTCCGAATGCAGATCCTGAAATTTATTTTGATGCCAAGGGGCCTGCTTCAATCGTTGGAGTTGATAACGGATGCGAGTTCTCTATGGAACGTTTCAAGGACAATAAGCGTAAGGCTTTCTTTGGAAAATGCCTCGTGGTGCTGGAGTCGGCTAAGGTCTCTGGAAAGGTTACGCTCACAGCTTGTGGAATTGATCTTCAGCCGGCGGTT
>DAIPMC010000005.1:0-33002 GCA_036768895.1 Prevotella sp. | reverse complement strand
CTTCAAGTTCGATAGATACGTGTTGTGACTGTTGCTATCCTTAACTGCAATAATTTTTTTCAGTGATATAAAAGTATAAGAAACATAAGGATTTGTGGCCTTCTTATTTTTAAGAGTCCTTCTAATGTTAACAAACTATTATGGTCAACAGATACCTATCTGATTTTTTTTTATTACCTTTGCCCTACTCAAAGAATAACGGAAAATGAAAAAAGTAGTATACATTGCAGCTGTACTCATTTTGTCTACTGGAGTTTTCAGCTCTTGTTCCAATAAAAAAAAGAGTAATGATATTATCGTACCAAAGAGTGCTGTGACTCCTGTAAAAAAGCATATCCAGAGTATGAGTGTTTCACATGGTGTACATACTGTTTCCTGGGGCGGAAACACCTATACCATTGATGTACTTCGTAAATCAGACCCTTCACTGCCACAAGCTCAAGTGGATGAGAATACGAAATACTATGACAATAAGATAACTGTAAAGATTCTTCGTAAAGATGGTTCGGTCTTTTATAGTCGTACTTTTTCAAAGTCTGATTTCTCTACTTATGTAGATGCTGACACAAAAACAAAGGGTGCTTTACTGGGAATTGTCTTGGTAAGGGCAGAAAGCAATGACCTGCTTTTTGCAGTAAGTGTAGGTTCACCAGATGTCAATAGTGATGAATATGTTCCTTTGGATATGAAAATCACTCGTACAGGCTCTGTCAGTATTAGTAAAGATAATAATCTGGATACGGGTTCGGATACTCAATCAGATGTGGAAGAATAAGGTGAAAAGGTATTTCTGATTAGATTATCTAAAGAATGAGGGCTGGAATTCAATTGCATTCCAGCCCTTATTCTTAGAACTTTGCCATCTTAATTGCATCTACTGCACATTCATCTCCTTTATTTCCTAATTTTCCACCACTACGGTCGACAGCCTGTTGATGGTCATTAGTAGTAAGGAGTCCGTAGATGACTGGAATTTCCTGAGTCGCGTTCAAACGTGCAATTCCGTAGGTGACTCCTTGGCAAATATAGTCAAAGTGAGGTGTATCTCCTCTAATCACACTGCCCAGGATAATTACGGCGTCATAGCCACCATTCAAAACCATCTGGTGTGCACCATAGATGAGTTCAAAACTTCCTGGTACTGTTTTTATATGAATATTTTCGGGTAGGCAACCATGCTTACCGAGAGTTTCTACTGCTCCGTTGAGCATGGCACCTGTAATATCATGATTCCATTCTGACACAACAATTCCAAAGCACATATTACTGGCATCGGGAATACTGTCGAAATCGTATTCAGAAAGATTATGTAATATTGTTGCCATTATTTTGTAGAGGCCCTTTCTATATATTTATCAATTTCATGGCTTTGGACAATAGCGGCGTTGACATATTTTTTCTTAATATCCTGATAGATCTTTAAGGCATCGTCCTTTTTACCTTGACTTTCTAAGATTTCCCCAGCTTTAATCAAATAGGTAGGAGAAAGGCTGTTGTTCCGGTGATCCATAGCATGCTTGTCAGCCTTTTCTGCTGCTTTCTTAAAACTGCTTATGGCCTTATCAAGCTCACCATTATGAGCATAGGCATCTCCTAAGGCTCCGATAGCAGCCGGACTTACCATCTGATCATTCTTCGGGCTATATTTCTTGAGATATTTCAGTGCATCTGGCCACTTGTTCAGATTAGCATAGCAGAGGCCTGCATATAGATTGGCCAGATTTCCGGCATCTGTACTTCCATAGTTGTCAGCGATAGCTACAAAGCCGTTATATCCAGCTCCGTCTCCATTGAGAGCTTTATCGAACATTTCATTGTCAAAATATTCCTGACCGCGACCAAGTTCTGTACTGGCTTTGTTCTCATTAGGAACGGCAATGAAATTATGGTAGGCTACAATGCCGGCAACAATTACGATGATGGCTACTACAATCCATGTGAGGTATTTCCTGTTTTGTAAGAAGGTAGCTTCAGACTTATTGAGGGTATCATTCATATCAATAGAACCCTGTTTCTTGTTTTTTGCCATTATTATTAATTATTTTTATTATTTCATTATTGGTCTTAACCGCATTAATATACCTGCTATAAACTTTTTATGCTTTTCAAGCAAGTTATTTCATGGCGGACTATTCGTACCGTCTCTAGCTGTTGTTATCAAACAGCTCTTTATCCTTATAGCTTAAACGTGACAAAATTACTTATATTTTCTCATATATTGAAATTTATCAGGCACTTTTTTCGTTTTTCATGACTAAAAGGTTTAACTTTGCAAGAAGTAATGCATCTAGAGGGTTTTAAGGATATGATTCTCAATCGGATTTCTATTGTAAACTTTAAAAATATTAAGGCAGCGGATTTGGAATTGTCGCCGAAGATGAACTGCTTTATCGGCCTCAATGGAGCCGGGAAAACCAACTTCCTGGATGCGGTGTACTATTTGTCTTTCTGTCATGGCGTTTCTGGTTCTCCGGATTCTCAATTAATCAAGCATGATGAGGATTTTTTTATGCTTGAGGGCAATTATGATTCATCTGATGAGGTGCAGGATGTCATATCTTGTGCTATGAAGAAAGGTCGGAAAAAGCATTTTAAACGAAATGGGAAAGACTATAGAAAACTGTCTCAGCATATCGGTCTTATTCCGCTTATTCTAATTTCTCCTTCCGATATTTCCCTAGTCATAGGTGGTGGCGAGGAGCGGAGAAAGTTTATGGATGTAGCTATTTCCCAGTATGACCATACCTATTTGAGTGCCTTAATGCGTTATGATAAGGCATTGCAGCAGCGTAATGCCCTATTGAGGGAAGAAGCAGAGCCTGATGCTACTCTTCTGGATGTTCTCGAGGATGAAATGGCCCGGCAAGGAAATATCCTCTTTGATAAGCGTGATAATTTTATAGAAAGGTTAATACCTGTATTTCAGGAGATTTATCAGGATATTTCGGATTGTCAGGAGGAGATTTCCTTAAAGTATGTCTCTCATGCCAGAGAGGGTGATTTGTTGGAGATTCTTCGTTCAGGAAGAATGCGTGATAGAGCTGTGGGACATTCTCTTCACGGTGCTCATCGTGATGACCTGGAAATGTTAATTGGGGGATATCCTCTTAAACGTGAAGGGAGCCAGGGACAATTAAAATCTTTTGTACTTTCATTGAAACTGGCACAGTTTGATTTTTTAAGGCAGAAATCTGATGGTATCATGCCTCTGTTGCTACTGGATGATATATTTGACAAATTAGATGTCTGTCGTGTGGAAAGAATTGTTCGTCTGGTTTCCGGACGGCATTTTGGACAGATCTTCATTACGGATACGAATCGTGATCATCTGGACGGTATTTTAAGGCAGGGAGATGGTGATTATCGGATTTTCTTGGTAGACAATGGAAATATTGTAGAAAAGAGTGAGTGAAAGAATTACATTTCAAGAGATGGATCAGAATGTGTGATTTTTCTTGAAGAGAACGTATTGGTATAAGAAAGGAAGATAAGCCGATGTTCAGAAGGAAGGTAGAGTCAATTGATGATGTGCTCAGACTTGCACTGCGTAAGGATGGCCTTGAAACTCCGTTACAGCAACGGCATCTTATTAATGAATGGGGCGTTATAACCGGTCCAGTTGTCGAAAATTATACAACAAACCTGTTTATTCGTAACCAGATACTCTTTGTAAAACTCCTTAATCCAGCTCTTCGTGCGGATTTAGCGATGATGAAGTCAGCACTTGTCAAAAAGTTGAATGACAAGGTAGGCAGAAGAGTGATTGTCGATATCCATTTTTACTGATCACTCTTTTTGTTGACTTTCTCCAGATTGCTGAGCTTTTTTATTCAGATCTTCAGAAGTTGAGGTGAAGGCAGATATTACCTCGTCCATCTTAACATCGTAAGGGCCAGTGGGTATATGGGTAAACTTTTGGAAATCAAAGCAGATACCGATTTTGTAGCACTGAGGAATCTTCTCCAATAGTCTGTCATAGTAGCCTTTTCCACGGCCAAGACGATTACCGTAATCATCAAAAGCCATCCCGGGAATGACCGCAACATCGATTTGATCCAGGTTGAGAAAGGGTACACCTGCGGGCTCTGGAATATGATAAGCGCCTATGTGTAGATCTTGAGGACCTTTGTACTGGCGAAGTTCAAGCTCTTCCTGATTGATGACTACCGGTAAGAGAACAGTCTTTCCTTTCTTGGACAGATTGTCAAGCAATCCCTGAGTTTCGACCTCATCCGGCAAAGCGGCATAGAGTAGGATCGTTGATGCTGTTCTGATGTTGGGGTGTTCCAGTATTTCTCTGGTAATTATCTCAGATTGTTTTCTTTTTTGTGAAGAGCCCACCATCCGTTTCCGTTCCCGAATCCACTGTCGCAGTTGTTTCTTGTCAAGCATGAATCTGATATTTCCAGTTATGCATATACCTTGGCTTGAGGATCAATGGGGCAAAAGCAATCTTATGCCTTGACCATGTCCTCTTTTTCTTTTCTTTTGCCTTGGAAAGAGGTTCCTTTTTTGCTGATTTAGGACTAGGGGCGGGGCGTTTCGGGAACGAAGCATGGTTGCGGAATACTTCTAGAGCCTTTCTGATTACCGGATCGTCCTGATTGATATATTCATTCCATGCCTCTTCATCGAGCATGTTGTAGATAATCCGGCTATTGATATACCGTTGAAGTAGTTTATGAGATTTCCGAATCAGCAGATTGCGGCGTTTCAGCCCATTGGCAGCTGCATAAGTCGCAAATTTATTTACCAAATCCTGATGGTCAAGGTAATCTGCGAGTTGCTGCATCTCCTTGAAGTTGTTAAGTTTTGGTCTGTTGTTGTCAGTATATGTAAATGCATATTGCAAGATAATGCCACTCATAGCGGCCTCTTTGAAATAAGAAGTTATTCCGATAGTATCTTCTGGTACGAAGATATCAGGTATAATACTTCCTCCGCCGTAGACGACACGGCCGAGTCTTGTGTGATAAGCCGGTCCATGGTGCTTGATGCTGTCACGGGAGAAGAACTCTCCGTGTTCATAGCGATTGAGAAGATCTTCCTCATAATCTTTGTCGTCTCCCAGCGAGTACGGTTTCTGTATGCATCGTCCCGAAGGTGTATAATAGCGGGCAATGGTGAGCCTGATCATACTTCCATCAGGAAAGGCAATCTGCTGTTGAACTAATCCCTTACCAAAGGTGCGGCGACCGATGATTGTTGCACGGTCATTGTCTTGCATAGCTCCAGAAAAGATTTCAGCAGCAGATGCAGTACCTTCATTGACCAGAACGACCAACGGAATATTCTGATAACTTCCATTGCCATTGCTTAGATAATCCCTTCGTGGGCTCTTGCGGCCTTGAGTATAGACAATAAGTCTGTTCTTTGGGAGGAATTCGTTGGCTATCTGAACGGCACTTTCGAGATAACCACCTGTATTATCCCGTAAATCAATGACCAGATTCTTGAATCCTTTCTGAGAAAGTTTGGCCAATGCAATAAGTGTTTCCGGATAAGTTGTTTCTCCGAAATCCTTGATGCGGATATAACCGGTGTTATCATTAAGCATATAAGTTGTAGTGACGCTCTTTTGAGGAATTTCCCCACGAGTAACAGTAAACTGATGAATCTTTTTGCTGCCAAAACGGATGATGCCAATTTCTACCTTTGTATCTTTGGGGCCTTTCAAGCGATGCATGGCTTCTTGATTCGTCACTTCTTTACCGGTGAAATTCTTATTGTTGACCTGTACGATACGATCACCGGCAAGAATACCAGCACGTTCAGCCGGTCCGTTCTTAATGACGTTTTCCACATGAATGGTATCATTCCTGATGGTAAACTCAATGCCCACTCCTGCAAAAGAACCTTTGAGGTCATCATTGGCTTCCTGTGCATCCTTGGCACTGATATAGACCGAATGGGGATCTAATTGCGCCAGAATAGCAGGGATCGCTTTATCTACAAGAGAATCGATGTTAACCGGATCAACATATTGATCTTCAATAATGTGAAGGAGATTATTCAACCGATTACTTCCAGAGTTGATAATGCTGAGTCTGTTACCACCAAAGTGGTTAGAAAAGAAAGAGCCAATAACGATACCGATAACGACGCAGACAGCCATTATAATCGGCATGAAACGTTTGGATTTATTTACATTCATCATGAGTAAATAGTTGCTTATTTAGATTGTATTGAGGACTGTTCTTCCTCTTCAATATTCAAATAGAGAACTTCGATTCCTGCACGAGTGAGTAAATTAATACCATCATCGAGGCGATATTTCTCGCCATATACCACTCGTTTAATGCCAGCTTGGATAATCAGTTTAGCACATTCGATGCAAGGTGAAGCTGTAACGTAAAGAGTACTCCCATAACTGTTATTGGAACTTCGGGCGAGTTTGGTAATTGCATTTGCTTCAGCATGAAGAACGTAAGGTTTGGTCAGTCCATTGTCATCTTCACAGATGTTCTCAAATCCACTTGGAGTACCATTATAACCATCACTGATAATCATTTTGTCTTTAACTACCAATGCTCCGACCTTTCGTCTTTTGCAATAACTGTTTTCTGCCCAGATACGGGCCATGCGCAAATAGCGAATATCCAACAGATGTTGTTTGTTCTTATATTGTTTTTCTTCTTGCGTCATTTTCCTGATCTTTAGAGAGTTTTGGATGCTTGATGCCATTGCGCTCTAATAGTGCATCAATGGTCGGTTCCTGGCCACGGAAGCGTTTATAGAGTGTCATTGGATGTTCTGTCCCTCCCTTTGAAAGAATACAATCGCGGAATCGTTGTGCTGTAGCACGGTCAAATATCCCATTTTTCTTGAAGACGCTGAATGCATCTGCATCGAGAACTTCCGCCAAATTATAGCTTTTGTACCTGGCAGCGTATCCGCCTGACATGATGTGGGAGAACTGTACCGTCATACAGCTTTCAGGAAGTACTTGTAAAAGTTTAACAGGAGCCTGGGACTTTTGCTCAAAAGCAATCAAGTCTCCGGTCAGTGGAGTGGTCCTTGTATAGTAAGCCATGTCCAGCAATCCGAAACTAACCTGTCGCATGCAGCTGTAGGCCATGAGAAAATTCCGGCTTTTAACGATGCGGTCAATGAGTTCGTCTGGAATCGGCTCTTTGGTTTTATAGTGAAAAGCGAAGGTTTGCAGAAAATCTTTCTCAACGGCAAAGTTCTCCATAAATTGCGAAGGAAGTTCTACAAAATCCCACCACACATTGGTACCGGAAAGGCTCGAGAAACGAGTGTTGGCAAACATCCCATGAAGAGCATGTCCGAACTCATGCAGGAAGGTTTGTACTTCACTCCATGTCAATAATGCCGGTTTTCTAGTTGTAGGTTTGGTGAGATTCATTACGATGCTCACATGAGGGCGGATGTTTTCTCCGTCTTTTTCAATCCACTGCTCCTGAAATTCAGTCATCCAGGCCCCCTCTTTTTTCCCCTTACGCGGGTGGAAGTCTGTGTAAAGTACGGCTAAGTAACTACCATCTTTATCATATACTTCGTAAGCTTTGACGTCGGGATGGTAGACCGGAATGTTGGGATTGTATTTAAAAGTTATTCCATAGAGGCGGGTTGCCAGACTGAAAACACCCTTAATAACCTTGGAGAGTTCGAAATAAGGGCGAAGCATCTCAGCATCCAGATGATATTTCTTCATCTGGAGTTGATGGGAATAATAGCTGAAGTCCCAGGGTTCCATCTTGAAGTCAGGTCCCTCTTCTTCCTGAGCTATGGAATTTACCTCTGCAACTTCTTGCAAGGCAACAGGCTTATAAGCTTTGATCAGATCATCAAAAAGTTTATAAACAGTCTGGATATTTCCGGCCATACGTTCTTTTAGAACATAGTCTGCATAAGTAGAGTATCCCAAGAGTTTGGCAATTTGCAAACGTTTGTTTACGAGTTGGCGGCAAATCTCGATATTGTTTTCCTTGTTATTGTGTGTGCAGACGGTATTCTTGGCCCGATACATCTTTTCGCGGAGGTCCCGACGCGTGGAATAAGTCATAAAAGGAGAATAACTGGGGTAATCAAGCGTAAAAGTCCATATCTTTTTACCTTGTTCTATGTGTTCTGCTGCATCCAAGGAGGATTGTGGCAGTCCGTCAAGTTCTTCAGGATCAGTAAGATTCAAGACGAAGGCTTTATTTTCCTTTAATAAGTTTTGAGAAAATTGCAAAGTAAGCAGACCACATTGTTCTGTCAATTCCCTCAGGTGATTCTTACCATCATCATCAAGCAACGCACCACTCCTGACGAATCCTTCATAGCTTTTGTCCAGAAGCATGTTTTCTTCAGGAGTCAGAGTGCCATGGTGATCATGTACATATTTGATCCTTTCAAATAATTTCTGGTTCAGACTAATGTCGTTAGCATGTTTGGTCAGGATAGGACTTAACTTTTGCGCCAGCGCTTCAAGTTGGTCATTGGTCTCAGCACTTAGCATGCACGAAAAAACGGTAGAAACCCGATTCAGAAGATCGTAATAGTGATCACCTTTGCTTTTATCCTCCCAGTCAAGAGTGTTATCGAAAGTAGGGGAATCCGGATTGTTTATGATTCGTTCAATCTCTTCATCTTCACGACGAATACCTTCAAGAATAGCTTCTTCATAATCTTGGGCAGATATGAGATTAAATGGAACCGTAAGATGCGGTGTGCCATAAGGAACGAAAAATGGATTCTGGTGTTTTTGTTTCTCTACTTCGTTTTTTGTCATGCTCTTTCTCTATTTTGATACAAAGGTAGTGAAAATTGTCGCTTTACAGATATTAAATTGCTGAATTTAACATCTATTTCATCCCTTTGTAAATTGCTTCCTATAAAGTGAGTTGACATTATTTTTCTTCTCAGTTTCTGCCCTTTTGTGGACCGTGATATTTTCAAGGTTATTGTCCATGAGTAATTTTTCCAGTGCGGGAATGATAATCTTCCCGCGTGAGAGAGTGGCAAGACCGTAATGGCTTAACAGATTTAAGGCACGGGATATATCCAACCGACTTTCATTGAGTTCTTTTGCAAGGTCTATCATTCTGATATATACAGTCTTAGGACCTGCAGGACGGTCACAATGTGATTCCAGAAAGCGGGCTATGCGATGCCCTATGTCTTGGGGTGTTCTTCGCCAGGGGTGTCTGGAAAGTTTTTGTGTTTGTGCACTGATGATGTTGAGGAGATTAAGTCGAAAGATGCTGAATTCTTGTGAAAGTCTCATTACTTCCACTTTTTCTAAGGTCATCAGGCTAACTTCTGTTTTACAAATAAAATTTTTTGTGAAACGTTGGTGTAGTCCGAATAGCCGTTCAGGTTGCAGAACCTCAGGAGCAGATAGTTCTTCGATGAAACGATAACTGTGGTCATCTGCTGAGGATTCCGCATTAAGTGTACCTTTCAATAGAAAATAGAGACGGTCGCATGGTTCATTCTCCATGATCACCATTTTCCCTTTGTGGTATTTTAAGAAGCCGAAAGGGGTATGAGAGATGACCTTGGAGAGGTCATCACGGCTGAGTCCTAAAAAAAGAGGCAATTTTAGGAGTTGGTCATAAACTCTTAGTTCGGCCATGATGTTGTTTTTGGACCGTGGTCAACTGATCATCGGTAATTTTATCTTTCATGCCTGGAGAATACCATTCTTTAAGTTTTCCCTTATCATCAGCATAGATAAAATAGACCATAAGTTCTGGATGTTTCTTAAGTACAGCTTTTGCGCCGTTTACACCGAGAACCATAAATGCAGTAGCATAGGCATCAGCAGTCGCACAGTTTTTTGCAAGAACAGTAGAAGATAGCAAACTGTGCTGGACAGGATAGCCGGTATGAGGGTCAATGGTATGAGCAAACTTCCGTCCTCCTTTATAATAAAAGTTCCGATAGTTTCCACTTGTTGCCATCGCAATATTCGTTACTTTAAGGACGGTTTCTATTTCCTGATTCGTATTTAGAGAGTCATCTGTAGGCTTAGTTACTCCGATGTGCCAGGGAACAAGTTTCTGATCGATACCGCTGGCTACAATTTCTCCTCCTATTTCAACAATAAAGTTCTTGATGCCATTTTTTCTCAGGAAATCAGCCACGACATCACAGCCATAGCCTTTGGCTATGCCTGAACAATCAAGCATGACACGAGGGTCCTGTTTGATGATCTTCCCATTGACAAGTTTAACCTTATTGAATCCTACAAAAGACCTCAGGCTATCCACAACTGCTGGGGCAGGAGCTTTTCCCTTTTTGAAACCGAAGCCCCATGTGTTAACCAGAGGAGCTACCGTGATGTCGAATGCTCCGCCTGTCTCTGTAGAAACTTCTTCAGCTAAAGAAAAAACATCGGTGAACATCTTATTGAGTTTAACAGTCCTGTTTTGGTTGACCTGTGTAATGATAGACTGGGGGTTAAAGGGTGAGAGGGAAGCATCAACCTCATGAAGTGCCTCGTCAATGCCTGTCTGGAGATCTTTATCATTCTGATAGGTGATATGGTATACTGTACCAAAAATGAACCCCGTGTCTTTCTGATAAGGCTGAGGCCGTTGCTGACGGATTATGTAGACTGTTCCGATAATCAGAAGAAAGAGGAATGGAATCTGCCATCTTAGTCTTTTGCGATTTCTTTTATTCATAAGATTTGATATTTCAGTTCTTTTTATCGTGTTATTTCAAATAAAGTAGTATTCACTTTCCGATGCTGTTTAAAACTGGAAGATCAGATTAAATGTACCACCCAGTCTGCTTCCTCCTTGTTTACCGAATCCTGGTACGTACCAAGTGTTCCCGATGCCTCCATCATTATGGAAAAGGCGTCTCCGGCATCTTATGCTCCATCCTAAATGTATAGGACCGGAGATCTTAACATCTACACCTGCTACTGCTTCTATCCACTGGTAATGAACTTGTATGTCTTTAGCACTGTATGGTGCAATTCCTCCCCAGACAGGATCGGTCACTCCCGGACTTGTAACATCGAACTTATAGGAAGTAAAGGCATAACGAAAGCCACCATAAAGTCTGTATATGTCATGTTTGTTTTTAAGTAAATTAAAATCCAATCCTATCCGGATATAAGGTGCATTGGTTTTATAATGCAGATTGGTCGATTCATCTTTGGCGTCTGCTTTGCCATATCCTAATTCTACAATAGGAAAGTATTTGTCTTTGATGTCCACTCTTAAAGCCGTTTCATACTGACCATAATCGCTAAGCCACATTTGAGCGGCCCCCAAGAGGTCGAATGTCACTTCGAAACCGCGGAAAGTAGCTGTAGTATCAGCTATGGCTTTAGTTGTCGGACGATTTTTCGTCTTAGGGGATATTTGCCGAGCATTTATGTCAGGACTCCACAGGAGTGACAGACTAATCGTGATAGCGGAAATAAATATAGAAATGTGGTTGTGAAGCATCATAGTTCACTTGAGTGTTATGTATGACGATAGAATCAATGGCATGAGTAGTATAGCTTATGCCTCTAAGGGTATGAAAGTAGGTAGGATTGCAGTCAACAGATTCAAAATGCGTTTGGTCTTTCTTGTTTACGATTACTGTATCTGTAAAGGTCTGTTTATCAGTTCTTTTAATGTGGAAGTGAAATACATCCTGGGCATTGGCATAACTCATTGGCAGTTCGAAACTGTCTATCTTTACAGCTTGATTCAGAAGTATAGTATCTGAGCCATCTGAAATGCGGTTGGTCGTTACGGTCAGTGTATCCAAAAGCATTTTCACATCACCCTTTAGCTGGTATTTTGTGTAGACCCTGTTTTCGTAAGGGCAATCCAAACTAGAACATCCTGTCAGTAGAACACCTGCCAGGAGAGTAACTATCGTGACTATGCGAAAAGTTCTTTCTCTTCCGGATCTTTTTTTTATCTTTTTTGTTTCCATAAATAATTCCTTCTAATAAGAAGTAGTCAAATAAATGGTTTATCTTGATGAATACACTGATTCAGAAAGATTGGCATGATACATTTTTTATCAAGCTTTGGCATTTAAATGAATTTCTTCAGCGATCTGATAATCATTCCGTCTTATATTTTGCCGGCTGATTAAGTCTCCTAAGAATCCAGCAAGGAAAAGTTGGGTACCTAATATCATAGTTGCCAAAGCAATAAAGAAATAGGGAGAGTCTGTGATAAGATTTCCGTATATTCCTTCATGGAGGGCAATGAGCTTATCCGCTCCAAGAATAATAAGTGCTATAAAACCGATAAAGAAAACAAGAGATCCTAGAAATCCGAATACATGCATCGGTTTTTTGCCGAAGTTAGTAAGAAACCAAAGCGTAAGCAAGTCAAGATAACCATTGAAAAATCGGCTAACACCGAATTTTGATTTACCATATTTGCGAGCTTGATGGTGCACTACTTTTTCTCCGATTTTTTCAAAACCTGCATTCTTAGCCAAATAAGGAATATAACGGTGCATCTCTCCGTAAACTTCAATATTCTTTACAACTACATTTTTGTAAGCTTTTAGTCCACAGTTGAAGTCGTGGAGGTTATGGATTCCACTGATCCAACGGGCTGTAGCATTGAAGAGTTTGGTCGGGATTGTCTTTGATAGGGGGTCGTATCGTTTCTTTTTATATCCCGAGACCAGATCATAGTCTTCTTCTGTGATCATCTTGTATAAGCCAGGTATTTCTTCTGGGGAATCTTGCAGATCAGCATCCATTGTAATGACGACATCACCTTTGGCGGCCTTGAATCCGCAGTATAATGCAGGACTTTTGCCATAATTACGGCGGAATCGGATGCCTCTTACGCAGTCTGACTTTTTCGATAAATCTTTAATTACTTTCCAGGAGTTGTCAGTTGATCCATCGTTTATGAAAATAATTTCATAGGTATAGTGATGGGTGTTCATGACTTTTGTGATCCAGTTGCAGAGTTCTGGAAGAGATTCTGCTTCATTGTAAAGAGGTATAATGACAGATATATTCATTTTTTAAGAATGGATTTCAATTATTTTCAGAGTTACTGTTATTTTTAGAGTTACTGTTCTGTATGTGTTTACGAGCAGTCTGTCGTGACATGATAGCTGCAATGATAGGACTTGCTATCACAGCTCCGAATAGCTCGATGATAAAAAACATGGATGCCCATGCTACCGGACTCATCATACTAATAGCTTCCTTGAGTTGCTGAGACTGCATCTTGTCCAGGTTATAGGCTTTGGCGATTATTGTATAAGAATCGTTCCATTGCTGCAAAAAGCCATTGATATCACCAAACTTGAAATAAAGATACTGTATGATTCCGAGTATAAGAGCGGCATGGAAGAAAGTTTCAGCAGTATATAGCAAACCTCTTCGGAAAGAAATAACACCCTCCAAAGCACCGTCTCTGAATTTCTTCAGTCTGTAGGCTACGAAAAAAGGAGTGGCAATAACAGCGAAATCACCTATTGGTGCTATTATTGGCATTTTTACTGATAGCATAGTACAGAGAAATCCCACTATCCACAAGACAGAGAGAAAAACTCCATCTTGTCGTGCGAAAGCTCTTACTTGTGTGATATTTTGTGATGTAATCATGTTCTGACAAATTGTATTTTCTAAAGGGTGATGAGTCTATATATTGCTTTTGTAATGAAAAAGTGTATGCCTGTTTTTTTAACTGGTGAGATCTCCATCAAGAGCTGCTTATTCTTTGCAAAAATACTTAAAATCCTTCATAAAAAAGAGGGATAGGCAGAAATTTTACCTTTTTTGAATAAACAAAAAATCTTAATCTGTACAACTGTGGACTCATGAATGGAAAAAGAAAGTTTGTCAGGAATAAAAATAAGGACAGTACACTGTTTTCAGTGGGACTGTCCTTTGATGTTGTGCCTTCTGCCGGAATCGGACCGGCCATCTTGTGCTCTTCCTATGAGCTTTAGAAGGCGGGTGGGCAAGCGATTCTTAACGCGCCGCTACAACTCTGTACCCTTGCTTCGTTCCCAACCTGGGGGATTCCAGAGGAGCTGGCCGTAAGAGACTTGCCCGTGTGACTTGTTTTATCAAGCGGTTGCAAAGATAGAAAATTTATTTTAATTGGAAAAGAATTCTGAATGATTTACTTGTTTTTTAACATATTGTGTCAATAGACCTATGGTTGTCTTTTCGGGAAAAAGTATTTTCGAAGCATTAAAGATCAACGACAGTGATTCCTGCACCTCCGAGTTGTACGTTTTCATCTGCGAAATGATTTATATTTGGTATCGTTGCAAGATACTGCCGGATCAGACTTCTAAGGATGCCATTACCTTTTCCATGAAGGATCCTGACACGAGGTACATTCATGAGAATAGCATCATCAATAAAATGCTGGACGGAATTGATGGCTTCATCCCCTCGAAGACCGCGGACATCTAAATCTTGTTGGAACTGACTTTTATGTTCATCAATAGTTTTTTGTGTAGCCCGGCTGATGATGACATTACGTAAACGCTCTGCTATAGCATCTTGTTTCGTTGTCTCATCTTGTTTATGGACGGTAGTATCCTGATCATTATTTACATGTTCAAGTTTACTCTTGTCTATTGTGGTAATCAGGTCTCCGAATATGACTTGAGCATTTTTCCCATTTATACTCTCTATACGTCCTGACTGATTCATCCCTTTGATTCGAACAAGATCTCCGATAATCAGTTCTTGAAGAATAGAAGCCGTTGGTTTCGTACTATTAGCTCTCTGTAATTCCAGATTCTTCGCTTTTTCAGTTTTGTGTTTTTCCCGACGTTCTTTACGTTGTTTTATTTTTTCGATTTTTCGGGTTATATCATCTTGTTTTTTTTGTTCCGAATCTATTTCCTGTTTAAAGTCGTCCAGTTCCTGTCGCGCTTTCCTGGTTATTTCTTTTTGGGCTTGGCTTTCACGGATAGCTTTTATAGCATTTTCTATCTTCTTGTTACTTTCCGACAATAGGGATTTGGCTTCATCTTTTGCTTTGTTAAGGATTTCGTGACGCTGCTTTTCCACCAGAGTAAGTCCCTCTTCATACTGAGTGGCCATCTTTTCAAGTTCTTTCTCTCTCTGATGAATCTTCAGGCGCTTGCTTTCCCAATAACGTTTGTCACGTACGATATCCTGAAGATATTTATCGCTTTGTATATAATCGTTGCCTACGATTTCAGAGGCCTCTTTGATTACTTCTTCCGGAAGACCGATTTTCCTGGCGATATCGATGGCAAATGAACTACCGGGACGTCCGATAGCCAATTGAAAAAGGGGTTGCATCTCATGGCGATCATATAGCATGGCGCCATTGACAACATCTTGATGTGAGTCAGCAAAGTGCTTAAGGTTGGAATAATGTGTGGTTATGACCCCCCAAGCTCCTTTTTTCAGAAGTTGATCAAGGACACATTCTGCAATTGCTCCGCCGATACGAGGTTCTGTACCACTACCGAATTCATCTATTAGAAAAAGAGTTTGCCGATTGGCCTGTTTCATCATGCTCTTCATGTGAAGTAGATGTGAAGAGTAAGTACTTAGGTCATTTTCCAGACTTTGTTCGTCGCCGATATCAATCATGATATCATGGAATATGCCAGCATGAGAATTCTCTGCTACTGGGATAGGCAAGCCACATTGCAGCATATATTGCAAAAGTCCTACAGTCTTCAAGCAAACTGATTTGCCACCCGCATTTGGCCCTGAGATGACCAGAATCCTGGAATCTTTCTGGAGCGTAATATCTAAAGGAACTAATTGACGTGGTCCATTTTCTTTTTTCTTAAGCGACTTTTCCAAAAGTGGATGACGAGCCTGTATCCAGTCTATGATGGGTTGATCTTCTACTTTAGGTTCACAAGCTTTCATAGACCTTCCTATTGCTACCTTTGCATAAATCAGATCTATGTCACCCAGAAAATGGCATGCATCAAGAAGTTCTGTTACATAAGGGCGGATGAGTGTGGTAATTTCCTTCAGAATACGGATCTCTTCTTGGCGTTCCCTGCCTTCAAGTTCCCGGACTTTGTTATTTGCATCAACAACTTGTTCTGGTTCTATAAAGACTGTTTTTCCAGTGGCTGATTCGTCATGTACAATACCGCGAATCCGCCGTTTTAAACTTGGGGCTACAGGAATAACAAGACTTCCATCACGCATTGTCGGTGCGATATCCTTATCTACGATACCTTCATTCTGGGCGGAGCGAAGAATACCATACAGGGTTTTTGTAATACTCCCTCTTGCATGCTTAAGAGAACTCCTTATGTCACTTAATTCTGGTGATGCATTATCACGCAGATGTCCGTTTTCGTCAAGAATCTGTTGAATCCTCTGTACTATTCTCGGAAAATCAGCTACTCCATCAGCTAATTCATATAAGGCAGGGTAGTTCGTTCCTGTATGATTCAGATCCGGGATCTCTTCTCCTTGATGATCCTCTTCACGTGTACGGACTAATTTCAGGATAAGACCTTCTGTCTTTAACATCTTCTCCAGTGCGAAGAGTTCATCTTCTTCCAGATGAGTGTTTTGGATGCGGATTTTCTGAAGGGCAGCGCGTATGTCAAGGAATCCATCAAGAGGGAATTGATCTTCTATTTCCAGCAAATTATGCAGTTCTCGAACCTGTTCAAGACTTTCATTGATATCTTCTGTATGATAGGAAAAGGAAATGGTGTTGACCCTTTCTTGTCCCAATCGGCTCAGACAGTGATCTGCAAGTTGTTGCTTGATTTCATCGAATCCTATTTTGCTTTCGAAATTTTTTGGATAAATCATGGAACAAAGATACGGTAAAAACGCAAATTTGCAAAATAATCATGATTTTTTGTCATTCAGACCTTACATCACCTGTACGCTTGAGGACTCCCCATGATTGCAGTTCACCCTTAATGGCTTTGAGGTAGGTCTTGAAAAGTACAAAGTACATGATCCAGCGATAGAAAAATCTTTGTGGAATAATCCATATCAGGGTTCTGAACCGTTCATGTTCAAACAAGAAGGCCATAAAGGAAACACTGCCATCAATAATCAGAAAGAGTAAATAATAGCCGAATATCTGCCAGAAGTTTCCTGTAAACAGTCCTACGATCATCAGAATATCGGCGATAGGAGAAAAGGTTGGGATAATATACTGGAAAACCAGCATATTGGGTAGTGCCCAAAGTCCCAGTCCTTTGTGTTTGGTCGTGAACAGTTCTGACCGATGCTTCCAGAATGACTGTAATACGCCGAAACACCAGCGAGTACGCTGCTTGACAAACTGTTTGATTGTTTCGGGGGCTTCTGTCAATGCTACAGCCTTGTTCTCATTCTCTATGATATAACCCACATCCAGAATACGCATTGTCAGATCGCAATCTTCGGCTAAGGTGTCTGTGGTCAGTCCTCCGGCATCGATAATAGCTTGACGACGGAAACAACCAATTGCTCCCGGAACAACAGTAATTGCATTTACACTGGAATAAGCCATCCGGTCAAAATTCTGACTGGTAGTATATTCGATGGACTGCCATTTCGTCAGGATGTTTCGTGTATTACCAGTCTTTACGTTACCGGCTACTGCACCTATCTTCTTGTCTTTGTCGGCTAACATGTGTTTCATCATCATGCCAATAGCATCGTGTTGCAAACGTGTATCAGCATCAATACAAACTACATATTCTGAATCTGTGTGACTTATTCCATTATTAAGAGCTGAGGCTTTACCTGCATTTTCTTGATGGATAATCTTAACTTTATGATCATTGCTGAAGTTGTCCTGGACATATTGAAGAGTGTGGTCTTTACTACCATCATCTACGAAGGTGACATTAAAATTTGGATAATCTTGCTTGCGTAGATTACTCAATGTAGCTACGATGTTCACTTCCTCATTATAAGCAGGAACAATGATAGAAACCAATGGGGCTGTATCCTGATCAATTTCCGGGTAATTGCGATGGTGTTCTATTCTTTTCTCACGGATCATCAGAATATACATAACCACCAATCGTACAAGTCCTAATACGAGGAAGATGATCAATAGTGCTGTCACAAAATCACCTATCTCATAAATCAAAGTTGCCAAGGCAAGATTGGACTGCATGGCATAGTAAGTATTTCCCTTTTCTATTGGCGGCATCAACTTATCTCGACTTTCCCCAAGATATTGCTCAATAGAGATAAAATGATAGCCTTCCTTTTTCAGTTCATGAATGATAAGAGGAAGAGCTTGGATGGTATGTTTACGGGTTACACCTCCAGCATCATGCATCAAGATAATATGTCCATTACCTTGGTGGACTCCTTTCATGACACGTTCATAAATTTGTTGCGTGGTGATATCCGGTTGCCAGTCATCAGGATCAATGGATTCTCCTACGAACAGGTAATTTCGACGTGAAGCTAAAATGATTGGTTCGATTTCATCACGGGTAGTTGGGTCTGCATCAGCATTGTAAGGTGCACGGAATAGAATAGTACTCTGCCCCGTAATGCTTTCCAGAAGCATACGGGTGAGTTTGAGTTCCGTGTAAGCCCGCTGTGCTGAATTCATGGCTACGTCAGGGTGGGTAAACGTATGGTTGCCGATGGTATGTCCAGCTTCATAAACCTCTTTTACCAAAGGAAGATTTTTCTCCATCTGTAGTCCTACCATGAAGAACGTAGCCTTGATGTTATAATGCTTGAGGATATTGAGTATAGTAGGAGTCCATCTGTAATCAGGCCCGTCATCGAAAGTCAGCAAAAGTTGTTTTTTCTTTGCATGTCCGATTTTATCGATCTCATACGATTCTGGAATCTGTAGGTATTTTTCTCCGGAAATAAGCATGTTCTGGCGATCAATGGACAATTTGACTTTTCCTGGTTGAGGTTCTGTTTTTACATTGAGTATTTCTCCATTCCCCATGTAATTGATATCAAAGAGTCCCGGAATTTTCTCCAGTTTGGTGAAAGGAAATTTGACCGTATGTGCACGTGTCATATTATGGTCATAGAAATTCCACATACGTTGATCTTCCGTTCCTAATCTCCAGAGGCAGAAACCAGCTGTAGGATATTCATTCCCGAAACGCATGAGATTGAACAGGGTGGCTGCATCTGTAAAGTAAACTTGATGCAATTGGTTGTCATCATCCTCATAAGAGAAATTCAAATTGTAGGTATTCTCATCATAATTGATGTCGGTCCCGGCATCGGAAGCGCTGGCCATAGCAGCATTATATGAAACAGTTGTACCTCCATCGCTCTTAGTCCAGTCATAGCCATAACCGGCAAGACCAAGGACGATCTTGTCATTCGGGATAGATCTTGCAGCCTGGTCCATGACATTCTCTACCCATAATTGTGAACTGATGGCTCCCGGTGCACTCTCTGCATTATGTTCATCATAGGCCATAAGAAACAGGTAATCGTCATATTTTGCCAGATTGACTATATCATAGTCTTCATTGTTGGGAGCAATATCCTGTGTAACAAAAAGATTATTGTCATGGAAAGTAGATGAGATCTGTTTCACAAAGTTGGTGAGGTTTGTGTTATCATTAATCTGTAGTTCCTCAAGGTCAAGGTTGATGCCCGAGAAGTGGTACCTTTGGCAAGTCTTGAGGAGACGATAGATAAATTGTTTGCGGGTTTTCGGATCGTTGATGATTCTCCCGATCGGTTTAGCCCGGAAACTTTCACCATAGTTGTTGGTGAGCATTGCCAATACAGGAATACCCGATTTGCGAAATAGGTGGAGTGCTTTCTTGTCGATGTGTATTTCTAAAGAATCTGTTTTTGGATTAATGAAAAACCATTCGGGAATAATCATATTCAAATGCTTGAGATTACGCTTGAGGGATTGAAATGAATGCGCATCCCAATTGACATACCATGCAGCACGGATCCCTAATGCAGGACTATCCCATTCCTGCAAATACCGGTCAGTAGCTTTATCGGCTTTTACGTGAAACCTGTGCAGTTTCATGGCTTCAGCCGTATAGTCATTGTGCATGTTCTTTTCTTTGAAGAAATCACGGAATGTCTTATATTGCTTTGACATTTCGTTTGATCTCATCAATGGTTTTTCTGCAGTCAAAGCTCGACGGTATTCCCGTATCAGTGGCATCTTTGGTGAACCTTCCAAAGCGAACATTGTGAAAAAGGTGATAATAAGTAGGATAATGATTACGGCGAACACTCGAAATGTCCATAAAAATTTTATCCAGCGTGATTTTGATTCTGTTTGGAAAATCTGTTTACCCATAAATTTCTTTTAAGATCTATATTTTGCTTTAACCACTTTGGCCCCGCTTTTAGAACTTTTGGTATTTGTTTTTTATCTTAAACTTGGAATTTAGCGCAAAATTACGATTTTGTGGACAAACCGAAAAGAAAATAAGATTAAAAGAACTAAATGAATACTTACAAATGCTTAAACTCATTTAATAATATGGGTTTGAGATAAAAAAAAGTGCTGTTTGATTCCAAATGACCTTAATTTGTTATTGTGTTAGTTTGTTTTACATCTTTTTGGGGGGAGTTTGAAATTAAAGTTAAATATAATCTGATTTTAGGGTATAAAATCATCGTCTCTTGGCTGTATTCAGTATAATGTATACTTTTGTGATAAATTGAACATTTGTACTTTTATGAATGTCAAAATAGAAGAAAGTTGGCGGCTGCGTCTGCAAGAGGAATTCGATAAACCGTATTTTAAAAACTTAGTTGCATTTATTAAAGATGAATATGCAAGATACCATGTACTTCCGCCAGGACGTTTCATTTTTCATATATTTGATGTCTGCCCTTTCGAAAAAGTGAAGGTTGTGATTTTAGGGCAGGATCCTTATCCTACACCAGGGCAATATTACGGAGTATGTTTTTCAGTACCAGAAGGGGTACCTGCTCCTGCTTCCTTAACAAATATATTTCAAGAAATACACCAGGATTTGGGTAAACCAATTCCCGCTTCCGGCAATCCTGATCGGTGGGTAACTCAAGGTGTGTTTCTGATGAACTCTGTCCTCACTGTTCGTGCTTACGAAACTGGCTCGCATCGTAATAAAGGGTGGGAGACCTTTACAGATGCTGTAATACAGAAGTTGAGTGATGAACGTGAAAATCTGGTATTCATGTTATGGGGAGCTTACGCAAAAGCTAAAATACCGCTTATAGATACCCATAAGCATCTTGTGTTGATGGCTGCTCACCCTTCACCGAGATCGGCAGATCGAGGATTCTTTGGCTGTAAGCATTTTAGCAAAGCTAATGCTTTTTTACGTGAAAAGCGCATCAAAGAGATAGACTGGTAAATTTTCTTTCTTTGCGGATTCTCCTGATCATTATATTGTGTTGATGATCTGCAATTTAAGCAAATGAATGTGCCTTTTTAATGGATGACAGGTATAGTCCCAGAAACGTCAGGCAACCGTTCAGCATGAGAAGTTCGTAACCAAAAGTATAGCTAGTCATTGTGGAGACTGTGATATTCAGTGTTAGACAGATAATAGGTGAAAGGATACAGATATATGGGACCCATTTGTCTGATACCTTCCGATGGGTAAGCAGGCCATAAGCGAAGAGACCTAACAGCGGTCCATACGTATAGGAGCAGAGGATATAGATGGCATCAATGACACTTGTTGAATTGACAGCCTTGAATGCTAATATGAATAGAGTGAAAAGGACAGCTATTCCTATATGAGCCCTTTTTCTTAAATGTTCATTCTTCGGTTGGTTGCAGATGTCTACACAGAAACTTGTAGTCAGTGCTGTCAGAGCAGAATCAGCTGAAGAAAATGCTGCTGCGACAACTCCAATAGTAAAAAGAATCACAACCGTATCACCTAATTTCCCGCTGGCAGCGAACATCGGCAGAAGATTATCACTTTGCTTGGGCAAAGCAATGCCTTATTGATGGGCTAACATCAACAGGAGTATTCCCAACGAAAGGAATAGAAGATTGGCAGGAACAAAAGCAAATCCATAACTGCACATGTCTTTCTGAGCGTCACGAAGATTTTTACAGGTAAGGTTTTTCTGCATCATGTCCTGATCAAGGCCTGTCATCACAATAACGATGAAGATACCGCTCAGGAATTGTTTCCAGAAATTCTGCTTGGATATCCAATTATCCCAAAGGAACACCTGACTATGGGCGTCATGTGCAATGGCAACAACAGCTTCACTGACAGAGAGATGTAAGTCCGAAATGACTTCAAACAGGATAAGGATAAGTGCCACAAACATACATAATGTCTGAAAGGTGTCCGTCCAGACTAAAGTCTTGATGCCGCCTCTACGGGTATATAGCCAGATGAGACAAACCATGACGATGACTGTAATAGGAAAGGGTACTCCAATTCCATCAAGTACAAATTTCTGCAGGATAATGCATACTACATAAAAACGCACAGCAGCGCCTGTCATTTTAGATAAAAGGAAGAAAGAGGCTCCTGTCTTGTATGATCGCTTGCCCAACCGGTCTTGTAAATAGGAATAGATGGTAGTGAGGTTGAATTTATAATAAACTGGCAGCAGCAGGAAGGCAACGGCAAAATAGCCGAAAATAAAACCGATGCACATCTGTAGATAGGTCATATTGCTGAGTATTACCATGCCTGGTACTGAGACAAAAGTAATACCGGAGATACTGGCTCCGATCATTCCGAAAGCCACCATGTACCATGGCGACCTTTGATTACCCCGGTAAAAAGTGCTGTTGTCCGTTCGTTTTGTAGTGAATCGGCTGATAAGAAGAATAATAATAAAATAAGCGAGAATGGTAATGACAATAAGCATAATTTACAGTTCTATTTCAAAAGATAACCTAATATTCGGCAAAAGTACAAAGTTATTTTCTTTTAAGGGAATCATTTTATTGGAAAAACAAGAAACATTCTGCCTGATTCATACTGTTATATCATAACTTGTGGCACGAATGTATTTTCGTGTTGAGGATGCTGTTATAACGAACTGGAAATTTCTGCAAACCATATAGTTAAGGCTGGATATGACCATCGTTTTTTTGATAAATTGGAAAAGGAGTATAATTAGTCATTACCCTTAACAGAACGATAGAGTTGTATATCCCGAAGCAATATGATATGAACTAATAGCATGAAGTATGTTAAAAATAGTAGCAGATGAATATATATTTACAATAAAATGTTTACATTTGTAATGTAAAAAAGAATGTATGCATTAATGTAAAATGAATTTTGTATTAATATAAATAAAAAGTCAATGAAGTTAAGAAGGTTTTTTGTAGCGGCGGTGTTGCTGCTTTCGATGGGGAGTTTGATGGCTCAGCAGATGCCATTGATACCTGTTGATCCGGATGTGCGAGTAGGAAAGTTGAGTAATGGCCTTACCTACTATATACGCCACAATGAGTATCCTAAGAATGTAGTCAATTTCTACATAGCCCAACGAGTAGGCTCCATTAATGAGAATGACAGCCAGCGTGGTCTGGCACATTTTCTAGAGCACATGGCTTTCAATGGCTCGGAGCATTTTAAAGGTAATGGTATCATTGATTTTACACGTACTTTGGGTGTTGAATTCGGTAGCGATTTGAATGCATATACCAGCATTGACCAGACCGTGTATCGTGTTTGTGACGTTCCTACAACCCGTGTGACAGCCTTAGACTCTTGCCTTCTTATCCTCAAGGACTGGTCAAACGGTCTTACCCTTGATACCAAGGAAATTGATAAAGAGCGTGGTGTCATTCATCAGGAGTGGCAGATGCGTAGTGATGCCAGTATGCGTTTCCTTGAAAAGTATCTTCCAACACTCTATCCTGGAAGTAAGTATGGCTATCGCCTGCCTATAGGACTGATGAGTATCGTTGATCATTTCAAACCGAAGGAACTTCGTGACTATTATCATAAATGGTATCGCCCGGATAATCAGGCTATTATTGTCGTTGGTAATATTGATGTCAATCATGTTGAGTCAGAGATCAAGAAACTTTGGGCGGGGGTTACTGTTCCTGCTAATGCTGCTAAGGTCATAGACGAACCGGTACCTGACAATAATACCCCTATCTATGTAACAGATAAGGATAAGGAACAGCAGTATAGTGAGATTTCTGTATTCATGAAACGTAATCCGACACCAGACTCGCTGAAGAACAGTATGATGTATCTTGTCCGGAACTATGTCAAGAATATGATGTTTTATATGCTCAATTCCCGTTTCTCTGAACTTACCCAGAATGATAGTTGTCCCTTTATTCAGGCAAACACGGGCGATGGTGAGTATTTGATCAGCAAGACCAAGAATGCTTTTCAGGCAGTAGTCGTTCCAAAGGAAGGCAAGGATATGGATGCTCTGAAATCTATGATGGTGGAATTGCAGCGTGCCCGGGATTATGGTTTTACGGCTACAGAATATGCTCGTGCCAAAAGTGAACTGCTCAGTGATATAGAGAAAATGTATACCAACAAGGACAAGACTGATAATACTTATTTTTATAGTCAGTATGTCGCAAATTATCTGAACAAGGAGCCTATGCCTAGCATTGACACTCAGTATAAGCTTGCCAATGCTGTTATACCTCGTATTCCTCTTGAAGCAGTCAATGAGATGGCAAAGGAATTGATTTCTAAAAGCGATACTAACCTGGTGGTTATAGAACAGGCTCAGGAAAAGGAAGGTAAAACTTATGTTACTGTTGATGAAATGAAACAGGCTGTTGCTGCAGCCCGTAATACCAAGTCTGCTGCATGGGTTGACCATGTAAAGCAAGAACCTTTGATTGCCAAGATGCCTGTTAAAGGAAAGATTGTGAAGGAAACAGAGAATAAAAAGTTAGGTTTCAAAACCCTTTATCTTTCCAATGGTGCTAAAGTTATCTTGAAGAAGACTGATTTTAAGGATGATGAAGTACTGATGCAGGCTACTGCTAAGGGGGGATCAAATCTCTTTGGTGTCAGTGATTATGCTAATCTGAAGTTTTTCGATGACGTTATCGGTTATTCTGGTATTGGTGATTTTTCCAGCTCTGAACTTCAGAAGGAACTTGCCGGTAAGAATGCCAATGCTAATCTGACATTAGGCCGTTATCATACCACCGTAACTGGCAATTCTACTCCTAAGGATCTGAAAACAATGATGCAGATGACTTATCTTTATTTTACGAATATCAGGAAGGATGAGAAATCATATCATTCTCTGATGAGTAATATGGAGATTGCCTTGAAGAACAAAGACCTTCGTCCTGAATCTGTTTTCAGTGATTCTTTGGTCCTGGACCGCTATGCTCATAACCCTCGTTTTGCATCGCCTAATGTAGCAGATCTAGGTAAAGCCAACTATGATCGTATATTGGCCATGGCAAAACAACTAACAGCTGATGCCAGTAAGTTTACCTTCTATTTTTCCGGCAACTTTGATGAGGCAAAGTTGCGTGAATATATAGAGCAGTATATTGCCTCTCTTCCTGCTGACGTGAAAGCAAAAGTCAATCCGGGTAAAGAGATTCTGACCCTTACAATGGGCAATTATAAGGATCATTTTTCTCGTAAGATGGAAACACCAAAGGCACAGCTTTATGCTTTCTGGACCTCTAAGTTGAGTAAGGATAATCTTTCTGATGAGATTACTGTTGATGCTGCCGGTCAGGTACTGGATATGGCATTGCTCCGCTCTATACGTGAGGATAACAGTGCAGCTTATTCTGTAGGAGCACAGGGCTTCTCTCAAAATACCTTGGATAATAAGGCTTACTATGTACTCTTTGCAGGATGTCCTATGGATCCGGCCAAGGCCAAGTTGGCTTATGATCTGATGATGAAAGGAGTGAAGGATGCTTCTGAGAAAGTTGATCCTGCTGATGTACAGAAAGTAAAGGAATTCATGTTGAAACAAGCTGATGAAGATGCCCGTAAAAATAATCATTGGCTGAACGTACTCTATCAGTACAATGAGTATGGACAGGATGTGCAGACAAATTACAAGACTCTTGTAAATGCTTTGACTCCGGAAAAGATTTCCAACTTTATCAAAAAGGTCATACTCTCTTCTGGAAATAAAGTAGAGGTGCTGATGACTCCTGTTAAGTAACATTCTTTCGTAGTTTATAAAAATAGCGTGTAGGTTTTTCTTACAAGCTATTTTTTTCATATCTTTGCATTTGGTGTTTGAAATAGATGGAAAGAATATCACTCTCTTTGGGGCTATGGACAAACCTTTGCCCATAGTTTACCTGCATACCTTTCGTCATGAAGGTGAGAGGGTATGGCAGCAATGTCAGAGGATGGGTACACGCCAGTTTATCCTTGTCGAAATCAGTGGCCTCAACTGGGATGAGGATATGTCGCCATGGGCGATGGATGGCAAGCCTTTTCATGAGGAATCTATTGTAGGAGGGGCAGGAGAATGGCTGGATGTGTTGCTCTCGAAGGTTATCCCTTGGGCAGAAGCACAGCTACAGGTTACCCACCGTTATCTTGCAGGATATTCCCTTGCGGGTCTTTTTGCTTTATGGTCCATATATCATACGGATTGTTTTGATGGGATCGTATCAGGTTCCGGGTCTTTCTGGTATCCTGGTTTTATGGATTATATCAGATTCCATCATCCTATACGTTTTCCTGAAGCTATCTATTTCTCCTTGGGTGACCAGGAATCAAAGACTCGAAACGTATTGTATTCTAAAGTCGAGGATAATACCCGATGGCTTTGTGAATATTATCAGAAACAGAATGTGAAAACGGTTTTCCAACTTAATAACGGAAATCATTATATGCAGTCTGACTGGCGTATAGCTAAAGGTATCCAGTGGATATTAGGTTAAGCAGGTCGCTAGGATACTGAATGATTCTAATATTAATGTATGGGTTCATAATTATCAATAATAAAATGAATATATTTGAAAGAATAAAACGGCTGATTCTACCGGAAAAGAGTCGTGAGGTGGCACTTGTCCTGGGAGGTGGAGGTGCCAGAGGGTTTGCACATATTGGTGCGATAGAGGCCCTTGAGGAAAGAGGTTATGTGATACATTCTGTAGCCGGTACTTCTATAGGAGCTTTAATAGGAGGATTGTGGGCAGCGGGTAAAATGAAGGAAGTTAAGGATATTGTCTTAAAACTTAATAAGAAAGAGGTCCTGTCTCTTATGGATGTTTCTATCGGACTAAGTCATCTCATGTCAGGAGAAAAACTCCTGACAGTTTTCAACCAATTGGTTGGTGATAAGAAGATAGAAGATCTGCCGGTAAACTTTTGCTGTTCAGCTTCTGACTTGGTAAGTGGCGAAGAGATGGTATTTCGTGAAGGCTCATTGAAGATGGCTATGAGGGCTAGCATTTCTATCCCTTGTTTTTTCAAACCGGTAAAGTATCATCGCCACATTTATGTTGATGGTGGTGTTCATAATACATTGCCTTTAGACAGAGTAGTGAGGAAAAAGGGTGACTGGCTTTTTGCCGTTAATGCTTCGGCACCTGACAGACGATTCGCTCCAGCCTTTGTACCTAAGATAAAGAAGCCTCATGAAGGGAAGTTTGGTAAGTTTCTGGATAGTCTTCCTTTCCATAATAATGATTTTTCCGAGAATGCCATGAATATAGCAGTACGAGTGGCTAACCTTTCTGTACAGGCAAATGCACAAATGGCTATAAAGTTGATTCCACCCGACTTGTGTGTAGATATTCCTATGGATCGTTTTGGCCTTTTGGATTTTGATAAGGGAGGAGAAATCATCCAGTTTGGGAAAGATGAAATGAATCGCAAACTGGATGAATTTGAAGGGGGAAAAAGATAAGAAATCTTTTATGCTTCTTTTTCAGGCTTCTTCGTTTGAGGAAGAAGTAGATTGGTAACAACGCCTATAATGGCAGAAAGACCGATACCACTCATGGTGAAGTTGCCGAACTGCAACGCTGCACCTCCTATTCCCATCGTAAGGGTTACGGATACAATGATGATATTGCGGGTCTCGCTGAGGTTCACTTTATGTTGGATGAGGTTCTGCACACCGATACTTGCAATAGAACCGAAGAGCAGTAGCATGATGCCGCCTAGAACAGCACGGGGGATAGACTGCAGTAACGCACTCAGTTTACCAATGACAGAGAAGACGATGGCCGTGCCGGCAGCAATACGTATCACCATCGGGTCTTTTACTTTCGTAATCTGCATGGCACCGGTTACTTCTGAATAAGTGGTGACAGGAGGCCCTCCCAGAAAAGCAGCAGCCAGACAAGCTATACCATCACCCAACATCGTACGGTGGAGTCCCGGATCTTTTACAAAATCCTTTCCTGCAACAGAACTGACTACATATATGTCACCGATATGTTCTATCACTGGCGCAATGGCTACCGGTATCATAAATACGATTGGTTGCCAGGAGAATTCCGGTAGATGGAAATGGGCTATGGATCCAGGCAAAGCAAACCATGCTGCCTTTTCTATACCGGAGAAGTCTACTGCTCCTATACAGATTGCTGCTATATATCCAGCAGCGATACCACAAACGATAGGAACTAGCTTTAGCATACCTTTACCCAGAGAGAGTATACAGATTGCTGTGATAAGCGAAATAAAAGCCAGTGCCCAGTTTTCTTTAGCCATATCAACGGCAGAAGAGGATAAAGACAGACCGATAAGGATAATGATAGGACCGATGACAACAGGTGGGAATATACGATCAAGAAATTTTTTGCCCTGCCATTTGATAAGGGCACTTGTGATAAAGTAGACTAGTGATACTCCTACGATGCCTGCTAATGTTCCGGCCATTCCCCATTGCTTGCTGGCCTGTATGATTGGAGCAATGAAGGCAAAACTACTTCCTAGAAATATTGGTACCTTCCCTTTTGTAACGAGGTGAAAGATGAAAGTGCCCAGACCGGCAGTAAACAAGGCTGTAGCAGGATCAAGTCCGACAAGAAGTGGCACAAGGACTGTGGCGCCAAAAGCAACGAAGAGAAATTGAACTCCTACAATTGTTTTTCGGCCAGTCGACAAAGACATATTCTCCATTTGTTATATTAGTTTTATTTCTGTTATAAAAGGCTGTTTTAGGAATAAATTTCCTTTTACCTTGCAAAGGTAAACGAAAATTCATTAGAAAGCAAACCTTATGATGGAAAATATAGCGAAGATTTGCCATTTTGTCGTAAATGGGGTCGGATTTGATAGGGGTTGTATTAGTTGTAGATATTTATAATAGTGAGTCTGAAATAATTATAAACATCTTTATTTCTGTATGATAAATAGAATATTTCCCTATCAGTTCTATGCATTTTTCCTAGATAGTGTATTAATGTGGTGGTACGGATATGTTAATTAAATACTAATTTATGGTATTTGTCTCCTTTATATGTATACAGATGTTAAATATCGCCCTCTTTGAATCACTTTTCTCCTTTTAATGTTTGTAGCATAAAAGAATTTGACTTATATTTGCAGTGTTGTACTGAAGTGGTACACTATTACTAACAGGAAAGATAGATTATTATAATAACTCCGCATTCGGTAAGATTAGTCAATAAATCATTTATTATGGAAGTAACTAAAACCGTAGCAATAAAAATCTATATTTGTATATTTTATATGAGAAAATAAAGTAAAAATACCGCAATAAAAATATTGAAATTATGAATTTTAATAATAACAAGGCAATATATGTTCAGATGGCGGATCGCCTGTGCGATGAGATCGTTTCCGGGAAATATGCAGTCCATGACCGTATACCCAGTGTCAGGGAATATGCAGTTATGTTAGAAGTTAATACCAATACAGTTGTTAAGGCCTATGACATACTAGCTCGCGACCATGTTGTGTATAATAAAAGAGGTCTGGGTTATTTCGTTAACGAAGGTGCAAGAGATTCTATCATTGCCTCTCGCAAGAAAGCTTTTCTTGAGGAAACTCTTCCCGAGCTTTTCCGACAGATGAAACTTCTTGGCATCAATATCCGGGACATTGAGGATGAGTGGCTTAAGAGTAAGGATAATCCTGTTCTTGGTAGATGATCAGAATGGTACTTTGACCGTTAACATGAACAATATTTATTTGAACATTAAAAAATAGAAATATTATGATAGAAATCAATCATATCAGTTTTAAATATCCAGGCAGCAAGCATCCTGTTTTTGAAGATCTGAGTTTTTCATTGGAAAGTAACCAGATCTATGGTTTACTGGGTAAGAATGGTATGGGTAAGAGTACATTGCTCTATCTCATTTCAGGACTCCTTCGTCCTGAAAGTGGAGAGATTCTTATAGATGGCATTCCTTCCAAGGATCGTCAACCTGTTACTTTGCGGGACATTTTCATTGTACCGGAAGAGTACGACATGCCACCGGTAACCCTGAGGGAGTTTATTGAGATGAACGAGAGTTTCTATCCTCATTTCAATATAGACGTACTCAGAAATTGCCTGAGAGACTTTGAATTGCCGGAGGAACCCAGTCTAAAGGAACTCTCCATGGGGCAGAAGAAGAAAATCTATATGAGTTTTGCTTTAGCTTCAGGCACCAGATATCTGCTTATGGATGAGCCGACCAATGGTCTTGACATTCCTTCGAAGAGTTTGTTCCGTAAGGTAGTTACCCGGAACTTGACAGAAGATAGTACTCTTATTATCTCCACTCATCAGGTTCATGATTTAGAAAGTCTGTTGGACCACATTATTATATTAGATAATTCTCAGATTCTTGTCAATTCTTCTGTTGCTGATATTACCAGCAAGTATACCTTTACTTTTCGTGGCGCACAGGAAATGGACAATGTCCTATATGCAGAGCCTTCTTTTCAAGGTAATGCGACTATATCTCTCCGCAAACCAGAAGAAGAGGAGACAACCCTTAATCTGGAGCTCTTTTTCAATGCAGCAACCAAAGGGAAGTTAGATTATTAATTTTTAATAGCATACATTATGAAAACATTTAATATTCATCGTTTCGGAAAAGTGCTGAAATGGACAATATATTACAATAAGTCTACCTTGACGAAGATTACCTTGGGATTCTTTATCGCTTTTCTGGCTATATATCTTCTTGGTACAAATCTGTTCTTTTCTTCCAGTATCTCATCTCCGGATCGTCTTAATAGTGCTGCTGGAGTTACTTTTGGTATATTTCTTGTTTTTCTATTTCTTACTCCTTCGTGGATTCTATCAAATATGAAAAACAGGAAGAGTTCGCTGGACTATCTGATGCTACCAGCTACAAATCTGGAGAAGTTTCTTGCGCGGATCATCATGGTTACTGTCTTTTATGCACTTTGTGTCGTTGTAGCACAGATCGCAGCTGACCTTATCCAATGGATTGTTTCTATGTTTCGGTATCCGGTATCTCAAACTGGCTTGATTAGCACAGATATTTTAGAGAATCATTATATATCTTTCGATTGGTACGCAGGAGGCTTTAAGTCATGTTATGAGAGAGGTTCTATATTGGTATTGATATGGATGATATGGATGCATTCTGTCTATACTCTTGGTGGTACCGTTTTTCGTAAGTGTGCCTGGATTGTAACTTCTTTCCTCCTTTTGGTCTTAGGAATTATTGTGGCGTGGTCCGATTTTGAGATAGCTTTAATGGATGAGGGAGTTATCATAACCCTGATGTTTCTTGTCTTTGCAGGACTGAACTACTTTCTGTCCTATAAGATATTTAGCCGTATACAACTTATCAATAACAGATGGGTTAATCTTTAATGTATAGGCTGATTGTTCTCAAAATTAAGTCTCTGTATTCCAGTTTGTATATACAGGTTAGATGAAAATATTTCAATAAAAATGATATAAACAAATGATGAACCTAAATATATGGAGGACACAAATGATGAAAAGAATGAGTTTTTTTCGAAGAGACAAACAAGGACAGTTAGATCTGGAGCCAGTCAAACACTTTGACTTGAAACGGTATCTCGGTCTTTGGCATGAAGTGGCACGTATGGATCATTATTTTGAACGTGGTCTGACAGATGTAACTGCAGAATATACATTGAAAGAAGATGGAACGATAAAAGTAGAGAATTCAGGATGGAATATCCGGAAGAAAAAGAGAAGTAAAATAATCGGTCATGCGAAAGTCACTTCAATTCCTGGTTTGCTACGTGTTTCTTTCTTCTGGAGATTCTATTCAGATTACAGAATACTCATGTTGGATACAGATTATCAGTGGGCGTTGGAGGGTGCCGGAAATTCCAGTTATCTATGGATCTTATCGAAAAATAAGAGTTTGCCAAAAGAGATTTGTGACAATATCTTTGCTGAAGCCCGACGAAGAGGCTATGATATAAGTAGATTAAAATACCCTGTTGAATTATAATTACTTTTTTCAACTAAATTAAAAAGGTCTTACATTTAAAGTGGCCATAATAATACACTTGAGTCCAGGGTATCTTATGCGACAATATTCCCATAAACCATATTGTAGTTGTAATGTGTGTAAATGTATAAGTGATTGATAATCATGTTTCTAAATTGATTGGCCAGATGAGATAAATATTGCTCTACATATAGATAAGTAATTTGATTGAAATACTAAAAAAGTTTGTTTCTTTTGTGTATTATAGAAAATTATTTAACTTTGTAAAGTATTATGGCTTTGGTAATAGAGAAAATAAATGCGCGGGACGAAAAGAATTGGGAAGTTCTTTTTGATATATACTATGCGCCTTTATGTTGCTATGCCTCTAATTATCTGCATGATTTGGAATTATCTAAAGATATAGTACAAGAAACACTTCTTAACCTTTGGGTGAGTGACTATAAATTTGATTCCCAAAAACACCTTACTTATTATCTGTATAAAGCCATATATAATAATTCATTGTATCATCTCCGAAAAACTCGTGAGCACGTTGAGATAACGGATAATATGGATCAACAGTTGATTGACGATAGTTTTTCCGACACAGTTAAGGAGGAACTCGTCAGACGCTTATACGAAGAAATACAAAAGCTTCCGGAGAGGAGACGACAGATAATGCTTCTTTCTATAGATGGTAAGAGTGGTAAGGAAATTGCCGAAATGTTGAATATTAGTTCTGTGTGGTGATTGCGGTACTAACAAATATTAATAGCGTTGGCCATCTTCTCATAATCCCTC
>DAIPMC010000089.1:0-10786 GCA_036768895.1 Prevotella sp. | reverse complement strand
TACTGAGTAAAAGTCATATCACAATTGAATTTTGTAGTCGTTTGCGATTTAGCAGTGACATACTGCATGACTCCCCTCCATTCACCGTTCAACACCTGAGCCTCAGCCAGGATATTATCGCCTTGATCCTCACGCCCACTATTATAATAATCATTCCAGTAATAATTACCATCATTGTAGCTATACCACCATGGATTATTCCAACTGAAGCCAGCATCCCACGGATTATAGTAATCATTATCGTCACTATTATCACAACTTGTAAATAAGAATGGTATTGCCCCTACAGCAAATACCATTAGAATCATCGTCAACCTTTTCATATCATTCAATTTTTATTGTTTCTATATATTACAACAAAGATAAGAGAAAAAAAGCAAACAAGACAACCTATATTCCTATTTTAATGGGGGATTTCCCTACAGAATCAATAATATTGATTTTAAATAACCCTCAAACAAAACAAGGGAAACTCTAAATCCTACAGTACAAAAGGTTTCCTGCAAACTCAAAAAGAAAAAGACCGGTGTTTAAATTATCCCTAAAAAATAAAATAATTTTCAAAATTTGATTTGTTTTCACAGGATAATTAATTATCTTTGCGTTACAGATAAATATAGATTAATTCTTAACCAATTTTATCAATTAGATAAACTAAGAAAATGAAAACAATTTACGAGTTCACGGTCAAGGACAGAAAAGGTAATTCTGTATCATTGAAGGAGTACGCTAATGAAGTACTTCTGATTGTTAACACTGCAACGAAGTGTGGTTTTACTCCAACCTATGCAGACTTGGAGAAATTGTATGAAAAGTATCATTCTCAAGGTTTTGAGATTCTTGACTTCCCCTGTAATCAGTTTGCTCAGCAAGCTCCCGGCACAGATGAGAGCATTCATCAGTTCTGTAAACTTAACTATGGCACGAAATTCCCTCAATTCAAGAAGATAAAGGTTAACGGAGATGATGCCGAGCCACTTTACAAATTTCTTAAGGAGAAAAAAGGCTTTGCAGGCTGGGATGAGACTCATCCTATCTATCCTGTTCTGGACAAGATGCTTTCAAAGGAAGATCCTGATTATAAAAGCAAGCCCGATATCAAGTGGAATTTCACTAAATTCTTGATCAACAAGAAAGGGCATGTAGTCACCCGTTTCGAACCTACAGAGAAAATAGAGCATGTCGCAGCAGAAATCGAGAAACTGCTGAAAGAATAATACGGAAAGATATAATTTTCTATATATACCTTATGAGTCCGGTCCTTTGCTAAAGGATCGGACTTATTCATTCATCACCTATCCTGCTTTTTTTATTACCTTCTACCTTCTTTCCTGCCAAAATAAAACTGGTCCTTGACTTGGTATAAAAACCAAATCAAAGGACCAGTTTACTTCTCAGACATTCCTGTCGGTCACATCACTTACGATATCTGCAGCATCCCGGCAATTTCTGATAGGCTGCAGATGTAGCCTTCACCGAACCCGCATCATGCCCGGCCCCGGCAATAGCTGCTTCAACTTTCCGAGGTGCAGTCAACTTATTGTCATAGGTCAGGACCATTTGCTTGCTCTTCACATTCCATGAAGCCGTTTTCACCCCCGGCACAGACCTGGCAGCCTTTTCGATCCTTGCCTTACATAAATCACAAACACCACCTACCTTAAAAGTAGTCTTAACCACCTTTGCAGATGCCACGCCACTCAACAAGAGTGCAGACATCATTAAAACCATCATCTTTTTCATTTCAGTTTGTTTTAAAAAGTTTATATTTATCGATTTTATCCCGGACCCCGATTACTCTCAGTCCGTGATTTCCATACTGCCTTTCCAGACGACTATCCATCTGTCAATGATTCATCATCGAAGGTTTTCCAGCTAACTGAGCACTCGCATCCACAGCAAAAGTACCATTTACGACAATCTCCTCACCTCGCGATAATCCCCCAAGGATCACAAAACCATCAGGAAGAGAAGGTCCGAGGATAACCTGACGCATCGCAAAAGCTGTCATTCCCTTCATCGATTCCTTGACATAGACAACAGAACGTTTACCTGTCCACAAGACTGCCGACTTAGGAATTACAATATCATTCCTGTAATAACCAGGAGAAACTTTCACATTACCCGATACCAGCATTTCCGGTTTGAAAATTTCTCCCCGGTTTATAAGAATGACCCTCACCCCAGCCGTCCGGGTCTTATCATCAATGACCGGATCAACGAATGATATTTTTCCGGTAAACACCTTTCCGGGAACAGCCTCAACCGTAAAATGAATAATCTCTCCTACATGAATGAAAGGCAAATCATCCTCGTATGCCTGAAACACGGCCCATACTGTCGACAGGTTGGCAATCTGCAACAGGACGGCACCCTGATTGACATAATCACCTTGGTTGACACTCTTGGCGATAACCGTACCAGACGTATTCGCTTTCAGTTCTGCAAAAGGAGAAGGTTTCCGGTTTCTCAGAACCCGGCGGATCTGTGCATCAGCCACATTCAGCAACCGGAGTTTCTCCACAGCAGCCTCTACCAATACCTTCCGCTGCTGAATATCACCAAATTGCAGCGCCTCAACCAATTCCTGCTCAGCAGTATACAACTCCGGAGAATAGATAATGGCTATAGTCTGTCCTCTCGAGACCCGGTCACCGACGGCATTCACAAACAACCGTTCAATACGACCTGCGACGTATGCTGTCTGGGACTGCTGTGTCCGCTGGTCCGGGGTGATCTTACCAAAGAGACGGATTTGCCTGTTGACAGCCCCTCCACCCACGACAGCCGTCTCCACATCAGCAAGAGCCATGGCTTCACTGCTCATCTGAACCGCATCCGGGTCCATGCTCATCACCGATGAGTGGCCCGTCTTCAGCGGAATCAGATCCATTCCGCAGATCGGGCATTTCCCAGGATGGTTCAGTCTGATCTGAGGGTGCATGGAACACGTCCATATCTGAGTCTTATGATTCTGATGCTCCGTAGCAGGCCTCTTCTCCATAGAAGAAGAATGAAAGAACAACCAGCCCAAGAACAATCCTGCCAATAAGATCAGGACATATTTGATCCATTTATTGGACCTCCATATCTTTATGATTTTCTGTTTCATAGTTTTTCCTTATTTATACTGAAATCATTTACGGCTGCCAAGTTTTCCATCTCCGCTACAGCCGTGTCGTAGGCGGCAACCGCATCATTTCGCTTCAACTTGAAATCAATCAACATCCGTTGAGTCTGCAGGATATCCGTGATGGAAGAAGTTCCATTGACATACTCGGCACTCATCAAAGTGATCGTATGGTCAAGGATCCGGCTTTCCTTATCACAAAGTTCTATTTTTCGTCTTGCCTCTTCACCTTCACGGATAATTCCGTCATAGCGGCTCCTGATCCGGTCAACCTGATCCATATAACTTTCATCCGTATTCGCTTTCATCAAAGCAGCAGCACGCTCCTGAGCCTTAACCTTCTTACGATAGATAGGCAGGGAGACTTTCAGCATCACCATCGGCATATCCATACCATTCATGTGTCCCATACTGCCGCTGCCAGTCATATCGCCTGTCGTATTATCTATATTCCGTTTCTCATTGAACATCCAGCCCACTCCGACGCCAAACATCGGCAATCCCATTTTCCGGGCCTTCTCAGCCTGAGCCAGATAAGACTTCCCCTGAGCCTTCAACAAGACTAGTTGCGGATTCCTCGATTCAATATCCTCTACCTTCACAAGAGGCATCAGAGACTCAGAAAGCGTATCCGGAAGGGCTACGGAAAGCAACTCATTGCGATGAAGCAGAATATTAAATTGTTTCATCCCGGTTGCCAGTTGAGACTTAACATCCTCTTCCTGCTCCTGAAGTTTTTCTATTTCAACCTGGATACGAAGTTGGTCACTCATCTTCGCCTTACCCCCACTGCCCTTTCCCATGCCATACATGACATCAGGCGTTTTATACTTAAATAAAGCCACCTTCTTGATGTTCTCCAGCAGGCGGATATTCTCCTGAACCGTCAGGATCTGTTCTTGGAGTGACAACATCCTATACCACAATTTCTGAACAACCAAAGTTTGAGCCAGACCCACTTCCCTATATTGCTGGTAAGCAGCCTCAGCCATCCAGGACTTTTCCTGTCGGGCAGCCTTAAGCGTTCCAAACCACGGAAACATCTGCATGATATTGATGTCAGCTATCGTCTTGCCATTTACATGGGTCATCGGTTTAGGATAGATATCAGCCGAAATCTGCGGGTCATCCAGTGTCCCGGCCGGAATAACACGCTGCAAGGCAGCCTCATAACTACGATAAGCCGCACGTACCGCCGGACTGTTCTGAACAGCCATCACCATATAATTCTGCAAGCTGTCCGTTTGGGCAAAGGCTCTTGTACTGAACGCCAACGCAGCAACTGCTACCATCAAACCTATCTTTTTCATACTGTTAACTCCTTTTTCTCACGTTTCAATTTATTCTTCAGCACATTCTCACGCCAGGCACATTGCAAGACCGGAACCACAAACATGGTCATCGTCTGTATCAACATACCGCCAAAAGTAGGAATAGCCATAGGAACCATGATATCAGAACCTTTTCCGGTAGAAGACAGTACCGGCAACAAAGCTATCAGCGTCGCTGCCGTAGTCATCGATGCAGGCCGTACACGTTTCAGTCCGGCACGCACCACAGCTTCCACGATACCTTCTTTCGTATCCGGCCGGTCATGAAGAAAGACCTGATGGATATAAGTCCCCATCAAGACCCCATCGTCTGTTGCTATTCCAAACAAGGCGATAAACCCTACCCAGACTGCTACGCTCAGATTGATCGTATGCATTCCAAAAAGTGTCCTCATATTCATCCCCGCTATACTGAAGTTCATAAACCACGGTTGCCCGTAAAGCCAGATCAGGATAAATCCGCCTGCAAAGGCAACAAATACACCGGAGAAATGGATCAGGGAAGCCGTAACTGACTTAAACTGGAAATAGAGGATCATCAGAATACACAACAGAGCAACAGGAATAATCAGGGCCAGCCGTTTCGTGGCATGAGCTTCCTGCTCATAACTGCCCGTAAACTGATAGTAAACACCCTTAGGCAGGACAATCCTTCCAGATTTTACCTGACTGTCAAGGTATCGTTTAGCCTGATTCACCACACTCACCTCAGCAGTATTCCCCACTTTATCAAAGGTAACATAGCCGACAGGAAAAGCATTTTCACTCTTGATCATCGTCGCGCCATTGGTAAAATGCAGGGAGGCCACCTCGCTCAGTGGAATCTGGCTCCCGTCGGAAGCAGGGATCAGGATATGCCCCATTGCATCAGGATCATTACGCAACTCACGTGCATAGCGTACACGGATCGGAAAACGATTACGTCCGTCAACAGCCACACTTTCCTCCATTCCTCCAATGGCTGTCGAGATGATATTCTGCAAATCGTTCACCTGTATGCCATAACGTGCCATTTTCTCCCGGTCAAGATGAATCTCAATATAGGGTGCACCTTCAGAACGGTCATAATAAACCGATGATTTCTCTACCATGGGAACCTGTTTCAAAGCTTTCTCCAACTGCAAGCCTGCTGCTTCTATAGCATTCTGATCAGGACCGAAGACCTTCAGGCCCATAGGAGAGCGAAGTCCTGTAGAAAGCATCACCTCACGCGTGGCTATCGGTTGCAGTTTAGGTGATCCGGTCAGTCCGGGGAGCGCCGCTGCCTCCGAAATCTTAGTCCAGATATCATCCTTTGTCCGGATCTCAGGACGCCACTGGCGATAATACTGACCATGAGAACTGGGGATCAAACTATCGTCCGGTACAACCCGGAAACCTTCCGAAGGATCATACAAGCCACCTCCTGCAAGCAGGAAACGTCCCTTATGATCAGTCTTGAAACGGGCACGCTTACCATCCGCACCGATTTTATACTCCGGATAATAGTTAACCGTCACCTCATACATGGAAGTCGGAGCCGGGTCAAGTGCAGAATTGACACGTCCCCATTTCCCGACGGAAGATTCCACCTCAGGTATCATCTTGACACGCCGGTCTAAAAGTTTTACATAATTGATATTCGCCTCCACGCCGGAATTGGACATACTCGAAGGCATCAGCATATAAGAACCTTCATCCAGACTCGGCATAAACTCCTTGCCGGTATGTGACCAGATCAACAGTCCCAGAACAAGTGTCACACAAGGAACCAGCATAAACTGCCAACGATGGGTCAGACACCAACGGAGAATCCGTTCATAATAGATCACCAACAGCCACAATGCTGCCAGAATAACAGTTACAATACCTGCCACGAACAACGTGTTCAGGAAGATTCCTTGACCGGGCCCTAAAGGCAGCCAGGTCGAAGCAAGCACATACACCGCCATCAGGACCACGAAGCCTATAGCCAATCTATGCAGGTGTTTACGATAACAAGAGTCTTTCTTAGCAGCTATCCACCGGTGCAAAGGTTCTATCCGGTTGATAACCGGAGACAGCCATCTGACAACAGGCAGATGCAACGAGAAAATCCAATAAGCCAATGTCGGTAATAAGATGAGTCCTAAGACCAGTGCCGAGGCCAAGGCAAATGTCTTCGTATACGCTAAGGGGTGGAACATCTTACCTTCCTGCGCCTGCATGGCAAATACCGGCAGGAAGCTTACGATAGTCGTAATCATGGCCGTTACTATAGCTGAAGAAACTTCCGTCACAGAATGGTAGATTACATCTTCAAGTTCCTGTCCCCTGACATGCCCGTCCTCATCATGTAACTCATGCAAGTGCCGTAACGTATTTTCCATAAAGACGACACTAACATCCACCATCACGCCAATGGCTATGGCTATGCCGGACAGAGCGACGACATTCGCCTCTATGCCCGTCAACTTCATGACAATAAACGTAAGTAATACAGAAAGGGGCAACAGACTGGCCACGACTACCGAAGTACGCAAATTGAAGACCAGTATGAGCACGACAATGATACAGATCAGCACCTCATGGTTCAGAGCACTGTCCAGGGTTCCAATCGTTTCCTTGATGAGTTGCGTACGGTCATAAAAAGGAACGACAGTCACTTTGGAAACCGATCCGTCACGCAATGTCTTTTGAGGCAGACTGTTTCCGATCTGTTTGATTTTATCCTTGACCTGTTTAATCACATCCATGGAGTTAGAGCCATACCGTGCCACGACGACACCACCAACAGCCTCCTGCCCTTCCTTGTCCAGTCCTCCACGGCGTTCAGCCGGGCCAAAACTGACATGAGCCACATCCTTAACCCGTACAGGCTGACCGTCACGAGATGTAATCGCCGCATTTTCCAGATCATTCAGATTCTTCACATAGCCCAGTCCACGGATCTGATATTCCACCTTATTGATCTCAAGCGTACCTGCGCCCACATCAATATTGGAATTTTTCACAGCTTTCATCACCTGATCCAGATTGATTCCGAAAGACCTCATGGCATCCGGATCAAGATCTACCTGATACTCCTTGACATAACCTCCGATAGAAGCAACCTCAGAAACCCCGTCAGCAGAATTCAGTGCATATTTCACCTGATAGTCCTGAATGGTACGGAGTTCTTCGGGGCTCCAGCCTCCGGCAGGTTGTCCCGTCTTCGGATTACGTCCCTCCAATGTATACCAGAACACCTGTCCTAATGCCGTGGCATCAGGTCCCAGACTCGGTTTGACCCCATCAGGAAGCAAACCGGAAGGCAAAGAATTCAATTTTTCCAGAATCCGTGAACGACTCCAGTAGAAATCTACATTATCTTTGAATATAATATATACGAAAGACATACCGAACATAGAGGTAGACCGAATCGACTTTACCCCAGGTATACCCAATAAAGAAGTTGTCAGCGGATAAGTAATCTGTTGCTCCACATCTTTAGGAGAACGTCCCATCCATTCTGTTGCCACTATCTGTTGATTATCCCCAATATCAGGGATTGCATCTACAGAAACCGGATCCCGGGGGATGATACCCGTATGCCAGTCAAACGGTGCCGTGGCGGCTCCGCCGATAATGACTGCTATCAAAACCAGAGCTGATATAATCCGGTTATGCAGAAAGTACTTTATAATTTTATTAAGCATTCCGACAGCATATAATTTATGTTTATAATTTCCGATTTCACCTGAATATAGTTAAAAGGAAACTACAGATAGATAAAATCGATTGAACGGCCTTCTGATTTCATCAGACAGTATAAATGTAACTCTACAGACGATCACGCAAAAAGATGACAGTTCCGAGACTCATACAAATATACGGCTGCATAGAACTTCTGCCAACACGCAGAATCTCCATTCAGAAAGCAAATAAAATAAATTATACGATTGCCGGAGGAGCACGTAATCCTTCTCCTAATGGTATCTTCAAAGAATGATAAGGAGACTGATAAAGTCCGAACTCCTCCTCATTACTTCCTAAGACCATACATAAAGGGTCTGGAAGAACTCCGGAAAATCCATGAAACCAGTCATCTGAAATCAGTACAGGCTGAACCGCAATCTGAGTTCCCTGTACAAAAGAAGATACGCGATAAGCATAATGAACAAAACGGCAATGAGAACAATGAGAACTCATATCCATCCCCATAGTCTTTGCCATATCGTCACCATTCTGATTCTGGTATTTGAAACCATCCATGATAAAGCCTATCAACTCTCCATCACAATAATGGAGCGTCTGGTCAACTCCGACGGTACCAACCATCATGAGAGTGATTAAAAGGCACGTAATGAATCGTTTCATCAATCGCAAAAATAGATATTCTTCATGAGATAAACAAATTTTTCTATTGTTTTCTCCGAAAAATACCACGAATAGGGTATGGATTTATTTACTGATTTCTTCAAGTAAATGACAAGCATCCTCTACAGAAGGAACGTTCTTAACGGTCATCAGCCTATGCGTATTGCGCTCATAAAGTTTCGTCCGCCGTACAGCTCTGGCAGCATAACTGATCACTTTGGCAAAGGTCTGGCTCTGATAGAACGGACTCTTGTCATTGCCGACAAACTGGAGTTGCATATTCCCCTGTTTGAGAATAATCTTCTCACACCCCAGATGCTTGCCCAACTTCCGGAGTTGGACTACCCGCATCAGTTCCTCACCCTCCCGTGGTACAGGACCAAAACGGTCAATGAGCCGTTTCCGGTAATCCTCCAGGGCATGGTCATCCTCAATCTGATCGAGTTCACGATAGAGCAGCATCCTCTCACTACTCCCAGGCACATAATTATCCGGGAAATACATCTCAAGGTCACTTTCAACAGCACAGTCATCTACGAAATCATCCCCAGTTATGACCTGTCCCTGTTGCATCTCTTCAGAATAGAGATCCTGGAATTCCTCATTCTTCAATTCAGTGACAGCCTGTGAGAGAATCTTCTGATAAGTTTCATATCCGAGATCTTCCATGAATCCACTCTGTTCAGCCCCCAGCAGGTTGCCGGCACCACGGATATCCAGATCCTGCATAGCCAGATTGAAGCCACTACCGAGTTCAGAGAAACTCTCCAGTGCTTCCAACCTACGGCGCGCCTCAGTAGTCAGACTGCTCTTCGGCGGAGCCAGCAGATAGCAGAATGCTTTCTTGTTAGAACGCCCGACACGCCCTCTCATCTGATGCAGGTCAGCAAGTCCGAAACGATGCGCATCATTGATGATAATCGTATTTGCGTTTGGAATATCTATACCGTTCTCTACAATCGTCGTAGACAAAAGGACATCATAATCATATTGGCAGAAACCCATCAGAATCTTTTCCAATTCTTCCGGGCGCATCTGCCCGTGACCTATGGCGATACGGCAGTCAGGCACATACTTATGGATCATATCTGCCAGTTCAGGAAGATTCGATATCCGGTTACTGACAAAGAACACCTGTCCGTTACGACTCATCTCAAAATTGATGGCATCGGCAATGACCTCATGTCCGAATGTACTCACTTCCGTATGGATCGGATACCTGTTAGGCGGCGGAGTACGGATAATACTCATATCACGCGCTCCCATAAGAGAAAACTGCAATGTACGTGGAATAGGCGTTGCAGACATGGTAAGTGTGTCCACATTCACTTTCAATTTCCGTAATTTCTCCTTTGTAGATACGCCAAACTTCTGCTCTTCATCAATGACAAGAAGTCCGAGATCATGCCATTTCACCGACTTCCCAAGCAATTTCTGTGTACCTATGAGAATATCAATCCTTCCTGATTCCAGATCAGTCAGAATATCTTTTGTCTGCTTTGACGTACGGGCACGCGAAAGATAATCCACGCGTACCGGCATATCCTTCAGACGCTGCATAAAGGTCTGGTAATGCTGATAAGCCAGTATGGTAGTCGGAACCAGGACAGCAACCTGTTTCGAGTCACAGGCAGCCTTGAAGGATGCGCGGACAGCCACTTCCGTTTTCCCGAAGCCCACATCACCACAGACCAGACGGTCCATAGGACGGGAGGATTCCATATCCAGCTTTATATCCTGAGTAGCCTTATACTGATCCGGAGTATCCTCATACATAAAACTCGCCTCCAGTTCGTGCTGCATATAGTTATCAGGACTATAAGCAAATCCCTTCTCCTTACGGCGTTCTGCATAGAGCCTGATCAGATCACGGGCGATGTCCTTGATTTTCTTCTTCGCCTTTTCCTTCAGGCGATTCCATGCGCCCGTACCAAGGGTAGACAACTGCGGCGGCTGATCGGTATCATTGCTACGGTATTTGGAGATCTTATACAGACTATGGATGGAC
>DAIPMC010000088.1:5089-10879 GCA_036768895.1 Prevotella sp. | reverse complement strand
GGAAGGACCACAAAAATGCTAAAAGACATGAACTTAAGATTTGACGCAGTCGCAGAGGCATCACGCAAAAAGCCTCTGGAAGTAAAAGCTCCAGCCGAAAGACCAGCCGAATACTTCGGCAAGTATGTATTCGATCGGGCCAAGATGTACAAGTATCTTCCAGCTGACGTTTTTAAGAAACTTATAGATGTCATCGACAATGGAACTCGTCTTGACCGTTCTATTGCTGATGCAGTGGCAGGTGGCATAAAACAGTGGGCAATGGAATATGGTGTAACTCACTATACCCATTGGTTTCAGCCTCTAACAGAAGGTACAGCCGAGAAGCATGACGCCTTCATTGAACACGATGGAAAGGGAGGAATGATCGAAGAATTCTCTGGAAAATTACTAGTCCAGCAAGAACCAGATGCTTCTAGTTTTCCTTCAGGTGGCATCAGAAACACCTTCGAGGCACGCGGCTACTCAGCATGGGATCCAACATCACCTATTTTCATCATGGATGACACGCTTTGCATTCCTACCATCTTCATTTCTTATACAGGAGAAGCTCTAGACTACAAAGCGCCATTACTACGTGCTTTGCATGCTGTCAATATAGCAGCAACGAATGTCTGCCAGTATTTCGGCTCTGACGTCAAGCAATGCCATGCAAATCTGGGTTGGGAACAGGAGTATTTTCTTGTTGACTCGGATCTCTTTGCAGCTCGCCCTGATTTGATTATGACTGGCAGGACGCTGATGGGACATAACTCTGCAAAGAACCAGCAGATGGACGACCATTATTTTGGAAGCATCCCAGAACGTGTACAATCATTTATGAAAGATCTGGAAATACAAGCTCTCGAACTTGGAATTCCTTGCAAGACACGCCATAATGAAGTAGCTCCCAATCAATTTGAATTGGCTCCTATTTTCGAAGAATGCAACCTGGCTGTTGATCACAACATGCTGTTGATGTCTCTGATGAAGAAAGTAGCCCGCAAACATGGTTTCCAGGTTCTTCTCCACGAAAAACCTTTTGACGGAATCAATGGCAGTGGCAAGCACAACAACTGGAGTCTAAGTACTGATACTGGCATCTTACTATACAAACCCGGCAAGACTCCTATGGACAACCTTCGTTTTGTTGTATTCATCGTGGAAACCCTGATGGCTGTTTATAAACATAACGGACTGCTCAAAGCTTCTATCATGAGTGCCACCAACGCTCACCGCCTGGGCGCCAACGAAGCACCTCCTGCTATCATTTCTGCTTTTGTCGGTCAACAGTTAAGCGAACTCCTTAACCATATTGAAAAGTCAGACAAAAAAGATCTTTTCAGACTCAAAGGAAAAGAGGGGGTAACTCTTGATATTCCGGAAATCCCAGAGATTTTCAAGGATAACACGGATCGTAACAGAACTTCTCCATTTGCTTTTACAGGCAACCGCTTCGAATTCAGAGCTGTTGGTTCAGAAGCTAACTGCGCATCGGCAATGATCGTGCTCAATACTGCTGTTGCTGAAGCTTTGACCAACTTCAAGAATCGTGTGGATGCCCTGATTGCCAAAGGTGAAGAAAAGACATCTGCTATTCTTGATATTATCCGTGAAGACATCAAGACCTCAACCCCTATCCATTTCGAAGGTAATGGCTATAGCGATGAGTGGATTACTGAGGCCAAGAAACGTGGACTGGATTGTGAGCCTTCATGCCCGGTATGCTTTGATCGGTACTTGGATTCAGATAGTATCAAGATGTTTGAAGACCAGAAGGTACTAAGCAAAAATGAGCTGGAAGCTCGTGATGAGGTAAAATGGGAAACCTATACCAAGAAGATTCAGATTGAAGCTCGTGTCATGGGTGATCTCGCCATGAACCATATCCTTCCGGTTACCACACATTATCAAAGCCAACTGGCAAGAAATGTAGAAAGCCTGATCGATATCTTCGGACGCGAAGAAGGCAAAGAGCTCACGACTCGTAATGTCAAACTCATCAAGGAAATCGCTGAACGTAACCAGAAGATTGAAACTGGTGTAGAGGAGTTGATCAATGCCCGCAAGGTAGCTAACAAGATCGAAGATCCCCGCACAAAGGCCGTTGCTTATCACGACACAATCGCTCCTAAGATGGAAGAAATCCGTTATCAGATTGACCACCTGGAACTTCTCGTTAGTGATGAACTCTGGACTTTGCCTAAATACCGAGAGTTACTCTTTATAAGATAAAACTCTAATAATGGCCCATCTATTTCTATGGGTTGTTAAAGTTTGCGGCGGGACTGTGTCGAGAGATGCAGCCCCGTTTTTATGTTTGCTATAGTATTTCTCAAACAAAAAAATCCCAACCAACTGATTTCACAATTGATTGGGAAGCAATAATATCGTTAGGGTACTTAACAGACTGCCATGTCTCTTAATTACCCGAAAGATTAAATCCACTGATAGCCGCATGCGCAGCTAGGTCCCTTCCATCTGCTATATGATAGCTAATATGTACGGTTTTATGTTCACCCGGCATTAGAGGAAAATAGTTATCACTGTAAATAACCGGAAGAATCTGTTTTCCATCAGCTCCCATGAGATTCAAGCGGAGCATCAAGGCCGGAGTAGGATTTGGGTTATCAATCGTCACTGTTCCATAGTATTCATCACCTACCCTCTTAAACTGCTCACTTGAGCTCACACGCACTTTAGGAAGTGTGTCCAAAGCCTGCCAGTTATTCTCAGTCTTTCCTTCGACATAAAAATTCTCCGATATCAGATGTTTCCCATTAGAAAGAAACAGACGGATATAATAGACCTCCTCATCAGGAAGATCAAGAGGTAAAATGTCTTCCGTTTCATCTTCTTTTATGCTTACAGGAACGGACTTCTCGAAAAGTTGCTTTCCATACATATTCAGAATCTGAGCCTTCAACATAAGTCTATCCTGATTACCTTTCGATAAGTTGACTACTTCTACAACTTTCTTAACCGGATTAAACTGAACGTGCAAAGGTTCGCAGGCCTTTTTAACGCCAAAATAAGCAGCAGTTGGATCAAGGAAATAATCATAAGTCTGCCAGACCATTGTCGGCCAACAAGGATGACTCATCCAGATAAGAAGTCCTAAACGATTCTCCTCTGCACTTTCATACATTGCCCTATAGCCATCATAATTCAACCATTGAGCCTGTTCGGCAAACTGTCTGGCACTGGTTGCTGCGCCAAAATGTTCACGGAGTATATCATTGAAAGACTGACCGTTCTGAGCACCATGTATGGTATAATCATGTTGCCCCCAAGCAATATTCTGCGGCCAGAGATCTTCAGGTCTCAAAGTACGGCACAAACTCTCATAGTTCATTACATTCGGCATCCCCTTTTCTGAATGCAGTTTATCATTCAAATGTGAAAAATAGAAAGTTGCAGATTTCACCCCATAAGGTCCATGTCCCCCAACTCCATAATCGGCCGAACTAGGTATATACCCTAACTGGGGATGCAAAGCCTCAACATATTCCTGTAAAGGTTTGTTAAGAGAAGCAGGAGGATCACCTTCATTACGACCGACATAAATGCCAATGCTAGAATGATTTTGTATTCTCAGGATCAGATCTTTTGCATTTGCCAAGAACATTTTGTCATCGTATGGATCCGGTCCATCCCAAGGATTAGCAAGCCAGAAATCCTGCCAGACCATAATACCATATTTATCACACGCCTGGTAGAACTCATCATCACCTATCTGCCCAACCCAGTTACGAATCATATTGCAATTCATTTCCTTGTGGTATCTCACAGCCGCATCATATTCACGACCACGATAATTCAGATTGATTTCCGAGAACCCCCAATTTCCACCAAGCGGGATAAAACGTTTACCATTGATATACATCTTAAGAGTAGTGAGCATATCCTTATAGGTAACTTCACGGATACCTGCCTGATAAGTCAGGGAATCATTTTTAATGATGTGCACATTCTTACTTCCAGTAGTCGATATAGCATAACCGGCTCTATACAGATAAGGTTCACCATAACCATTTGGCCACCACAAGTGCATTTTCCGATGCTTCAACTGTACGAAATCATCGGGAGAGAAGCATACTTCCTTATCCTCAAAAGGAAGAAGATGCACGTTTTTCTCAAAAGAGATAGAACCTATCCATCCCTTTACCTTAACAGTACGGGAAGAACTTGATTCGTTTTTCACCATCAACTGTGGTACTATCGTAGCCAGCGTATCCGGATGGTCCAACGTTGTCGTAACTAACGGATCGTGCAGGTGAATTCCATTATCGGCAGAAAGGTACACATCATTCCAGATACCTGCATCACGTCCAGGAGTACTGGTAATCCAGTCCCATCCAATAGTAGGATGGAATGTAGGATTGTCAGCTCCCAACACTCCTCCATTAATATCAGTACTTTCTGCGTTCTTGACTTTTACCGGCCCGATATGTGCATTATGGATGATCTTTACTTCAAGTATATTTTCGCCATTCTTCAGGTACTTGGTTACATCAAAACGCCCACGTATAAAAGCGCCATTTATGCTTCCCAGGTTATTACCATTCAAGAAAACCGTTGCTTTCCAATTGATACCGTCAAAATTCAAATAATATTTTATCCCGTCTGTCGTGTGTCTCAGGTTCTCAACCTTAAATGTATTACGATACCAGAAATCTGAATTAAAAAAAGACTCAGAAATCTGTCGCATATTATTACCATAGCGATCATCTGGTACAGCCCCGATGTTCATATAACTTGTCAAGACGGTCCCAGGAACAGTTGCACAAATCCAATGTGAATCTTTATCACGACGTGTTATCCAATTTCTATCAAATTGGAAATCAGACTTTTTCAGTTGTAAAGCATTAATTTCCAAAGGTGTCGTGGACTTCTTTGCCACACTTAGTCCACCCTTCCCCATAACCTGAATTTCTCTCAATCCATAAGACAACGAGCTATCAGGCTTTTCCATGAGGAGTCTCACGTAACGACCTCGGCCGTTACAAGAAACATTATCTATAAGCCCATTCCCATGATGTAATTCAGCTACATCTGTCCATCTTTCAGAATCTTCCGATACCTGAATTTTCCCTCTTAAAGGTCGATGAAGCCAATATAAATTCACTTGATTAAAGTTGACATCAGTTCCAAGATCAACATCAAGCCATTGTGTCTGATCCGACAGACCTTTCAATCTCTTTGAAACCCACGCACTATTAAAGTGATAGGAAGGCATCCAACTTTCATCAGCAAAATGTCCATCCTTTTTGGGCCCCAGTTCATAGATACGCCAATATGCACATCCTGGCATCAGAAGATTCAGCCGCAAATGGCTGAACCTACCCGGATTCTTAATGGGTAATTCAACATCCAAACGTCTTAACGGAAGTTTTTCTATCGATTCCTGTTTATTCGGATCTGAACTCACGAGTTGCTTTGTAGCTTCTCCTGGTAAATCTGGACTTTCCAATCTACCCACCTCTTTCCATCTTTGGCCATCATCCGAAGCCAATATCTGAATTGTATATCCTTTTGTCGAAACTTTAGGATCAAAGGCGACCTCTCCTAAAAGATGTAAAGAAGTCAAATCTATCTTCATCCCAGTCCAATCAAACTGGATAAAAGCATCACTTCCAGTAAGAACATTACTGGATACGACATTCCCATCAAATGTTTTTTCTTTATCCCGCAAGTCAAGAAGGCCACTATTAGTCGAAACTGTAATTGCAGAAGGTTCTCCAGAAGACAAGATTCCATCTGTAGCTAATTGAGCTGTCAAGTTATAGTCCAGGGAGGAAGAAGCACAAG
>DAIPMC010000088.1:4211-5035 GCA_036768895.1 Prevotella sp. | reverse complement strand
AAAATCTTTTTTTAATACAGGAGCTTTATTCTCAGTTGGATCACCCGGATATACACCTATTCCTTTCGTATAATTGATGTCTTTAGCTATAATGGTAGCTGAGGCAAACAGGAATACACCCAAAAGAGAAAGGGTCTTATATTTCATATCTGTTATTATTAATATTTTTCGGTATTATAGAGAAATAAAGAAATCGTCTTCAACAAACGGTCTGATTATCTTATCTCACAAAGATAAACATTATTCGTGAATCTGAAAAATTTAAAAGCATTTATGTGAATTTAAAAATCAATCTGATGAAATCCGAGAATCAATATAAAGGGTCAAATAGCATATTTAATAATATAATAGGTGTAAACCAGCAAAGCACTTATCAGAACCAAATGCCCTTATGATTCATTCAGAATGTTAACATCATATAAATTATCGCCACTAAAGCAAAAAATACATCTAAATCATATCTAGTTATTAAAATAATATATATATTTGCAGCTATATAATAACAAAATTATTAATTAGTAACCCTATAATAATATATTTAATTATTAACCCAGAAGATTGGGAGAAAGTTATAAGTTTTCACTAATACGGCACCTGCAGAAGTGCAACGATTTGAATCATTCTAAAATTGGCAAGCCTTTTATGAAACTGCCAAAAATCCTCTCAAGTTGTCTTTAACGGCAAAACTAATTTTCTATTAATTGATCCAATATAGGACTATATATTACAAAAATCCGGTAAAATAAATATTAAAGCTATTAATTCAGTGGGCTCAAATAATATTGGAAGCAAAGACATTCAAAGTTTGTCTTTAACTCTCCCTG
>DAIPMC010000088.1:2865-4164 GCA_036768895.1 Prevotella sp. | reverse complement strand
ATATACATAATGGTTTATAAAAACATTTGTTATGCAAAATTTTAAAAATTAAGACCATGGGTAACTTATTGATCGTAAACAGTTTCTCTTTACAAAGAAAAAAAATTGTCGTAATTCTTCTTATGTGTTTATCTACTCTATCAGGCTTTGCACAAAGTACAATAACTGGAATCATCAAGGACACTTCAGGGAATCCTCTTCCGGGTGTAACTGTTTCGATTAAGGGCACAACGAAAACAGGGACAATTTCAAATATAGAAGGTAGATATAATATTAAAACTTCAAACTATGCCACACTTATCTTTTCCTATATTGGAATGAAATCACAAGAAGTAAGTATCAAAGGTCGGAATATCATTAACATCATATTGAAGGACGATCAATCCACCTTAAATGATGTCGTCGTCGTTGGATATGGTACAGTAAAAAAGCAATCACTTACAGGTGCTGTCTCTGCAATTAATGGTGATGAATTATTAAAATCACCTTCAACAAATATTTCCAGTTTACTCGGTGGACGTCTTCCAGGTATATCATCAATACAAACATCGGGAGAACCGGGAAATGATCAAGCAAGTCTTCGGGTTCGAGGTTCACAATATAGCATATTATATATTGTCGATGGAATGCCTCGAGACATAAGTGATATAGATCCTAACGATATTGAAAGTATCTCCGTATTGAAAGATGGTGCATCAGCTGCTGTCTATGGTTTGAATGCAGCAGGTGGAGTTGTTATAGTAACGACCAAAAAAGGAAAAGCGGGAAAGACAACATTACAATACGATTGTCAATTAGGGTCATCGGTAAATGCTAATTTCCCAAAATTCATGAATGGTCCCCAATATGCATACTATTATAATATGGCTGACATGATGGATAAACTAGCAAATAAAACTATTTCTTCAAAAAATGATTATATTCCTGTGTTTTCAAACAAGAATATAGAAGCCATGTTAAACAACGACCCGACAGATGGTTGGGATAATATCGATTATATGAAAAAAGTTTTCGGTACAGGCTTTAACATGAAACATAATATGTCATTACAAGGTGGAAATCAAGATTCTCATTACTATCTCTCTATGGGATATATGGATCAAAAAGGTAACATTGACAATTTTACTTATAGACGTTATAATGTCCGTACAAATATTGATTCCAAAGTAGGCAAGGATTTCAATATTACATTTGGTGCCGTAGGAACTGTAGGACGCCGTTCGACACCAGGATATGCATCTGGTGGTGCTGACGATGGTTCAGAAAGTTCCGGGGAAGTCGGTTATTTATCCATAATCC
>DAIPMC010000088.1:564-2823 GCA_036768895.1 Prevotella sp. | reverse complement strand
GGCTATTATACATCTACTATACCTAATAATTCCAGCGTTGCTTATAGTCCGTTAGCTGCAATTGAAGAATCCGGTTACCAAAAAACACGCAGTTTTGAAATAAACACAAATTTTAGTATTCAATACAACGCTCCATGGTTAACCGGACTCATATTAAAAGCTACTGGTTCCTATGATTATCTGTCATCTTCAAGTAAAAATTTGGAAACACCATATCTAACATATTATAAGTCTTGGTCAGATTTAAATAATTTCACTCTTGCTTCTGATCCACGTGGAGACACAAGCAATCACGTTTGAAGGTCAATACGATACAGAACAATTAATAGGGCAAATCAGCACCGAATACAGCCATAGATTTGGTCTTAATAATATTGATGCTATGATTCTAGCGGAAGAACGAGACTGGAAATGTAATGATTTTGCAGCCTATGCAGAAAAAGTAGCTTTTGCAAAACTACCAGAACTTAGTTTTGGCTCTGCTTTATCAACCAGTTCTCCTATTTCCAGTTACAGTATACATACGCGTACAGCTGGATATGTATTCCGCTTAAAATACGATTATGACAACACTTATCTTGCCGAATTTAGTGGCCGTTATGATGGATCATATAAATTTAATGGCAACATATCTGGCAAGAGATGGGGATTTTTCCCCTCTCTCTCCTTAGGATGGCGCATTTCAAGTATGTCATTTTTGAAGGATAAAAAATGGATAGATGATATCAAGATTCGAACCTCTATCGGTCTACTTGGAAGTTCTGATGATGTATCCGCTTATTCCTATCTTAATACCTATTCTTTCGGGAGCAATGTTATATTAAACAATTCAGCGGTTTCATCTGTATATACATCTGTCATTGCCAATCCATACTTGACCTGGGAAAAAGTTCGGTCTCAAGATATTGGTCTTGATGCAACCTTTTGGAAAGGTAAACTAGGTATTGAATTTGATTATTTCTATAATTTGAATTATGATTTACTGTCGTCAATGGGATCAGATATGTCTCCTTCTATGGGAGGTTACTATATGACGTATAAAAACAATAATAGATATGATGTAAAAGGAATCGAATTTACCCTCACGCATCGAAACTCATTTTTAGTCTATTCGAAACCTTTTAATTATCGGATAAGCCTTAACATGAGCACTTCAAAAAGTAAATGGCTTCGTTATCCTGACAGTGCTAATGCTCAATCATGGCAAAAAGTAGTTGGGACTAGCGTTAATGCCTATAGTGCATGGATTGCTGATGGTCTATATCATTCAGAAGACGAAATTACAAATTCAGCATGGTATGGAACAAGACCAAATATCGGTGACATAAGATATAAGGACCTTAATGGAGATGGAATTATTGATGAAAAAGATAAAGCTATTATAGGACGCAATAATCGCCCTCAAATCACAACGGGAATAGATCTTAATGGAAGTTGGAATAATTTTGATTGTGATCTACAATTTACGGGTGGATTTAAGTTTGATGTTTCTTTACTTGGCACATATTATAATGGCTATGATGATAATACTATTTGGACTCAAACATTTAAAGAAGGAGCCAATTCTCCTCTTTGGTTAGTTGAAAATTCCTATAATATTGATAACCCTAAGGGAATTTATCCACGCTTAACTTTATCTCAAACTAGTCATGGAGGAGATAACGGTCTTGCTTCTACATTTTGGATGAAAAAAGGTGATTATATGCGCTTGAAATCTGCACAAATTGGCTACACCTTTCCTAAAGTATGGATAATGTCTACTGGAATTCAAAAAATTAGAGTTTTCGTTGAGGGTTCTAATTTGTTCACGATAGACCATCTTCCTAAAGGTGTTGATCCAGAATCCCCGCGTGTTAACAATGGATATTATCCACAACAAAAGACTTATATGATTGGTATAACGCTCACATTCTAACCCTTTAAAATAGAAGACCTATGAAAACAAAATATATAATCAGAATTTTAACTATAACTTTATTAGGAATCCTGCAATGGATATTTAGACTTAAATCCAACCGACAAGACTTCAGACAAATTGGTATGGAGCACTGAGGATAATGCAAACTTAGCTATAAACTATTTTTATAGTTCACTTGCGGACATAGGAAGTTATAACACCTATGAATGTTTAGCTGGAATGACAGAAGGACTAACAGATGAATTAAAATATAGCAGCATGACATACAATGCGCTAATGTATATTCCAAATGAAATATCTTACGGTGGATCAGTATTAACTTCAACTTATGTTGATGCATA
>DAIPMC010000088.1:0-554 GCA_036768895.1 Prevotella sp. | reverse complement strand
ACACTACATACACATTAATTCGAAGAGTAAATGAGGCTCTTTCTGATTTAGAAAAATACGGTTCTTTCAATGAAGAAACAACTGCAAGAATGAAGGGTGAACTACGTTTTTTCCGAGGTCTTTATTATTTTGAGTTGATGAAACGTTATCATCAGGCTATTCTTTACAATGAAGATCTATCTAAAATTTCAACCAATAAAGCTTTAAACACAGAAGAAGAAGGATGGAATTTCATTTATGAAGATTTAAAATATGCTGGAGATAATTTGCCCAAAACGACTTCTCCAACAGGTCGTTTAACTAGTGGAGCAGCCTATGCTTTAATGGCAAGAGCGATGCTATATTGTAATAACTGGAATGCAGTAAAAGAGGCGTCTGAGAAAATATTTTCCATGGGATATAAACTAACAGACAATTATTCTGATGCTTTCAAGAGTGGAAATAGTGAAGATATATTCCAGTATTCTTACAATGCACCAGACAATGTTTCTCACTCTTTCGATAGCTATTACGCCCCTGGAGGAGATGCGACTGAAGATGGAAATTCTACTTCA
>DAIPMC010000087.1:0-11187 GCA_036768895.1 Prevotella sp. | reverse complement strand
GCCATTATAATCAATATGGTTAGACCACCGCTCATCACGTGCACGATAGCCTACAGTCGATGAATAGCTCACAAAGAGTTGGATATCCGTAATATTGGGATAACTGTCATCATATCCGCCCATAGGCTCTATCAAAGACTGAAATTCAGACCGTGACACACGGCGTACGACTTTGACTTTAGCTGTTATTATCCCGTTGGAAACGGTAGGATAACCGACAAATTCTATTTTCAAGAACGGTTTAACTTTAAATATAACATTAGTTGTACCCTTCAAGTTGACTGTTTGTGATCCATCAGCGATTGGAACTCCGTCTGAATTCTCACGTACAATAGGAATAAACGGACCATCAACTGTTACATTATAACGGCCCTTAAATTCTTTGGTATTCTGGAATGTACCATCGGGCATACAATAGAAGTCAGGGTTATGCTGTGCATTGTCACTGTAATCCAACTGGAGCATCCTTACCCTTATGCCTTCACTCCCTTGATCAGTGAGAATGGAATCACCTGTTTCATCATCAACCACGGCTCCTTTAATGGTTTCATTCGGTTCATCATAATTATCCATCTCGAACATGTCACATGAAGCAAGCATGAGAGACGAAAGAAATAAGATATATAAAACTTTCTTATTCATATTTTCACATTATTAAAATTCAAACCTTATCTATTAGGCTGCTGATCAATATATTTACTCTTAGAGACTTCATTATCAGGAATAGCAAAATAGTAATCAAGAATATTATAGTTGAAAGTCTTTAAACTAACAGCCTGAAAATGAGCGTCAAAGAACCATTTTCCAGCCTTCGTAGAATAGAATGGATAGAGACCTCGAAAACGGTAATTACTATTATTGCTATAAGCATTCTTATCGCGTTGCTCACCCCAGAAACCATCACGTCCTTCAAAATGCTGTACACGCCATCTCCGGATATCCCATTGCGACTTCTGTTCCGCTGCCAGTTCCTTACGCCGCTCTTTTCGAACAATATCCCGGCCTGCATCCGTACTTGATATCGTTGAGGTCAACAAGGTAGCGCCGGCGCGTTGACGGATTTGGTTTACAGCATCCGTAGCCTGTTGGAGCAAGTCTTTACCATCAGGAGCAGGAACACCTGCCAATGAGAGTTCAACGGCAGACTCTGCCATATTCAAAAGAACTTCTCCATACCTCATCAATATAAAGTGCTGGGAAGATTTTCCTTCACCGATAGCAACAGAAGGATCAGGATTCAAGTACTTACGCACTAAAAGACCTGTAAGACTACTTTCTCCGTTGGCATAAAAAGGACCATTCTCACCAGATGCAGTCATTGTCGTGCCATTATCCAAAGGTACTATCTCCTGACTGCTTCCATTACTCGGACTCAGATAGAGCGTCTTAGGTTTTTGAGAATATTGCGGTAATTGTTGGTAAGTCTTCTCTGCCGAATTATATGAATAATCGTTCCAGAAAGGCTGGATCGGGACATCACCCGTATAAGTTCCCATACGGATTTCTATCGTTTTACCCTTAAACTGGTCACCGGGAAAAATTACAAAAGCACGCAGGCGCGGCTCTGCATTTTTAAAGAAATCCAGAGGTGAATCATACATCAGATAATGGCCTGTCGTATTTGACGTGCCATCCGTTACCCGAACAGACCCGTCTGCGTACCGTGGAAATCCATCAAACAACTCCAGGAAATCCAATGTCGGACACATTCCACTTGACAGTGGTGACCTGAAAATGAAAGGAGAATTATAGGCATCATACCCATGAGTTGAAGTCGGATAAATATACTTTTTAACCGCAATGTTTTCCGGACTGTTATCATCGAAGAACATATCAACCATATTTTTATATTGGGCTTCAGGATCATTTGCTGCCCAATCTTTCATATAAAGCGAATAAATCCCGGAATTGATCACTTCCTTAGCAGCTTTGTAAGCTTCTGTAAAATATTTCTTGGAATCTGCTTCCCATTTATCCGGAGCAAATCCAATCACCCGCACACCGGTTTTTTGTCCCAAGCCAGTTAAATAACCTGATACGGTCTGGTTATACTTAGCTACACTACCTGCATAAAGCATGGCTTCAGATTTGAAGGCAAGGGCAATGTATTTATTTGCATAGCCATCCTTGGGGCTTGCCGGTTCCAGCAATTCAACAGCCTTATCATAATCAGCCAGGATCTGATTCCAGGTATCCTCTTCAGAAGAACGCGGAACTTCCAGATTATCGCTCTTGTCAGGATAATCAATGACCTTCGTTACCAAAGGCACCCCTCCAAAACGCCTTGCCATGGCATAAAATACCGTTGCTCTTATATAGTAAGCTTCACCCAGATAATCATTATACATTGCTTCAGAATAATGACTTTTGTATTTTGGCAAATTTTCAAGTAAGAAATTAGCTTCACGTAACTCCCTGAAAGCCATAGACCAGTAAGGAGTACTCTCACTCGTAAAGGCGGCACATATTCCATCACGGTCAAGACACTCACCTGTTCCGCTTATGCCAATACTGACTAGCCATCCATTAAAATTAAAGCCCCATTGTGGCAAATACTTAAAATCTTCGTAAGGCATATAACTGTAAAGTCTTGCCAGATAGATGTCCATCCCTGATTCATCACTCAGCAATTGATCAGCCGTTACGACATTCTTGGGCGCCACATCTAAGTCTGCACAAGAAACCGTAAGTGATAAAACAGCTAAAAATATAATTAATTTTTTCATACTTCTTTAATGTTATTTTCTGTGAGATCGGCTTAAAATGAAATTTGCAAACCAAAAGTGTAAGTTCTGCTCAGCGGATACAGACGACCCAGATCATCATCAGGATGTTCAGGATCAACAAACTTCACTCCTGTTATGGTAAATAAATTATAGGCATTGGCAAACACTCGCAGCCGCAAAGTTGACACCTGCTTCCATCTAGGCAGAGTATATCCGACCTCTATACTTTTTAAACGTAGATAAGCCGTACTAACTCGGTTAAAAGAAGAATTGGAATAAGGAGAATGGCCTGTATAAGCATAGTATCCGCTCGTCCATATTGTAGATGGATTATAAGGATCTGCGCTCTCATCTACAGGGTGCCAACGGTTCCAATATTGCTTTAGAGTTCCATATCCCCAGATCGAATACAACGGTTCCTCATAGGACATTGACCCAAGGGCAGAACCCTGGAACAAGAAACTTCCATCAAAATTCTTATAAGTAAAATCGAAACTCAGACTATAGTTCAGCCACGGTGTCTGATCAAAAGCGTATGGATGCTCATCAAGACTGTTAATCTCTCCATCCCCATTCCAGTCTTCATATTTATAGTCACCAGGGAGAACATCCTTCTCATGATAGATTTTATAGTTCCATATATCATTCCAATTCTGGAAACGACCTGCACTGGTATATCCGAACTGGACCCCCTGATAACGATTATTCAGATTATCATTGCGCCATTTATTATACGAGTTTGCATAGGGCCCATTTTGAATGGCCGTAAGATATTCCTGACGGGTAATTGTACCCATGGCTTTCACATTATAGACAAAGTTAGGACCTATTTTATTATGATGGGTTAACTGTAGTTCCAATCCGAAATTCCGGCTACTGTTAACATTCTCGCGTGGTGGATCTGCTCCGATGACCGTAGGAAATTCTGACGTGGGATACTGATACAATCCTGTCATCTCACGGTTAAAATAGTCCAAAGTGAACCCAAACAAGCCATTCCAGGCGCTGAAATCAACACCCACATCAAAAGCCTTAGCTTTAAACCAGGATATATCCTCGTTCGGTATGGACTTCGGCGTAGCTGCATACACGAACTTATCACCGAAGACATAACCTGGAGCATATTGATTGAAATATCCGTTCTCTGCATTGCTGCTGGTCGAAGGATAGCTATAACCCGCTATCCAATCATAACCGGCACCGGAGTCATCGCCCATTACACCATAGCTGACACGGAACTTCAGTTGGTCTATATCCTTAAGGAAAGAGAGTTTCTTAAAGAACGGCTCCTCTGAAACGACCCATCCACCAGAAACAGAAGGGAAGAAACCCCATCTGTGACCTTTGGCAAATTCTGAACTCCCGTCATAACGGAATTGTGCTTCAAACAAATAGCGGCCTGAATAATCATAGTTTAATCGGCCAATGAACGCATCATAAGAAACTGCACTAATACTGCTGGGATAACTATTACCAACCTGACCATCATCTTCTCCATTAAATAGGTAAGGTGAATTAAAAGCCAGATTGCGCATGGCATAAAAGCCATCATTCGTTCTGCGTTGAGACTCAAAGCCAAACACACCCGAAATATTATGAGGTCCGAAATCACGATTATAGTTTAAAGTCAACTGAGTAAGGAATTGCTGATTATCATAATTTTCACGAGTCAGGCGGCTCGGAGAGCTCGGATCATACAATTTCTGGATATAACTTTGTGATTGAGAGTCGTATGCATATTGATAATATTCCTTCCTGTAAATTCCATTGTTGTCCAAATGATAATCATAACTCAATAATGCCTTTGCCGTTAAACCTTTTAAAACAGGGGTAATGGTCCCGAAATCATAGTTAAGCGTACCGGAGGTGAGAAATTGAGACTTTTTATATTTACGGTAACCGGAAACATCTGCGGTCATCTCCGCAACCGTATTCTCTTCCAAGTCAAGGCCTTCATAACTTAGCATCGTGCCAGCAGGGTCAGCATAAGCAGGATATAAGGTACCCTGGCGCCAATAATTACGAATAATATCAACGGAAGAACTATAAGGATTATTCTGATGATCAACCATTCCGGAAATCTTTAAGTCCAATGTCAAACCTCTGAATATTTCGGAGGTGATATCTGATGAAATATTATACTTGTTGTAATTTAAATCACCTGACTTGAAAAACCCTTTCTGATAGAAATACCCGAAGCCTATAAAATACTGAGTCTTTTCACTGCCACCGGATATGGTTACATTCCCATTCGTTTCAGGGGCAGAATTGGCAAATACTAATTTATTCCAATTTGCCGTACTCCGTGTTCCGTCAGCATAATCCTTAAAATACTGTTCGTTGTATACAGGGGTTCCGCCATTGACATTGTTCATTGCCTTCTCATTTAACAGAGTCATAGACTTGAAGACATCCAATAATTCCGGCATATTCTTTGGAACCTGTATCGTATAAGAACCATTATAAGAAACCTTAGTCTGTCCGGCTGTGCCTTTTTTTGTCGTAATCAGAACAACACCATTGGCAGCACGGAGCCCATAGATGGATGCAGAGGCATCTTTCAATACAGAGATATCCTGGATATCTTCAGGATTCATACGTTGAAAGTCACTTACATCACGAGGAACACCATCGATAATCACCAGAGGGGATCCCATGCCACGAATATCAAAATTATCATTGTAAGAACCCGGTTCTGCGCTCTTCTGCCATACTCTGACACCCGGGATACGGCCAGTGAGCATATTTTGAGGATTCTCTGTCTTCGTATGCAGCATCTCATCGCCACTTACAGCTGCAACAGCTCCCGTCAAGGATCCCCGTTTTTGCGTACCATAACCCACAACAATAACATCATGAAGCTGGTTGACATCTTCCTTCAATACGACATTAATGGTAGAATGCCCGTTAATGGACACTTTAAAAGGTTGCATACCGATGTAATTTACCATCAATACACCATCTGAAGGTCCCTTCAGCAAGTACTTACCATCAATATCACTAATTGCCACATTTTTTGTACCCTGTATTGAAACCGTGGCACCAATAATCGGCTCATTAGAAGTATCCATAACAGTTCCTGTCACTGTTATGGTCGTCTGAGCTCGAAGTCCCGTACATATTAATGTCAGGAACAATATTAATTCAATTTTTAATCTATTCATAATCGGTTCATTTGTTAGATCTTTATCCCTTCATTTGCCTTGCATAATGAGAAAGCATAGCATATTCCGATGCAAAAGCAAATTCAAACATTGCTTCTGTATTGTTATTAGCAGGTGTCTTGCTCCACCCGACAAGCAGGCTGGTAGGCAACATTCCTTTATAAAGATAATTAGTATAAGCATAATCCAGATTATCCTGGAAAGTGCTTAAAGGCAATGAGGCATCGGAATCAAACTGAAAAGCAGCCAGGTAACCCCGCATCAGCACATCATTAAACCAAGTACTGAATCCATCTAAAGGATAAGAATAATAGCCTTCCCGTGCAGCTCCTTTTTCCGCAAACACTGAAAAAGTTGAATTAGTAAGAGACTTGATATCAGACAGATAGCCATCATCCTTTGTTACGCTATACAGATCAGCTCCACCGGACAGCATTGTACCACTATTATAGGTATAAGCTATTCCTGAAGGTGTCGACAATGGAATTCCCTGCCGATATTGTATCCCATCAACCGTTTCATATTGTGGAGTATTTTGTGTAGCGCCAATCAGATCATAATACACCCCATCAGGCATCATCAGATATTTTTTTTGCCAATTGTATATTTTTTCAGCACAATCCAGATAGTACTTATCCTTCTCTTCATTTACCGTATAACGATGCCCGTTTTCATCAATCTTCCGATAAGTAAGCGAATCACTCTTTCCGGAATAGATTTTAGAGAGCCAGACTAAAGAAGAAACCAACGGAGCATTACTGCAAGAATGTTTGGTAACATAAGACGGACCCCATGTGATGCCGCCGATTTCCTGACCGTTTGCATCCAGTGTACAATCCCAGCCATCAAGGATATAACCAGCAAGATATTCAGCTTTATCCAGATATTCCTTTTTACCTGTAATCTGGTACGAGCGCATCAGTTCACGAGTAAGCCATTCCTGATCATCATATACATTCTTATCACCTTCTACGTTGGCCGTTCCTGCAGCGCTGCCACGGTCTACGCTATAAACCGTCCACTGTTTTGTCTGGGTATAAGATGTCAGCGTATAGGTGCCCGCATAATACTCCAACCCACTGTACAGCTTAGACAGCAGATCCTCATATCTGCTATAATTAGCATTATAAAGATCAGGAACCGACTCTTTCATGTCATTTAGAGCATCCATCACGGAATTAACGGCTTCAATGGCACTTGTATACATCCATACACTTCCTACTTCTGATGAGGTAGAATGAGTATAGGGATTATAGTATCTGTGTAATGTCATGTCAGAGCCTGTAAAATAATGAGCTACCGTCGTATCTGTAAGAGCAATAGCTCTGGTCAGATCCCGCTCAGCCCATTTTTCCGGTGTAGCAGGTTTAGTATCAACAGGTATCTGGCTATTGTCAGAACTATTATCTGATGAACAATTGACAAAGAAAAAAGAACACAATAACAACAATATAGAAAACTTTAATTTATTCATTTTCCAAATTCAGTTTAAATTAATACTATATATACAAAGTTTATTTTCGTCTCCATTATCCTCACCCTTATAGACTCCAAGTGCCAGAACGACATTTTTACCATTAAATTGGGAAAGGTCATACTGAAATGTAGCATATTCCTCCGGCTTCCCGGCACCACCACGTTGATGTATAAATTTGACACATCCGTCTTTAGCATTAGACCAACTATCCGCAGTAACCTTATAAGGAATCACATCTACCACATTCATATTCTCATCGATTGCTGTCAGTTTGAAGTATGTAGCATTAGAACCACTAAAATTGCGACATTTCATCACAAAATTATTATGCCCCGTCTGAACAGCAAATTTTGCATAGAAATAAGCTTCCGGAGTTAACGTGCTCACAGGTGTACCACTACCACGAGTCTTGATTACAAAACCTTCACTGGCAAATGGTTCTGTATCTTTATGCAATGGAACAAAGGACCACTCAGCAGCAATATGTGCTACAGCGCGCCAGGCTTGGTAAGCACTCTGATAATTGTCCCTACTTCCATTTTCAGGAGAGATGCCTGTAAAAGACCATTTCGTCTGAGCCATTGTTGAACGGACCATCTCACGAGTTAAGTTCCAGTCAGACAAATCATTATTAATAGCCGTTCCGGGGATCCATCCCCAGCCAGATATGGCCTTGTTTGAAAAGGCAATACGACGTAAGGACAATTGCTTCCAGTAATCGCCAGTTTTTGCACGGTAAGTACCAATGGCAATGATAATGTCTTTACCAATATATTTACTCAAATCAAAGACTTCATCTGAGTAACTTCCATCCATAAGGTTCAGTGTTCTATTATCACCAACCTTAGCGGTCTCAGGATTATCACTTGACAAATCAACCACCTGAACGCCCCATACCGCAGGATCACCAGCCGTAGTAGATTGGGTTCTACACTGAATAGTCATGATGTCATTATCACTTGTAATATGCTTCAAGCCATACACATACGAGTCTAATACATTCAAATTGGCGGGATTCTTTTGCTCATCACCATTATTTCTAATCTGAATGGCAGTACCTTCGTTCTGTTCTTCCCAAGAGCCATAAAAATTCATCGATGCCATATAATCAGTAGACCAATCCCAATGAGGATAGCTCTCCCCGTTACGGCCTCCTCTATATTCACTGTAAAACCAATGATCTGCATTCTGTAAATCATCTATTGTTTTACCGGGGAGGATCTGCTCTCCGCCCATTGTCACACTAACTGTTGCGATACCATTAAGGAATTGGTCTATACTTATATTCCGGGTAACCGTCGAATAACCCGCTTTAGACAAAGTGACGGTATAAGAGCCCAGTGGCAGGCTTCCAATAGTAAATGTACCATCGGTTCCTGTCGTGATGAATTGATTTCCACCGATGCTTACAGTCACACCGGCTAATGGAACATTCCCATTCTTCGCGTCAAGGACTACACCCGTAATCTTGGCAGCTGCATATTCCATGCTCGCATCCACCTGGGCCACTTTATTAGAATAACTGACCGGAGTAACAGTAACTCCCATTGTCAGATAATTCTCCTTCGTAAAATGAAGAATATGCTTTCCCATATCCACTCCAGTCAAGGTATACCGACCATTAGCATCAGTATTGGATGTAATGTTCGTACTATCAACCCGGACGGCAACGCCTCCAAGTGGGGCATTATAATCATCCGTTATCGTTCCAGTTATTGTCCCAACACCATAATTCAGCGAAGAATCATTGTCGTCCCTACAAGAAGACACGACAAGACTCAGGCATCCTATCATTATCAAAACTGCTAACTGAATTCCCAATTTTTCAATTTTCATAATTAATAATAGGTTTAGATTGTTAATGTTTTATTAAATCAACTTCAATAATGAATTAATCATTCTATTTCAGCATTTTATCCAGAAACACTTTCATCCAGTATCCACCAATGACGGAACGAGCCTTGAATCCTACCATCTTCCCATCGGTCGTCTCATGCCAGTCACTGATCGGCACACGTGAAGGGGTCTCATTGATATATTTGTAGACCGGATCAACAAACTTCAGGAAAGTTTTCTTATTCGAACTCATAGCTGCCGTCCACATGATCCAGTCACTCTTCGTATATGTCTTCCGACAGTCCAGAGGCAGGCCGTACTTGTTCTGATGCTTGAGATAATAGGAGATTTCACTTTCCATTGCCTCTTTAGGGAACAAATGTGTAGCCCACAATTTATCCCAGACCATATTGTACTTCTGACTCCAGGTATCCGGACGGTCGAATGACAGGCGGTAATGGTCGCCGTCTTTTGCATGTTCTGACCACCACTGAGCCATATCTCTGGCAATCTTATCATACTTTTCTGCGGTTACCTGCTCTCCCTTCAGAGCTGCCATACGGGCATAGCCCTCTATACCCATGATTGCCTTCACAGACAGGTTGCAGTTATGTGCCCAGTGACCGGCAAAGTCATCCGTACAAAGTTGGTTGGCAGGGTCCTGCCCATTCTTTACCAAGTAGTTGGCCCACGTTGTCAGGATATCCCAATAAGGGTCCGCATAACTGGTATTACCATCCAACTGGCACAGCATGGAAGAAAGGATCAACATGTTACCTGATTCCTCCACCGGCATGTCTCCTCCATAGACCTGACCGTCAGCGATAGGGTAAGTACCCTGGTCATGAGCCGCGAAAGGCTTGGTATACCGCCCACTGCGACTGTACTCGAAGATACTGGTCATCATGGCTTTTTCCAAATCCGGATTATAGCAAAGGAACAGCGGAGCCTCAGGATAGGTAAGATCCACAGTATTCACACATCCGTTAGAATTATTTTCCTTCGAGAAGAACAACAGGTGGCCATCCTTATCTTCAAACAACTTGTGGGCGGCCATCACATGGCGATAGGAGCCAGAGAGGATCTCTGCATATTGCACGTTACCCGACTTCATGCCGTCGTCATAAATCGTCTTGTCCAGACTACGGCACTGATCCATGATCGAAGAATAACGGTCCTCCAGGTCATTGAAAACCTCGAATATCGTCTTGCCGTTCCTGGCCCAGTAGCCCTTATAGCGGTGGTACATATACTCGATGTCCTGTACCTCATCATAACCCAACATGGCATAACTGGAGGTCGGGGCACTGACCTGTCCGAAATCGTGGACATAGGCCAAAACCGGTGAAGTTGAAGACTTGTAAGAGATGATCTCTTTCTCACCCGCAGGCAACCGGCCACTGCTGACAAAACTGCTTCGAACCTCATCGGACGTACCCAGGCTCACCTTACCGTTGACTGCCGGAAGATACACATACCCCCAGTCAATGCAGATTCCGTCACCTTTCTTCGCCAGGATGGGCTGATCCACCGTCCCACTTTCCAGAACTTCCATCCCACTCTTGTCCAATTTACGAGAACGCGTGGGCTGGTCGGTCCTATTCTGAGCAATCTCCGGACTGGCTGACAGATAGAGTTGGACAGAATGGCTCTTCTTGTCCTTCGAACTCACCTGATACGAGATATAGTTCACCGGAGTGGAGATCAGGTCCAGGTCATGGATCAGCATCGGTGCCGTAAAGACCAGATTCAGTTCTACAGGGCCGCAATCAAAAGTATAATAGGTATCCGTAGCCAGTACGCTGACTGATTCCTGCTCTGCCGTCTGGACATCTCCATAGTCTGAACCCATGAAACGATAGACAGTACCATCTACACGCAACAGACCATCAAGGGGCTTTGGAGATCCGGTCCAGTGGGCTGTCGGGCCGTCCGTCAGTTTATCATACGGTGACCAAATGGAGAAGTACGGATCATTGACCAC
>DAIPMC010000086.1:0-11200 GCA_036768895.1 Prevotella sp. | reverse complement strand
AAGATGGCCAACGCTATTAATATTTGTTAGTACCGCAATCACCACACAGAAAAATTTTTATATGATTTGGAGAGATTTAAAGTAAGTATATGGAGGTTACTTACTTTTATGGTTGATTTTTATTATATATATTGGGTTCTTGTTTTTCCCTTTTCCTATTATAATTACGATGACAGCCATAAGAACCAATATAATGCCGGAAATGATTCTTATATTAAGGACTTCTTTAAATATAAAGCAACCGATAATGAGTGCAGTAATAGGTTCTAATGCTCCAAGAATGGCTGTAGGGGTAGGACCTATATATTTGATTGCCATAGTCAGAAAAATAAGAGAAATAACGGTTGGGAAGAGACCTAATCCAATGGCATCAATCCAAAGGCTTGGCTTAGGAATAGGCTGTAGTAGTGTACAACCATGGAGAGCAATGATGTAAAGAAATGATCCGAAAAGAATAGCATAAAAATTGAGTTTGATATTCGATAATCTTTTCAAGGAGGACCGATCACAACCTACAATATAAAAAGCATAGGTAACTGCCGAAAGAAGTGCAAAGCTGAATCCTTTGAAGTTAAGCAATTCTCCTGTTGAAGTTTTTCCGGTTAGAAAAATACCTAGTACTGCAAGACTGATAGATAAAATAGTTGTAAAGGAAAGTTGTTCGTGGAAAAAAACGGTCATGATAACAGCTGTCAATATCGGGTAGACAAAAAGAATGGTTGAGGCTATACCTACATTCATGTAGTTATAACTTGAAAAAAGGAATATTGACGATAAGCTGAAAAGGAATCCCATGACAATTAGCCAGATCAGATCATGATGTTGAAGTTTGAAAGATTGATGTCGGAATACCATTAGCAATGCCATTAGCACAGAGGCAATAGCGTAGCGGTAAAATAGCACGGAGTCCACTTTCATCCCAGATTTGTATAGAGGTATGGCAAATAATGGATTTGTACCATAACTTATAGCAGATATTGCACCAAGAATATATCCTTTGGTCTGATTCCTGATTTTCATTTTTTAGATGCAAAATTACATCATTTATTGTAAGATGCAAAAGAAAACAGAATTCTTATTCCTTTAAAAACTTTTATGAAGGCATAATGTTAGGATCTTTATTTTGGTGGTTAATATTTCTAAATGATGCAAAATAAGTATACTGTCACTACTTTTTTTGCTAACTTTGTAAACTCTTGTCTATGGAGATGAATAAAAACTAATATAGCATGAAAAAATCATTATTCACTATTCTTCTTGGTATGATGACCGTAGCGACGGCTCTTGCTCAGAAATCGATTCAGTCTGGCTATCCGTATACTCAGGTGCCTTTTACAAGTGTCAAATTGGAGGCAAATACATTTTGGGGAGATCGTTTGAAGGCTCTTCGTGAGGTGACTATACCTTTGGCTTTTAGTAAATGTCAAAGCGAAGGAAGGTATGCTAATTTCGAGCGTGCAGCTCATCCAAGTAGTACCTATAATGTTGGAAAGCTCATGGGTTTCCCTTTTGATGATACGGATGTTTATAAAACGATTGAAGGTGCAAGTTATATTTTACAAACCTATCCGGATAAAAAACTGAAAGTTTATATTGACAGTATCATTAATATCATAGCAAAGGCTCAGGAACCGGATGGCTATCTTTATACTGCCAGAACGCAGAATCCTGAGCATCCTCATCCATGGTCTGGGAGCAGGCGTTGGGAGAGTGAAGAAGAGGGAAGCCATGAACTTTATGATTTAGGTCATCTGGTAGATGCTGCCTGTGCTCATTATCAGGCTACAGGATCTACTAAATTGTTAAATATAGCTCGTCGTTATGCAGATTGTGTGGTAAGGGAAGTGGGTCCTGGTCTGGGGCAAGCCCGGATAGTACCAGGTCATCAGATTGCAGAGATGGCTTTATCCCGTTTATATGTGCTCACTGGAGATAAAAAATATCTTGATGAGGCTAAATATTTTCTTGATTATCGAGGCAAGACAAAAATAAGAAATGCTTATTCTCAAAGTGACCGACCGGTAGTAGATCAGAAAGAGGCAGAAGGGCATGCTGTTCGTGCAGGATATATGTATTCTGGTATGGCTGATGTAGCAGCATTGACGGGCGACTCTGCCTATGTAAAGGCCATTGATGCAATCTGGAATAATATTGTCAGTAAGAAGTATTATCTGACAGGAGGAGTAGGATCTCGTCATGATGGAGAAGCTTTTGGCGCAAATTATGAATTGCCTAATCTGACCGCATATAATGAAACATGTGCGGCAATCGCACAATGTTATTTTAATGAACGAATGTTCCTTTTGCATGGAGATGCAAAATATATCGACTGTCTGGAGCGTACGCTATATAATGGCGTGATTTCCGGGTTAAGTGTAGATGGTGGAAAATTCTTCTATCCGAATCCTCTGTCCAGTGATGGAAAATATGCTTTCAATGCTGATGGGACTACAACACGTCAACCTTGGTTCGGCTGTGCTTGTTGTCCAAGTAACCTTTGTCGTTTCATCCCTTCTGTACCCGGATATATTTATGGCGTTCGTGGAAATGATTTGTATTTGAATCTTTTTGCAAGTAATATTTCTCATATAAAAGTGAATGGGAAGGAGGTCGTTATTCAGGAATCTACGAGATATCCTTGGGATGGTGATATAGCAATTAAGATTTTAAAAAATAAGGTAGGGAAAAGATTGACATTGAAAGTCCGCATTCCTGGATGGGTACGTGGTCAGGTCGTTCCGAGTAATTTGTATTCATTTAATGATGGTGTGAAATCAAATTATTATATTTCCGTAAATGGGAAAGATGTTTCTGGAAAAGTACTTATTAATGGCTATCTTCCGGTAAGTGACTTGAAATCTGGTGATATTGTTCGTGTCCATTTTGATATGCAGCCCCGTACGGTTGTTGCAAATCCTAAAGTAGCAGCGGACAGAGGTAAAATTGCCGTAGAACGTGGCCCGTTAGTCTATTGTGCAGAATGGGCAGATAATGGTAAGGATGACGTTTGGCATGACATTGTTAATCAAAAACCACAATTTACTATAAAGTCGTATGATATTAAAAATACGGAAGGGGATGGCAAGACTTTTACAGTAATGGCTATTATGACACCTGCTCAGGAAATGGTGAATGGAAATGGTGGAAAATTGGAATTGAAGGATGTACGACTTATCTTAATTCCTTATTATGCTTGGAATCATCGTGGGGCTGGGTATATGGAAGTTTGGATGAATCATGGTATTCATCTGTTTGATCATGATTAATGGATATACAGAAATAGAATTGTTATTAAAATAATCATATAAATTATTTGTTTTTTATTTAAGAATAGTATGTGTATAAAGAAGTTTATGGCGTTGGTCTTGATGATGGCCACTTGCTCTTTGATGTCAGCAGGAAATGTTCCTTCAGAGAAAAAGATGGGTGCTTATTTGTTTACCTATTTTACTGATGCTACACATAGCTTATTTATGGGAATAAGCTATGATGGTTATTCGTTTACAGCAGTCAATGGCGGTAAACCAGTGATAGCTGGTGACAGTGTGGCAGAGCAGCATGGTATTCGTGATCCTCATATCTATCGGGCACCTAATGGCTATTTTTATATGGTTATGACCGATTTACATATTTATGCACAGAAACTAGGATTGCGTTCTACACTTTGGGAACGTCCTGAAAAATATGGTTGGGGAAATAACAGGGGACTCGTTTTGATGCGCTCAAAGGATCTGATTCACTGGACTCATACGGAAATCCGATTTGATAAGGTGTTCCCTGATGAACTCCGTGATATCTGCTGTGTATGGGCACCGGAAACGATATGGGATCCGAATGCTAAGCGGCTGATGCTTTATTTTACGATGCGTAAGAATCCAGATGATATTTGTCATTTGTATTATGCATACGTGAATGAGAAATTTACGAAACTTACTTCCAGACCTAAACTTCTTTTCCAATTTGACAATCCTCAAGTCCCTACTATTGATGCGGACATCTGTCCTATGCCTGACGGGCGTTATTTTATGACTTATGTTGCCCAAGAGAATCCTGCCGGTATTCGTTATGCGATCAGTAAGCATATTAATTATGGTTATGTGACAACAGCCCCTCAGATAGATACGGAGAAAGGCGGATGCGAAGCCCCTCAGACATGGAAGCGGATAGGAGAGAACAAGTGGGTGACAATGTATGATATATATAGTATTCATCCACAGAATTTCGGTTTTATTGAAACTTCTGATTTTAAGCATTTTAAACCACTTGGTCGTTTTAATGAGGGAGTGATGAAGGCTACTAATTTTATTTCTCCTAAACATGGTAGTGTCATCCAGATTACGAAAAGAGAAGCTCAGAGACTAATTCGATATTGGCAGTTGCATTAATGTACTTGACAGTTTTCTTCAAAACAAATTCAGTTGACTATCAGATATCTTCTGCATTTGGATGATATTTTTCATATTGTCTTTCTGTGATGAGCTGTATCCTAGCAACAACAGGTTCTTATCTTGCAATATCTGGTGTCTTCCATAATAAATCAGATTACTTTTGCCAATACACGGTTTAGATTTAGTTAGAATAAATTAATAAAATATATTTGATATGGATTTAAGGGTAAAGTTATCTTTGTGGATAGTAGGTTTAACCTTTATGGCAGCAGGAACGATAACTGCTCAGGAGAATTATAAGGTGGTTATCAACACATCAGAGGAGCCGATAGCACCTGGAAAATACAAGCCGACTTGGCAATCTTTATCAGATTACCAATGTCCTGAATGGTTTCGTAATGCAAAGTTTGGTATCTGGGCTCATTGGGGACCTCAATGTGAACCGGAGTATGGTGACTGGTTTGCACGTAACATGTATATTCAGGGTAATGACCAGTATAAATACAGTTTGGAGACACGTGGGCCACAGTCGCAGTTTGGCTTTAAGGACTGGATTCATGAGTGGAAGGCAGAAAAATGGAATCCGGATAGTCTGGTGAAATTCTATAAGGAGAATGGAGCTAAATATTTTATGGCTTTAGCTAATCATCATGACAATTTTGATTTGTATGATAGTAAATATCAAGAATGGAATTCTGTAGCGATAGGTCCGAAAAAGGATATCATCAAAGGATGGTCTTCTGCCTGTCATAAATATGGACTTCCCTTTGGGGTAAGTGTACATGCGTCGCATGCATGGGTGTGGTATGAGACGAGCCGTGGATGTGATAAGAGTGGTGCGTTCAAAGGAGTTCGTTATGATGGCTGGTTGACGAAATCTGACGGAAAAGGGAAATGGTGGGAAGGACTGGATCCTCAGGAACTATATGCTCAGAATCATCCTTTGAGCAAAAATAACAGGGAATGGGACTGGAAGGAAGGAGAAGTGGTTTTGCCGGATCAGGCTTATTGTGACAAGTTTTATAATCGGACCATAGACTTGATTAACAAGTATGATCCGTCTCTTGTTTATTTTGATGATACGGTTTTGCCTTTATATCCCTTTTGTAATGCAGGGCTGGATATCGCAGCACATTTTTATAATAAGAGCATGAGGGAACATAAGGGAAAGAATGAAGCTGTTATTTTTGGAAAGATTCTTAATGATGATCAGAAGAAAGCGATAGTCTGGGATGTGGAACGTGGGGCTCCTGACCGAATACAGCCTCGGCCATGGCAGACTTGTACTTGCATTGGCTCCTGGCATTACGATAAACGTATCTATTATGGTGGAAGGTATAAATCTGCACGTCAAGTCATTCTGATGCTGGCAGATGTGGTGAGTAAGAATGGGAATCTGCTTTTGAGTATTCCAATCAAGGGAGATGGAACAATTGATTCTACCGAACATCATATTGTAAGCGAGATAGGTGCATGGCTGAAGGTGAATGGTGAAAGTATTTATGGTACGCGTCCTTGGAAGATATATGGTGAAGGACCTTCGACGGATGCTTCGAATCCGATTAAGGCACAAGGATTCAATGAAGGACGTGTGAGGTATACATCAAAGGATATTCGTTACGTGCAGAAATCCGGTCATATCCTTTATGCTACATTTATGTCTTTTCCGGACTATGGGGAAAAGGTAACATTGAAATCTATAGCGAAAGCTAAGCATGTTGAATTGTTAGGCTATGGCCCTTTGAAATTCCAAAATACTCCTGAAGGTCTCCAGGTCAAATTGCCTCAGTCGTTTCCGAATGAAATCGCGCTTGTCTTAAAGATAAATAGATAATATTTTCCTTCTATGTCATATTCCCTGGATCTGAGGTATCATCAAGTAGGAAGCATGAGTATGCCCTTAGATTTTGGAGTAGTATAGAGAAAAGCATTCTGGTAGAAATAGAAGTTCATTTATTCTTTGTCGTAAAATCTTTTGGCAGAATATGAAATGCCTTTTTAAAGCATTTTGAGAAATATTGTGGAGTGTTGAATCCTACTTTGATGGAAAGTTCCTGTATCGGAATATGAGGATTTTCCTTAAGCATTCGGTAGGCCTCTTTTAATCGGATACTCGTAATAAATCCGATGATATTCTGACCTGTCAGAGCGCGTAGTTTATTGTATAAGGTGGATGAACCTACCATCATGTCACTTGCAAATCCATCACGGCTATAACTTGTATCTGAAAGATGATTTTTTACACAGGCTATAGCTCTTTCCAGGAACAGGGTATCCGGATTGCTATAATGCTCTTCCTTAGGCTGGAAGTCAGTCTGGGATTCAAATTTCTCGCGGATACGCCGCCTGTTTACGATAATGTTATTGATACGTATTTGCAAATCCTTCATCTTAAAAGGTTTGGTAAGGTATTCGTCAGCACCTGATCTATAGCCGGTATTCTGATCCTCCTCACTTGTTTTGGCAGTCAGGAGGATAACGGGGAGCTGGGCAAAATCCTTATCGTTCTTTACCCGCTGGGTCAGTTCAATGCCATCCATCACAGGCATCATCACATCCGAAATTACCAGATCCAATTCTTCTTTCTGGATGATATTCCAGGCCTGTAGTCCGTTTTTGGCTGTAAGAATCCTATACCGTTTGTTAAGAATGGTCTTCATAATGGAAAGTAACTCAGTATTATCTTCTACTATTAAGACTTTATAGCCGTCTTCAGGACCATTCCCATTATGAGTATGTGTGGAAGATATTTGCATAGAAACATCATTATCAGCAGTGTCTGATGGTGTTCCATCCGGGATCTCTCCTGTTTCTAGTCCTGCAAAAGGTTCGTTCTTGTCCATCTCTTGTTCACTGTAATCCTGTCTTCTGACCGGAATGAGAACGGTAAAAGTAGTTCCTTTTCCCTCAGTGCTCTGACAGTCAATATGTCCGTGATGGAGAAGGATCAGATCGTGCGTTAGGGAAAGTCCTATTCCTGTTCCCAAAGTCCTCATCCTGCGGTAGTCACCGTCAAGGAACCGTGTATAGAGATGTCTGAGTTTGTCTTTGGACATTCCTATACCGTTATCACTAACCATCAATTTCGCCAGTCCGTTGACGATTTCAAGAGAAACTGTTATTTCTCCGTTTTCATGATTATATTTTATGGCGTTGGATACCAGGTTATATAAGATCTTATCAACCTTATCAGAATCAAACCATGCAGGAATTATTCCTTCAGGAACATTCAATACTAACCGGGTGCTGTTTTTTAATGTCATCGGACGGATATTCTCACAGACTTTTCTGACCGTTGATGCCAGGTCACCTTTAGATACCAGCAGTTTCAGTTGTCCGGATTGTGATTTCCTTACCTCCAGAATCTGCCGCAGAAGATAGGTTAGTCTGAATATATTGTTCTGTATACTCGTGTAATGCTTTTTGAATTGCGGCGCACGACTTTGCAGATCCTCGATTGTAGCGGAGATGACAGTGAGAGGAGTAAGTAATTCGTGTGTGATATTGGTGAATACGACCGCCATCTGCAGGCGGTTTTTCGTATTGAGATGTCTCTTGTACCAGTTAATTCCGCCATACACGGTAAGGGAAAGGAGAATCATATAGAACAGGAATGCCCACCATGTGGCATACCAGGGCGGCAAAATTTTCACCTCTATATCGTATGGCAGATTCTGCCACTGACCATAATGGTCTGCTGCACGCAGTCTCAGTTGATAGGTACCTGACGGCAGATTCTGATAGATAGCCTTATGAGCACCATCGCGGCAATATTGCCAGTCTTTATCGTATCCGACAAGTTGGTAGGCATATTTATTCTGTTCCAGATCAGTATATGAAAGCAGTGCAAATTCTATACCGAATTTTTTAACGGAAGCAGGAATGATTATTTTATGTGTGTATGTAGGAGCGATTTTTGAGATTTTGGCTTGCATGGAAGAATCAAGTTGTGAATAGGATTCATTGTCAATGGAAATGTCTGTAATGATCAGATTAGATTTCTTGTTGTTAGGCTTGATGGACCGGTTGTTGGTTATGAAGGAGAAGAATCCTGTTCTTCCACAAATAAAGATTTCATTCTTATATTGAAAAGAAGCATTAGGAGAGAAAAAAGCATTTTTAAGACCATCCTCATCAGAGAAACTCATGATGTCTGGGATCTTTCCTTGGTGAAAGGAGAGTCGGATAAGGGCATTATCCGTAGTGAACCAAAGATTACCGTCGCAATCTTCATTGATAGAGAATATGCGATCTCCATTGATATGGTAAATGCGATTCATTGGTTCGAATTTGTCTTTCCCTTTATCATATTTAAATAATCCACCACTGTTTGAGATAGCCCATAAACGATTTTCTCTATCTTGAAAACAGGCAGTTGCATCGTCTACGGCATAATTGTGATGCTTAGGATTATATTGGAAATATTTTAGTTTTTTTGTCTTGTAAGGGTTTCCGCTTATTCGTATGATCCCCTCATTATCTGTTGCCAACCATATATTTCCATGATTATCTTGTGTAATATTCCTGACATCACATTGAGAAAAATTTCTTCTGCATTCATGCGGATTCAGATTTATACCTTTGTTATTGGGGAAAATGATACTGATACCACTACGGCTTCCAACCCATATTATTTTATCCCGTGATTCGAAAAGGCTGGAGACGAAATTATCTGGTATATAAGGTGCGTTTGCCATTGTCAGTTGTCTTACCTGTCCGTGGGGCTTTTTAATAAGAATACCAAAACTGTTGCTGGCAAACCATATTTCTCCGTTATTTCTCTTGATGATGGAAGATATCTCAGCACCCATAACCTCTTGAGGCAGAGACTCGAATCCAGGAATCCCATTTCGAAATAGACTTTCTCCTGTTTTTCTGTTATATAGTGCCAGTCCGTATGGGTTCATGCCGAGCCAAAACCAGGTACCGTCTGATGTATAAACGGAAGTAATGGAATTAATAGCAAGAGGGAAATGAGTTGTATTGAGGTCCCAGAACTTGAATAATGAAGGATGGGTGTTTACTTGTATGAGGCCATGGTTGAGTGTTCCTATCCAGACATTACCAAAATTGTCTTTTACAATATCATCACTGAAATTGAAGTTGTTACCATTTGCAGAGGTGTAGTGTTTCCATTCTGCATTTGGAATATTTAGGTTTAGAATGCTGATGCCTTCCCTTGAGCAAGCCCATAAAGTGTTTGGAGTCGGGCCATCTATAATTTTATAGAAGGTATCAAAGTAATTAGGTCTGTAAGGATATTGATGGATATGTGGATTTTTGTAGTCTTCAGGCTTGTCTGACCTTATTATCCCATATCCCCAGGTTCCTATCCAAAGTCTATGACATTGATCAAAATGGAGTGAATAAGCAGAATTCTGAGCATTCAAAGTTGGATATTGATAAAACCGGTGGCTTCCTGGTCTGAATCGTATCAGACCATGTCTCCATGTTCCCAAAAAGAGATTTCCATGGCCGTCCTCTATAATGGATTTCACGCTATAACTTGTAATCCTTCTGATTCTATCTCCGGGTTTTATGAGAAAGGTATTGGTATGATCATAAGTGTAAAATTTATGGGTGCTGGGAATATAATAGGATAATCCTTCATCTGTACCAATCCATATTCTGCCATCATTTGAACAGTAAATGGTATAGATGATACGCTGGTTATCTTTAGGAAGATAAAAGGTATGGAACTTCCCCGTTTTTTTATTCATCTTTACTAATCCGTTGCAAGTTCCTATCCACAGACAGTTATGATGATCTTCTGTAATACAACGTACTTGATTGTTAGGTAGTATGCCTGGTGAAAAAGCATCAGACTTATATGTCTTCACGGTATATCCGTCGTATACCTTCAAGCCGGAATTAGTACCTAGCCACATCAATCCCAGTTTATCGAAAAAGATACACCGTAATTCATCAGACATGGAACTTCTTGTGGTTTGTGATATCTGGTAAGGGAAATTTTGAGCTTTACATAAACTACAGATGAAGCAAAATAGGATTAAGATATAATTTCTCATGGGAATTCAGGTCGTTTTGTAATATTTGTCACAAATGTAATGACAAAAAAGTGTAAAACCAAGTTTTTTCATGATTTGTTCCATCAAAATAATGATTAGTTTATCTCTCTTCTGTGAATATTATAGATCTTTGCAGCGTTAATAAAACCTAAATCAGTTTTTGATTTAAGAGTATTTAAATCGATCTTAACAATCTAATTATGAAACATAATAGTGTATGTCTGCTTCTTTTATTTACTGTCTTTTTAATGGTGGGTAATACTGGTGTCTATGCTGAAAAGGTTATATGCAAATTAGGGAATCCAACTCAACCTGATGAGACGGCTCCGAAAGGGGAACTTGATGGTATGAAACTAGTATGGGATGATGAATTTAATGGGACAGGCAGACCTGATGAGACAAAATGGAATTTTGAAACAGGTTTCCAACGTAATCATGAAGACCAGTGGTACAAAAAGGATAATGCTTATCTCGATGGCAAGGGAGCTCTTGTCATTGAGGGGCGTAAGGAAACGGTCCAAAATCCTAATTATCAGCCTGGAAGTTCTGATTGGAAGAGAAATCGCCAATATGCTGAATATACGAGCGCTTCTATGCAAAGTAAATATACTTATAAGTATGGGAAAGTAATTGTCAGAGCTAAGATTCCTATGGCAAGTGGCTCCTGGCCAGCTATCTGGCAAGTAGGTAATACTTGGGAATGGCCTCTTGGTGGTGAAATTGATATCCTGGAATCTTATCCTTCTAATGGGCAACCGGCAATACATGCTAATTATTGTTGGG
>DAIPMC010000004.1:51983-53063 GCA_036768895.1 Prevotella sp. | reverse complement strand
AGCATTCGGCAGTCCGGCATTCGGATACACACTAATATAATAAGGTGCTTTCTGTGCTAGTTCCTTCAAGAAAGGTTTCATCTGAGCTGGTCCGAAGGAACAATTGAGGCCAACAGAAAATATCGGATAAGATGACACACTGGCCAGAAAAGCATCCATGGTCTGACCGCTGAGTGTCCGACCGGCCAAATCACTGATAGTAACACTGAGCATGACAGGAAGAATAACACCCCTTTTGCTCATTTCTGTTATAGCTGCATCAATGGCAATCTTACAGTTCAATGTATCGAAAACCGTCTCAATAAGAATTGCATCCACCCCTCCATCGATCAATCCGCCGATTTGATCGCTGTAAGCAGAGAAGAGTTGATCATAATATAAATTTCTGACGGCCGGATTAGTAACATCCGGACTCATAGAACAGGTCTCATTAGTTGGTCCGACAGAGCCCAAAACAAATCGTGGATGCTCAGGTATAGAGAATTCATCAGCACATTTTCGGGCAATTCTGGCACCTTCCAAAGCCATTTTATGGCTAAACCCTTCCAAATGATAGTCTCGTTGGGAAATACATTGAGACGAAAATGTGTTAGTAGTAATCAAGTCTGCACCTACCTGAAGATATTTTCGATGGATCTCTTCAATGATTTCCGGATGTGTCAGATTCAGGATATCATTATTGCCCTTCAATTGAATAGAGCCAGCATAGTTTCTTAAGGCTGATCGTAGTTCCTTATTCCAAAAATCATCCTCTTTTAAATGATAGGTCTGGATCATTGTCCCCATTGCACCATCAAGAACAAGGATTCTTTCCTTTACCAAATCCGTCAAACCGACTCTCTTCAATTGGTTATTCATTTTGAAACTGAACTTAATAATGCTTGATAGCACGGTCCATTTCCCGCCGATCCTCTTTCTCTTTCAATGTCTGACGCTTATCATATTCTTTCTTTCCCTTGGCCAATGCGATATTCACTTTAGCCAAGCCATGGTCATCTATAAATATGAGAGTAGGAACAATGGTATAGCCAACTTCCTTAGTTGCATCCTGAAGGTGTCGTATTTCCCGTTTACTAAGGA
>DAIPMC010000004.1:49466-51972 GCA_036768895.1 Prevotella sp. | reverse complement strand
GTTTACGATTACGTTTTGAGGGTTGGTTATTGTAAGAGCCATAAAAATAGGGAGAAATACTCATCCCCTTTACCCATATTTCACCCTTATAGATATCACAATAAGAATCTACTAAAGACGCCTTACCATTGCGGATGGATTTAATCTCTGTTCCAGTCAGTACAATACCTGCAGTAAATTTGTCTATAAAAAAATATTCAAAAGAGGCCTTTTTGTTTCTGATTTGAACCGGATTTTTCTTATGTGAATCATGCTGGTCTTTGTTCATCTGTCTTTTTCCTTTCTCGTTCTATTCTACAATCCGGGCGAAGGTACTTTCCCCCTTTATAGTCCCTTGTCCCGGTTCAATATGTGCATCGATGTAATGGGCAATATCAGATATCCATTGCTCTTCATTTTCAACAAAAGCATCATCAAAATCATCAAACTGTGGGAATTTTTCATAGAGGGACATAAATTCCTGATCGGTACAATCTTGTTCAATCTCTTCATGATGAGCCATGTATAAACCGTGAGAACGATTAATCCAACGGTAAAGGTCCGTAATTCCCCAGTTTCGAAAAGCTTTGTCTGTAGGATTCCTATAAATAAAACCTCCATATCCATTGTGAATGAGTTGTATCAATCCCCCATCCATCACTTCTTCATGAAGGATATCCCATGCAAGAAGAGTAATCTGATCAGCATTCAATTCATTCATGCTGTCTGCATTCAACTCACCGCCAATAGATTCCTTTATTGCTTGTATAAAGATACCGACAAAAGCATCATTGTCCTTTTCTGCAGCTTTTTGCAACTCTGAATCTTTTATTTTTACTTCTACCATGAATGTCCAGATTGTAAGTTTTACTTTGCAAAGATAGTGTAATTTTTTATTTATCCCTAACTATCTAAACGAAAATGATGGTAAATGTATAAAAAGTATATGAGAAACTGATCATTTTCAGAAGTTTTTTTGTAATTTTGCGAGGCAATAATTAGAAGCATATACTTAAAAGACTTTTAAATATATTCATTAAAAATTTTAGCGAATATGATCTATTCTAAAGAAGTCGACAACATGTGTGTTGTCGCAAAGGGTGCCAACCATGGACCTGCTCCAATTCCAGAGGAAGGAAAATGGGTAAAGGCAAAAGAGATTAAGGACATCTCTGGTTATACTCATGGTGTGGGATGGTGTGCTCCTCAACAAGGAACATGCAAACTGTCTCTGAATATCAAAGATGGTGTAATTCAGGAATGTCTCATTGAAACTATCGGTTGCTCCGGCATGACGCAGTCAGCTGCTATGGCATCTGAGATTCTTCCTGGGAAAACAATTCTCGAAGCATTGAATACCGACTTGGTCTGCGATGCAATTAACACCGCAATGCGTGAATTGTTCCTTCAAATCGTTTATGGACGTTCTCAAAGCGCCTTCTCTGAAAACGGATTAGTTATCGGAGCAGGCCTGGAAGATCTTGGTAAAGGTCTTCGTTCACAGACAGGTACACTTTATGGTACACTGAAAAAGGGTGCACGATACCTCGAACTCACTGAAGGATATGTCACTAAGATGTTCCTGGACAAGGATAGTCAGGTATGTGGCTATGAATATGTTCAACTCGGAAAGATGATGGAAGCCATCAAAAAAGGCATGGACGCTAATGAAGCTGTAAAGAAATTTACAGGTCGTTACGGCCGCACCACCGCTGAGGAGGGTATTGTTAAATCTATTGACCCACGTAAAGAATAAGGAGAAACGACTATGTTAAGAAAAGTAAATTTCGAAAGTCAGGAGCGTCGCGAAGATCAGATTTTAGCTGTACTGAATGCTAATGGTATCAAGAGCATAGAAGAAGCTAATCAAATTTGCGAAGCCAAAGGTCTTGATCCTTATAAAATATGTGAGGATACTCAACGGATTTGTTTTGAGAATGCCAAGTGGGCTTATGTTGTAGGAGCAGCTATCGCCATCAAAAAGAATATCAAGTCTGCCGCCGAAGCAGCTGAAGCAATCGGTATCGGACTCCAGAGTTTCTGTATTGCCGGATCAGTTGCTGATGACCGTAAGGTCGGTATCGGCCACGGTAATCTGGCAGCACGTCTGCTCCGTGAAGAGACAGAATGTTTCTGTTTCCTCGCCGGTCATGAAAGTTTTGCTGCTGCAGAAGGTGCTATCCGTATTGCTGAGATGGCCAACAAGGTTCGTCAGAAACCATTGCGTGTTATCCTGAACGGACTCGGTAAAGATGCTGCTCAGATCATCAGTCGAGTAAATGGTTTTACATACGCAAAAACCGATTTCGACTATTATACAAGCAAACTGACTACAGTGGAAGAAATTCCTTATTCAAAAGGTGCCCGTGCTAACGTAAAATGTTACGGTGCAAATGATGTACGCGAAGGTGTAGCAATTATGTGGAAAGAGAATGTAGATGTTTCCATTACAGGTAATTCCACTAATCCTACTCGTTTCCAGCATCCTGTAGCAGGAACTTATAAAAAAGAATGTATTGAGATGGGC
>DAIPMC010000004.1:38835-49456 GCA_036768895.1 Prevotella sp. | reverse complement strand
AGCAGGCACATATAAGAAAGAACGCTTGGCAGCTGGAAAACCTTATTTTTCTGTTGCATCCGGTGGTGGAACGGGTCGTACCCTGCATCCAGACAATATGGCTGCCGGACCAGCTTCCTATGGTTTCACCGATACACTGGGACGTATGCACTCCGATGCTCAGTTCGCTGGTTCTTCTTCAGTACCTGCACATGTTGAGATGATGGGCTTCCTGGGTATGGGCAACAACCCTATGGTAGGTGCTACGGTAGCTACTGCTGTGGCTGTAGACCTGGCACTCAATGGAAAGTAAAAATAAAAAACCAATCTGAACATTCGATTGGTTACTATTAAAAGAACTCCCGCTTTTGGATTTTCCAGAAGCGGGAGTTTCTTATATATAATGATTTCTCGGAATAAAGGATTCTGGATAATGGAATCATCAAGCCTCCTCGCGCTCAGCCTTTTCCTTAGCAGCACAATCAGCACATAATCCTTTGTAATAAAGTTGTTCTTCTTCTATAACATTACCATCAATGGTAACATGCTTACGAATACGTGGAGCTTTCTCATCGAATAAATCGATGATTTTCCCACATTTCTTACAAATAAAATGAACATGAGGATTAATGTTTCCATCATAGCACACATGATGATCATCGATAGTAATCATCTGAGCTGCATTATGTTCTGCCAATAAGCGGAGCGTATTATAAACCGTAGTACGACTTAATGTCGGGATCTGATCACACAACCCCTGATACACCTTATCTACTGTTGGATGAATAGGATGCGTCAGTAAGTAATTCATTATCGCATAGCGTTGTACAGATGGGCGGACCCCACTCTTAATCAAACGTTGATATGCTTCATTTTTCTGTTCCATTTCTATTAATAAGTTTGTTGATTTCTAATTCAAGCTACAAAGATAATTCTTTATTTTTTTAGCTCCAAACAAATTTGGAAAAATGTCAATTTGATGTAAATATTCATTCAACACATAAACCATATCCTTCTGATTTGAATCTACCGGATTGTTGCACCAAAAGCTTTCACAAACCGAATCTTTTTCCCTTCCGGCACATTTGGACGCTTCCATGTTCCTCCTAATACTAAAATCCGGACCTTATGCCCCAAAGGAGTATTATCCACAGCCTGTTGCAGATCCATATAATTGCCTCTCCCCTCATGCGAGACCACAAAATCGTAATGACGCACGTGTTTCCTTAAAGCAGGTACTTGTTGCGCCACTGCATCGGCAAGTGCATTAGCCATGATGTGCGCACCATAAATATTATAATGTGTATTGTCTTTACGTCCTTCAGGAATAGATGCTACCTCACCAGGATTAAACCACATGTGTAGATTTCTACTTCCTATTACTCCAAAGTGAGTTTCAATATCATGCGTTACTTTATTAGCGTTAACAAAAGGTACGTGCATTTCTTCCGCCACATGTTCAGGAGAGATCAGATAAGCGCCATGAGTATCAATCAGCGTATCACTGTTAATCAGTTCTTTACCGTCATTGACGGTTTGTCTCAGCAGTTCATCATCAGGTTCTTTTTGGGCATGATTATAAAAGCAACGGCGAACCACAGCATTAAAAAGGACAGGATTACCTTCTTTTTCACGTGTTTGCCGAACATAAAGACGGAGATTATCATCAAAGGTCGTACCTGGATCGGTATGACGATCCATAGCAGGCTTTTCATCATTATGACCAAACTGGATAAACACATAATCACCAGGTTTTATCTTTTCCAATACCTTCTGCCAGCGTCCCTCATCGAGGAAGCTTTTGGATGACCGGCCATTAACCGCATAATTTTTGACAAGAACTTTCTCATCAAAGCATCCCTGTAATACCATTCCCCAACCTCGTTCAGGATTTGTAGCAGGGTCTTTTTTGTCTGCCGCCGTAGAGTCTCCAACAACAAAGATAGAGACAGGTTGTGTACAAGCACTTATACCGAAGACAACAAAAAACAGTAAAAGAATCTTTGTTGTCTTTAATGATATAAGTCTCATCATTTCCCCTGCCATCACTTTTTTATGACAGCTATAAGCTCGTCAGCAGTGACCAATTTCTGCTCACCTGTTCCCATATTTTTTAGGGTTACCTTATTAGCCTGAATCTCGTTATCTCCTGCCAGCACAACGTATGGAATCTGTTTGGCATTAGCATAACTCATCTGTTTTTTCATCTTTACTTTATCCGGGTACATCTCTGTAGGGATTCCATTTTGGCGGGCTTTTGCAACAATTGGCAGGCAATAAGCCGTTTCTTTTTCTCCAAAATTGATAAATAACAGTTGAGTAGAGTTAACTGTTTCCTTTGGATACAGATTGAGTGCATTTAGGACATCGTAGATACGGTCAGCACCAAAACTGATTCCCACTCCACTTAGTCCAGGCATACCGAAAATACCTGTCAGATTATCATAACGTCCGCCACCAGTAATACTTCCCATAGGCGTATCCAATGCTTTTACTTCAAAAATGGCACCTGTATAATAGTTGAGTCCGCGAGCAAGAGCCAGATCAAACTGAACTTCGTTTTTCAGTCCCAATCCCTTCAGACTATCTAAAATGAATCGTGTCTCTTCTACTCCTTTGGTTCCAATTTCACTTTCCTCAAGGATCTTACTGATTTCTGTCAGTTTCTCATCATTTGTTCCTTGAAGAGTAAGGATAGGTTGCAATTTAGAGACAGACTCTTTACTAATGCCATCAGAAAGAAGTTCCTCATTTACATTTTCCAATCCTATCTTATCCAGTTTATCAATAGCTACGGTGATATCAACGATCTTGTCTGCAGCATCCATAATTTCTGCCATACCAGTAAGGATCTTTCTGTTATTGATCTTTATCTGTATCCTTACCCCGAAGCGTGTAAATACGGTATCAACGATTTGCATCAATTCCACTTCGTTGAGAAGAGAATCAGAACCAACAACATCGGCATCACATTGATAAAACTCACGATAGCGCCCCTTTTGAGGTCTGTCAGCACGCCATACCGGTTGAATCTGATAACGTTTGAATGGCAATTGGATTTCATCACGATGCATAACGACATAGCGTGCAAAAGGAACTGTCAAATCATATCTCAAGCCCTTTTCACAAAGGCGTGAAGCCAAATGCAATGAGTTACGGTTTTGAAGTTCTTCATCCGTTAACTTGGACAAATAATCACCCGAATTAAGGACCTTGAACAGAAGTTGATCCCCTTCTTCGCCATATTTTCCCATCAAGGTATGCAAAGTTTCCATGGAAGGAGTTTCAATCTGTTGAAACCCATACAAGGCATAGACACTTTTTATCGTATTGAAAATATAATTTCTTTTTGCCATCTCCTCAGGGCCGAAATCGCGGGTACCTTTTGGGATGGATGGTTTCTGTGACATTCTTTGATTTTTTTATAATTATAAATATGAATTAATGCGACTTCATGGAAAGAATAATTATTCTTGCATGAAATCGCATCAAAGATCTATTTCCTGACGATCGTAGCTTCACGGTCCGGACCTACGGATACAATAGTAACCGGAACATCCAGAAAGTCTTCTATGAATTTGATATAATCTTTGAAAGACTGTGGGAATTGATCCTCAGAAGTACATTTAGTCAAATCAGCTTTCCAGCCTGGTATTTCCTTATAAACAGGCTCTACATCTTCTATCTCGTAAGGAAAGTTTTTCGTAGTCTCACCATTCTTCAGACGATAACCCACACAAGCCTTGATCGTATCAAAGTCATCCAGGACATCACTCTTCATCAAGATAAGTTTGGTTACTCCGTTGATCATAACAGAATAGCGTAATTGAACCAAATCAATCCAGCCGCAGCGACGTTCACGTCCTGTCACAGCACCGAATTCATGTCCCTTCTCACGAATCGTTTTACCCGTTGAATCAAAAAGTTCTGTTGGGAACGGCCCTGATCCCACTCGTGTGCAATAAGCTTTGGTAATGCCAAAAACATCCCCTATTTTGTTTGGTCCAAGTCCCAGACCTATACAAGCTCCTGCACAGATCGTATTGCTGGATGTCACGAATGGGTAGGAGCCAAAATCAACGTCAAGCATAGTTCCCTGAGCACCTTCACAGAGGATATTTTTCCCTGAACACAGCAATTCATTTACTTCAAATTCACTATCAACCAATTTGAATTGCTTCATATAACGGATACCTTCCATCCATCTAGCTTCAGTTTGTTCCAGATCATCAAAGTCTGTCCATCCGAGAGCTTTCAGCATCTGAAGATGACGGGCTTTATGACTAGCATACTTTTCTTCAAAATGATCCAGTATATCACCTACACGTAAACCATTACGACTGGTTTTATCCGTATAAGTCGGTCCGATGCCTTTGCCCGTCGTACCTACCTTATTCTTCCCCTTTGCAGCCTCTATGGCACGGTCGAGAATACGGTGTGTAGGCATGATCAAATGAGCTTTCTTGGATATATGGAGACGATTTTTCAAAGGATGACCACTTTTTTCCAGATCCTTGGCTTCATCCATGAAAAGGTCAGGAGCAAGAACAACACCATTACCAATGAGATTGACTTTACCACCCTGAAATACGCCCGACGGGATAGAACGAAGTACATATTTCTGACCTTGAAACTCTAAAGTGTGTCCTGCATTTGGACCGCCCTGAAAGCGAGCAACCACATCATAATTTGGTGTGAGAACATCAACAACCTTGCCTTTTCCTTCATCGCCCCACTGCAAGCCAAGTAGGACATCAACTTTACCTGTGTTCATTTTTTATTTGATAATTTTAATTTTTTAATTTTCTGAGTTCTGCTACGAGTCAATTTAGCCTGGCATGTTGAACAAATACCATAAATGCACAATGAGAAGCCATCTTTTCTGAAACGTTTTAATTTTAGTTCATCTATCAATTGGTCAATCTTAAGCGGATGCAAAACTGTAATTTTTCCACACATCGAACAAATTTGAAAACATTTACTTTCGTTGTTGTAACTTGCTTCATAAAAGGTATGCATCTTAAAACGATGGCATCTGACTAATCTTAATTCCACAAACAAGCTTATCGTATTATATAGAGTTGCTCTACTAACTCGAAAATTTCCTTCCTCCAATTTCGCTCCCAAATCGGCAAGTGAGAAATACTCCGGCATATTATATACAGCATCAAGAATAGCATATCTTTCTGGTGTCCGGCGATGGTGACTGGTAGTTAAATAACTATCCAATATATCTCTCACTTTGGCCTTCATGTTTGCTTTCATCTTAATTTAATCACTACTGACTCACAAATGTACAAATAATTAATCAAATTAAGAACATATCACTTTAAAAAATAAAAAAGAAGATTGGGTAACACTTCTGTTGTCCAATCTTTTTCGAAAATATTAGAAAAAACTACAGCCTTTCATGACTGCAGGAAACGATCTGCTTCAATGGCTGCCATTGCTCCTGTTCCGGCTGCGATGACACCTTGTTGATAAACAGAATCGGCTACATCACCTGCAGCAAAAATACCAGGCAGAGAGGTCTGACATGTGCCTGGTTTCACCTTGATATATCCCTTATCATCAAGTTGTAACCAATCCTTAAACAATTGAACATTGGGGGTATGTCCTATACCCAGGAAGAAACCGTCGATGGGCAAATCATATTTTTTTTCGTCGGATTCACCTTTCCGGTAAATCAAATGCGCACCTTCTACTCCATTTTCTCCATACAATCCCAGAGTATTTGTTTCAAACAAAATCTCTATATTCGGCTGCTTTTTCACACGTGCTTGCATGATGTCTGTTGCCCGAAGATAGGATTTGCGAACAATAATGTATACTTTCTTAGCCAGAGATGAAAGGTACATTGCTTCTTCACAAGCCGTATCTCCTCCACCTGCAACTGCAACAATCTTCTTCCGATAGAAAAAGCCGTCACAGGTAGCGCATGCACTAACCCCTTGACCAGCATATTTCTTCTCATCCGGGAGTCCAAGGTATTTAGCGGAAGCGCCAGTAGCGATAATGACCGTGTCAGCTGAAATTTCATTACCACTGTCATCTGTCAACAAATAAGGCTGTTTGGAAAAATCCACTTTATCGATACTTCCATCCCTGATCTCCGCTCCGAAGCGTGAAGCTTGCTCCTTTAAGTCCATCATCAATTGATTTCCGTCCACTCCATTAGGATATCCGGGGAAGTTTTCTACTAAAGTTGTTGTTGTCAACTGTCCTCCGGGTTGCAAACCAGAATATAGAATAGGTGACAAATTAGACCTTCCCGCATAAATAGCTGCAGAATAACCGGCTGGGCCGCTACCAATGATTAAAGTTTTTACTTTTTCCATTTTAAATTGAGTTTGATTTTTGGAGGTGTATTCCAATCGTAGACAAAATTAAAAACTTTTTGCAATATTCCCGAAAACTGTTAACCCACTTTAACCTTAAATGGAAAAACACCATTTTCTATAAAACAAAAAAAAGATTAGTTATCTCACGACAACCAATCTTTAACCTTAATAATCTAATACCATGAAAAACACATTTGCAAAGATAGAGTGAAAAACATAAAATAAAGCTCTTCACCCTTATTTATTTTCAAAAAACATTCAAATCTTGATTTACATCAATTAATGTATGATATATTCATGTTATAATAATATCTATAGACAAATCATGAAGCACATCAAGATAATAGGATAAAAAAGGAAGGAATATTCAGTTGAACATTAGGTTCATTTTCGGTGATTCTTCAGCAAAGATGAAATCAGCCAACTCCTTAATTGTCATCACCTTGGCATTTTCCAACGGTTGGTCCGTAGATTCTGCATTTCCGTTTTCTACTTTTATATACAGATTATTCATTCTCACATGTCTGTCATTATAGATTCGGAAATTCATCTTAACCATCGGATGCAATCCGGCATAAAGAGCAAGAGCTTTTTGCACGTTAATAACCCGGATCATGGCGGGAATAGTTTTTTGCTGAAGAGGAGTATCAGTTGATTGTTTCAGATCCTCCTGAATAATTTCATAATTTGTCTGGCTATGAAGTAATACACAATCTTTCGCTTTTTGCCATTGATCAAATTCTTTGAAAGTCATCTCTCTTATTCCGTCCGGCGGAGGCGTACAAGTGATTTTCTGAGCATAACCGTAATAAGCATACCAGTCATAAAGCCATTGCTCAGCAGGAATCAGGGTTGCAAAAACCACATTTTCATAATATAGCATATCGTGAGCCTGTTGCATCAGACTCGTCCCAATATTCTGCCTGCGGTATTCTTCATCAACACTCACTCCACTAATATAAGCTGTTTTTACGACATTACCATGAATAAGCATATTAAAAGGTAATGTCTGAAGAGCTCCTACTACCCTTCCTCCAATCTGACTGACAACATTATATTCGCTTTGATAAATCTTATCAAAGTACAAACGAATAAAGTCTTCAGAATCACCAAAAGTCTTACGCCAAAGTTCTTCAGTTTCTTTTTTGATCCGATCCTGATCAACAAACTGAGCCAGTGGATGTTTTTCTGTTACAGAAAATTTTTCCAGTAAAATATCCGGTTTGTATGAAAGTTTTGAACGCCTTAGTCCTTCATCACCAAGATCTTCTTCACGATTAATATAAAGGTATTGTTCAGGAAGATGCTTGACAAATTCCTGGTTGATAATAGAAAAAGAACCTTCATAGTTGACATCAGCCTTTTCTACGCAAACATCGAAGGTATCTTGATTGATCGGACATCCATAAGAAAACGCCACAAGTTGACCTTTTACAAAAATGGTTCCACCCGTAATACCTATATTATCCCAATACAGAAAAGCTCTTGTCATGGAACGCAACTCCTGGGAGAGTTGAACATCTTCAGTTCCTTTTTCTTCAGAGCCATAACTGTTCCCCCGCCATATAGCTTCAAGTTGAAGGCATTGAGGTATAAGTTCTTTAGTCAGAGGGCGGTATTCATAATCCGGATAGAGCGTCTTAAACCTATTGATATGATTGCGCTTACTTTGTAATTTCTTTCCCGATAAATTCGTGAGTTTCTCCCGGAAATAAATGTAATCGAAAAAGTTTCTTTGTGGAGAATATTCAAAAACGTCCGGTATGCTTTTCTCCAAAGACTCGACGATATCCCGACAGACTCCTACCATCAGAAAAGGATGTCCCATTGCAATGGAATCTTCTCTTAATTTTTTAATTAAGGAAACAGGGCATTTGATACTCTCAGATATATGATAGGATCCATCCTTCTGGACTTGTGGCTTTGGTACTGGTACCATATAAGCCAGATGGCGACCGGCATAAAATCGAAATATCAAATAATCATCTACGACAGCATATTGTGTATCATAAAGAAAGCGCCAACTGATAATATTTGCAAAGGACAGATCACAATTTCTTCGTTTACCCCAAAGTGTATAACGTTGTATGAACTTTCGGTCACTTACATTTACATCTGAAAATCTAATCATGAATAATTACCTTAGTTAACAAGTTAACGGAAACTATTCTCTAGGGCCTATCTTACTGATTAAGCAACGCCGTTTTTTGTTTGACATAGTTTGAGAAAGAAGCATCGAAAGCCCGACGCTCTTCTCCCGGAATATCCTGGGTACGCAGAAAACTCTTATAATAACTTCTGATATCCTTATGCATCTGTATCGGATCAAAATTTCCATTTTGTTTTTGAGCAAAGTATACACGGAAGATTTTATCTAGTCCTGTTGTCATCTTAGCATTGATTGCAGGATCCAGACTACCTGAAGCCGGAGCAGTCATACTAGTTGTATCTTTAGTCTCACTCGGTTGACTTGTCGGGGTTGCCATTTTACTAGCAGCTACTGTATCCGTGGTATCTTTTACGGCCTCAGTAGATGTGGAAGCTTCACTGGAAGGAGAACCATTTTTAGAGAATAGGACAACAGCTACTATGATGGCTGCTATAATGATAACACCTATCAATAAAATACTCTTCATTTTAGAATGTCCCTCATTGCCCTCATGATTCAAATCTCTAAGAAAAGATTCAATATCCAAGTAACGTTCTGAGCGACCGAAACGACAACACTTTTCAATGACATCCGGGTATTCAGCATACAACCCGAGCTCCTTCATGATCATTCCCAAGGAATAAATATCGGTCCTGCCATCAACAGAAATTGTTCCGTCACGCTGCTCTGGCGCTGCATATTTAAGGGAACTTGAAGGATCTGAAAGATTATCGGCATAAGAAACCCTAAAGTCAATCAATTTTACTTGATTGTCTTTCGTGAGTAATATGTTGGAAGGTTTCAAGTTGCGATGGACGATATTCTTCCCATGAATATAATCCAGGGCATCCGCAATCTGTTCAACCACATTCTTTTTCTCTTCAAGCGTGTGTCTCTCTGCAATATATTCTTTTAATGACCTACCCTCAATATATTCTAGAACAATACATTTCCCATAATCAGGATGGTCGATAAAGTCGATATATTTTTCAATATGTGGATGATCCAAATGCTGAACGGTACGAAACTCTTTTTTCAAGAGATTTTGCTCTTGGACTTTGTTTCGATATGGTTCTTTTAGTCCCTTCAAGACTACACAACGATCGCCTTGATGGCATTTTACAAATTCAAAAATACCGGAAGAAGGGATTATACTGCAATCCGTATAGGTTATCTGTGGTGCAGCTTTTTCTTTTTGGCTGTCTACAGACTCTTTTTCGTCTTTATCCATAAGTCATTAAATCTTTGAAAATGTTCTTATTTAAAATCAGTCACAAAGGTAACATAAATCTTTTTAATGGAGAAAAAACAAGATAGAATATTCGATTTATTCTACAAAAATTTTTTTATTTGGTCAATCCTCAAGCAATTATGGAAACAAACTTAGAGTATAGGGAGCAGTATGGATGCTTTGCCCAATTTTTTCAGGGCCTTATCACGGATCTGACGCACACGTTCACGCTTCCAGCCGTTTTCTTCACCAATCTGGGCCATCGTAAGTTTATCTTCACCTATACCATAAATTCCACGGATCACGATACTTTCCCTTTCGTCTAATAAAGAAAGGAGCTTCTCGACATCTTCTGAATTTGAATCAGCCCATAATTTATCGTCCGTAGGGGGTGTGTTTTTATCTTCAAGGACATGCAGGAGGCTCATCGAGCTATACTGATTGCCTCTTGGTCCTTGATCATCAAGACTTTTGGAAGCTTCTGGCCCATAACTTTTCAATGCCTTCTCTATGGAACTTTTAATAAAACCAGACGCATAATTTACAAAGTGTTTTGACTTATCAGGATCGAAAGTCTGGGCAGCTTTTATCATTCCCAAATTTCCTTCACTCACAAGATCCTCAAAATCCAGGCCCCGGTTTATATAATGCGAAGCTAAGGAATAGACATATCCTTGATTATCGCTGATAAGTTTCTGTATAGTTTTCTGATCGTTCATAATAAAATGAAGTTTATTATTCTATTTCACAAAGATAGTCAAATTGGACGGAATGGACTATTTCATTCACTATCTTTAACAAATATGGACACCAAAAAAGTGACATAGAGAGCTACAAAATTGTATATTTGTAAACCTAAAATCAAAAGTGAAAATGAAAACGAGTAAATTCCTTCTTGTCCTGATGATGTTTTTCCTTGTC
>DAIPMC010000004.1:33169-38825 GCA_036768895.1 Prevotella sp. | reverse complement strand
TTTAACAAATATGAAAGTAAAATCTAAAAAGAAAGAAAAGAAGAAAAAATCGTATCTTTGTAGGATAATGTAAAAAAGATAAAATGAAGACTAGAAAATTCATTCTCTTTCTATTGTTCGTTGCACTCCTTTCTCCTGTTTATGTCGGAGGAAAAGAAAGGCTGAAAGTAGGGTTAGTACTTGGCGGCGGCGGAGCTAAGGGCGCTGCAGAAGCAGGTGCCCTGAAGATTATAGAGGATGTGGGTATTCCCATTGATTACATTGCAGGAACAAGTATTGGTTCCATCGTCGGTGGACTTTATGCCTGTGGCTATCGTTCAGCAGATCTTGATACGCTTTTCTGTTCCCGGAACTGGAAAACACTTTTAGCTGACAGGAATGTAGAATATAATACGGATATTCTAAGGAAAAAAAACGGTGTAACCTATTTCTTTGGCTATCCTATAAGCCGGAAAAAAAACAAAAAAACAGACAGAAATATTGGCGTGATAAGAGGTGATAGTGTAACCGGCCTTTTCGACCGTCTTACCCAACGACCTGATTCGATTGATTTCAGAGATCTCCCTATTCCTTTCTGCTGTGTTGCTGTAGACTTGCCTACTATGAAGGAGATAGACCTTAAAAGTGGCTGGTTGTCACAAGCCATGCGTGCCAGTATGGCTATTCCCGGTGTTTACAAACCTGTCCAGATAGGTAGTTATAAACTCATTGATGGTGGTGCACTCAACAACCTCCCTGTTGATGTGGTCAGAGCCATGGGTGCCGACGTGGTTATCGCTATAGATCTGACACAAAACAAACATGAGGTGAAAAACAAAACGATGAACTATAAGCTGAAAGGTCTTCGTCTTCTAGTGGAATGGATAAAGCGACGCCCAGACCTGATGAAATATAATCAGAACGTTAAAGACTGTGATGTATATATCAACCCAGACCTCAAGGAATTTGACGCTACTAGTTTTTCATCCCGGAAGATTAGAAAAATGATACAACGGGGAGAAGAAGCAGGAGAACAGGCAAGACCCCAACTTGTTGAACTCAAAAAACGAATATACGAGCATCAGAACTAATCTCAGACAGGATTACTTATCCCACAGATTAGATGGAAGGTTGTCTGATTTCTTTTGTACTTTGGATAGCACTTTCAGACACACATATCCCTGATATTCAGTACGAAAGCCAGTCGGTTGAACCTTCAATGTATATTCAAATCCAGGATTATAGTTGAAGTTATCTATGATTATCGATCCATCCCAACTGTCATTTGGCTTTTTCTTGATTAAGAAACAGGGCTCTTGCTTTCCAAGTTCTGGATCATAATAGGTGGCTCTGGAAGAAGCTACTGATATCGTTTCTGTATGATCATCTGAAGAGCTACAGGATATAAACGTAAAGATGATGCCAAAGAATAATAAATATAAATATTTCTTCATCATATCAAACTTTAAATGAATTAACAACAGTCAAGCGTCCTATACTTTCCTCTTTTCACGATACTTATATAACTAAATCGTTCTTTCTACTTATTCAAGTAACTATAACAGTAATACAGGTTTGCCATAATCTGTGCGATATTTTATATAAATTTGCTTATTTGTGTTTTTTTTAACAGCAATTTATATTAACATAAAGTTTATATCCTTCTTTGATTTACTCTGACACTTGAACTTAAAAAAAAATTCAGAAGATCATTTCATGCACAAAGCCAATGCGAAGAAATAGTCACTCAAACGATTCATATATTTTAGGATACTTATATCTATCGGATAAGAACGGTTGAGTGTCCATAAGCGACGCTCGCAGGTACGAGTGTGACTTCGCGCCAGATGCAGACAAGCCGATAAAAGTGTACCACCGGGAAGCACAAAATGGAATTTCTTATCATCTGAAAGTTCGTCGATCCGATGCTCCAGTTGTTCCGTAGCCTTCATCAAAGAAAGATCATTACCAGGATTTCCTACAGATATAGCAATGGCACTCATAATTCGCATCAGATGAGTCTGAATATCCTGTAACTCTTCCTTCAGCTCACGATCTTCACTTAATAAGGTAGTGACTACCCCTATAATTGAATTGAGTTCATCAATTTCCCCATTGGTCTCAATGCGGATGTCATCTTTGGGAACTCGCAGACCCTGTCTGAGGGAAGTTTGTCCGCTGTCACCTTTCTTCGTATAAATCTTAACCATAATCTTATTTTCTGATATTCATCTTTTCTTTGCAATCACGTAGATAATAACCGGAGCCCCAATTAAAGGAGTAACGGCGTTGAGTGGAATAATCCCATTATCACCGGGTAAACAGCAGATTATATTGCAGAATAAAGCTATGATGGAACCTGTCAGGAGCGTAGCCGGGAGCAATTGACGGTGATTTGTCGTTGTAAGTATCAAACGAGCGATATGTGGTGTAGCCAGACCGATAAAAGCGATCGGACCACAGAATGCGGTAGTGGCAGCAGTGAGGATTCCCGTAACGATCAAAAGCCAATTACGGACTTTGTGTGTGGAAATACCTAGATTCTCCGCATACTGTTCACCTAAAAGGATTGCATTCAGAGGCTTGATCAGCAAAATGGAAAGGAAAAGTCCTATAATGGTAACCGCCACAAAAATCGGCAGATCATGCAACGATACATTTCCAAAGTTGCCCATTCCCCATACCAGATAAGACTTGACACCTTTGTCTGAAGCAAAAAAATTGAGCAAAGATATAACCGAACTGGAAAGATAACCGATCATGATGCCTATAATCAGAAGCATCACAGTACTATGCACGATAGTAGAAAAAAAGAAAATAATACCGGTTACGACCATTGCACCGATAAATGCTCCGGACAGAATAGCCAGAAATCCGGATATACTATAAGAACCTGCCGTGACCGTACCTCCCAGAAGAAGCATGATAACCGCTACCGCCAACCCTGCGCCACTGTTAATGCCAAATATATCCGGACCGGCCAGCGGATTACGAAAAGCCGATTGCAATAGAAGACCACTTACGGCAAGCGCAGAACCGGCCAATGTAGCGGTAATGGCTTGCGGCAAGCGTGAATTAATGATTATAAAACGCCATGCATCATTACCACAATGCTTTCCCGACAGAATATTGATGACATCCCCTATCGGAATCTTTACACTTCCAATGGCAAGATTCAGGACAAACAGGATCACGATAAAGATACCTGCTAAAACACAATATTTTATTCCTCTGCTCACAATTCTACAAAAATACCTATTCTTTTTGAAATGGAAAAATTATTTGATCATCTGATGACTAAATATCGGGAAATACTATTCCAGTTTTCGATAAAAACGAAATCCTCCTAAATTCACTCCTGGATGAAGCATTTGGATCAGATCTCTCAAAAGAAAATCCGGCCGGAAAGGAGTCTGTTCAAAATACGGGACCTTCGAACTGTTACATTCATAGATGTCTCCGGTCCGAAAGGCTTTCAATGCAGTGTAACCCGAATATTCCTGTAGAAGTTGGGCCTTCGTCATCGGATGAGGTGCATCATATTTAAATGCCCAGACATCAGAAGTTCCTGCTTTGTCCAGAACCTGCTCGAAAGACAGTGACAAACTGCCACTGTGTTTGTCTTTGGCAAAGGCATAGCGCCCATGGGCATCTGAAATCATCTGACCCACTGTACTTGCTCCGCCAGGACAATACCATACACTACCCGTCTTACGTTCCGTTAATATAGAGCGTCCGAGTGGCAGTCCGGCAGCTTTTCGCTTGAGCGTATTATAAGTATGGCTCACAACAAGAAACAGAGAATCTGCTCTTTTTTCACAACCGAAAAGCAGACCATAAAATTTCATCCATTCTGCCCTGCCAAGAGGGGATGTCTCCATATAGTCAGCACATTCTACTATAGGAACTCCCAAAGTCTGGATCTTGCCGTACCCTCCACTATTATCAAATGGTGAAAGAAATAATGCCTGAGGCTTCAGGCAGATAATCTTTTCGATTTCAGGGGACATACCGTTGCCACAATCCGTGATCTTTCCTCTTTTTACCCGTGAATGAATATCTGGAATCAGAATATATTTCAGATCAAATACACCAGAGATAGCATCTGCGGCATGAAGATATTCCAGGAGTTGGCAATGAGCCGTAGTAGAAATGACACTGCGGTCAATTGGAGTACGGATGAGATCTCCTTCCGGGAGATGATCAGGAATTTGCTTTTCTGTCTTTGGTACAAGGATATAAGTATGCAATAGCATTCCCTCTTTCCATGGATTCCGGATTTTAGCTACGGTATAATCCTTGTATTTGACGATGGATATGTCGCGGGCATACTTAAAAACTATCGTATCTCCTCCTGCCAGAGGAGCTCCCGTTCGGGAACCTCCACAGGCAGCGAGGATACTACATATAGTAAAAAGACCGATATAAAGCAGTTTCTTCATCTGGATTAGTCTACCTTACCATTCGGATTGAACAAGACCTGTTCTGTACCATATCCCACATTAGTCAAAGTGCGCAATTTATTACCATTTTTGTCAAAGACATAGATAGAACAAGGAGCACTATAATTTTCGTTATCGACCACATAGATCTGACCTGTAGAAGGATCAACACTTATCTGACCGGGATCGGTCACTTTGGCAATATCTGCTCCTGTAAACTGAGAAATCTTACCTGTTGAGATGTCATAGCGGAAATAAGCAGGTTTAGGTTTGGTTGAAGAATAGGCATTGAAGATACAGACCATAGAAGAAGACAGTGGATCATAGGCGATCGAAGAGGCTGAAGCGACCGTAGTTACCTTATCCGTAGTTGCATCAATGACCTGGAGTTTATTGTCTGTAAAATCCATATCGCTTATAAAAAACACTTTACTGCCTACAGCAATCATCTGATTATAAGGATCGGTCTCGACTGTAATATCCTTGGCCTTCTTAAAGGCTCCTTCGTCAATGACACTTATGGTATTGCCTGTTCCGTAACCGGAATTGGCGACATAGATCTTACCGTTGGCTACAGCCAGAGCCTCAGGATGGTCACCGACCTGAACACTGTCTTTGACATCATAATTCTCTGTGTTCATCTTGTAAACATAGCCGGAATAAGCTGTGAAATAGATCGCATTGCCATCAGCGATGATATAACGCGGTGAACGGTTTTTCATAGGTACGGTCTTAATGATCTTTCCATTCAGATCCAGAATCTCAATCTTGTCTGCGGTTGTCGATGTAACGAATAGTTTATTGCCTGCTATGATTGCATCCTGTGCATCACCGATACCTTTTCCATTACTGGCTTTATAGATATCTGCCGTTATCCATGATTTATTGGCCATATTAAGACTCATTATAGCACCATTATTGGCATTCCAGTTGCCATTGTTGACGATATACGCATAATTATAATTTGTGGTAGAGGTGGCATTAGAATCTGTAATCTGTTTTGTAACATCATCATCATTACTACAAGCCCCAAGGCTTAATACTGCCACTAAAAACAGTGACAATTTCCATACATACTTTTTCATTCTTTTGTTATACTTAAAATTGAATATTATCATTTAACTAACTGATTATCGGTTTAATATCATGTCTTTTCAAAATTCCAAGGTCCCGGACAAGCGGAAGTTTCTTCCCGGCATAGGATAAAAACGGATGACCTCATAGTTCTTTCCTCC
>DAIPMC010000004.1:10226-33127 GCA_036768895.1 Prevotella sp. | reverse complement strand
AAAATTGCGGGAAAGGGTGACACTATGGTCAATGATACTTGGCATGTGGTTTTCCGGTCCGTTATAATTCATCGTATATCTCGTACCTGTCAGTAACAGGTTATAAGTAAGGTCCACCCAGGGAGAATGGAGCATCACGCTGGCACTGCCTGCATTCTTTGGTGTATAGGCCATTTGGTTGTCGTAGGTAGCGCCTCCTTTTGTAGTCTTGTCCACGGCATGTAAATAATTGTACGTCAGCAGAATATCGGAAGTCCAACCTTTGGTCCATTTCAGATGAGTATTCATGGTCACATCTGTTCCTAGTGAAAGGACTTTTCCTAAATTTGTCATCTTCCAGATAAACATGGTAGGAACGGCTACGATCTTGTCTGTCACCAGACCGTAATAAGTATCAACGGTAAAGGCGATATGGTCTATCCATGTGGAAATATGCCGTGCCCAGGTAACTCCAAAGTTCCACTGCCGTGTTTTCTCCGGTTTCAGATTAGTATTTCCGATAAGCAGATAATAGAGGTCATTCAGTGTGGGAGCTCTGAAAATATCCTTATAGGAAAGGCGGAAACGTAACTCTTCCGAAAAGGGTTGCCATGACAAACTGAAAGCAGGACTTAAGCGATGCAGATCAGAAGCCGCTTTTCCGGTCCTTACATGTTCGTGGATGTGGGTATAGAGAAGTGAGGTGGTTGCTGTCATTCGATCCGTCGCATATTTAACCGCCGCTGCAGTCAGAAAACTGTTGCGTGTAGGATAAGGACAACTGCGAAGGGTTGTAGACAGATAATTGTACTGGTAATCTTCTGCCAGCGAAGCACTTATATTTTTAGTAAACTGATAGAGTCCGGTAGAAGTCAGATAGACTTCATTCTGCCGGAACCGGTCTTCGGTCGGGCCTGAGGCGGGAACATTGAAATCACGCATCCAGGAATAATTCCACTTAGCAGCCGACTTCATTTTAAAACGGTCAGAAAAATGGTTTTCATAAAGTGCCTGTATGAAAACATTCTTATCCGTCAACTCTTCGGCACTGTATGTGTTATCATAGATGACCCCTCCCGGAAGTCCCCGTTTGGAGTCGAATCCATAGACTTTGACATGTAGACTTTCCCTTGGAGTAATCAGCCACGCCAGATTCATATCTCCACGCCAGGCATTTACCCTACTGTTATTTCGCTTTTCATCGATGGGATAAGTCCCATTCATGATATGATAACGATAATTGCCATCTGTATACTGATAACTGAAATAGGACGAAAGGTGGAGTTTGCTGGCCAGCCAGTCGGAGGTCAGCACTGATGGCTGTATCAGACCATACGAACCTGTTCTCAGCATTCCTGCACCGGAGAACGGACGATTCGGATCAAACGGTTTGTCATTGTCAGTAATAATATTGATTGTGCCGGCAGAGGCATATTGGCGGGCGCTCTCGAAAATGTCATCCTGCTGGCCAATCGTCAGGTATAACCAGGAGACATTATCCAACGTGAATCGGGATAAATCTACCTGTCCCGACTGACAATCTCCTACTTCTACTCCATCATAGTTGACACCGGTATGTTGTGCACCTAGCCCTCGGATATTTACTGTCTTAAGCCCTCCTACTCCACCATAATCCTGAACCTGTACACCGGCAAAATGCTTTAATGCATCGGAAACATCAGTAACTCCCATTCTGTCCATTTGATGACGGCTCATCACCTGCACCGGTGAACCGGATTTCAGCGCAGAAGGAACAGCTGCGGTTACCTCTACTCCTTGGAGCAGATGGGAACATAAAGAATCCTTCTGGGCCTGCATCGGTAATACGCAGACACACATCATCAGGACAAACAGAGTAAAGAGAATTCTATTCATGAAATCTCGAAACCATTATTAAATCGGATGAATCCTGGTCCCTCTCCTCGGAAGAAACAAGAAAACTGACAACCGGCAGGTCTTCTGACTTGCAACCTAAATAACAGAACTTCCTTCCCGGCAAATGCCAGTGGACAATGTTCTGCCTCAAAAAGGCTGCTTACAGCAGCGGGACTGTTCAGGTATTTCACCTGATTCCCTTTTTAATCAATGGTATATGAACCAATCGTCATTGCAAAGGTACATAATATAATTGGATTTTTATCGTACCTTTGCCTTTTTCTGATTGCTTAATTCTATTAGAAAATGATTTTTCCTATATCCATAACCTCTCACATCCCATGAAATCTATTGAACTATGGATAAAAAATCATTTAACAAACTGATTTATACTAAAAAATCATTCATGACCAGATCTTGTTTTTCAGATGCCTTCTATCTCTCTTTTATTTTTCAGGAGAAGCATGATCCCAAGCATGCAGTCAATTATTCTCATATTAATAAGGTGTTCCTGTTTCAGAATCTAGTCGGAGCAGAATCCTCTTTTAATGGAAACAAGCCGAACAGTTCACTGTCAATACGGTCTGTTATTTTCCTAAAGTCTCCAATGCTTTCTTCAAAATGAATATGGTCACCGTCAACAATCATCAGATTTCCCTTATAACCTTTAATCCAATTTTCATACCGTTCATTGAGTCCCTTCAGGTAATTAATACGAATTCCCTTTTCATATTCTCTTGCACGTTTTTCGATATGATCGACCAACGTCGATACAGAAGAACGTATATAAATCAATAAATCAGGCAATTTTATCAAAGACAACATCAAATCATAAAGGTCTGAATAAGTATCAAAATCACAATCACTCATCAGTCCCATATCATGGAGGTTCGGAGCGAATATCCGGGCATCTTCAAAAATTGTACGATCCTGTACAATCGTATCTTTGCTATTAGAGATTTCTATTACATCCTTAAAATGCTTACTCAAGAAATAAATTTGGGTATTAAACGACCAGCGTTTCATGTCTCTATAATAATCCTCCAGGTAAGGATTGTCATCTATCGACTCATAATGAGCTTGCCATCCGTAACGTTTGGCTAACATTTGCGTCAGCGTAGTCTTCCCCGCACCTATATTTCCAGCTATGGCTATATGCACTTTTTCCTATATTTGATTATTGCAAAGATAGAAAAAAAACAAAGAACGATGGAGGAATACTTGAAAAAAGTAAAAAGAATACAATCTCTTCTATTAAAAGGTAAGAAATTCTCATTTATTGACAAAGGTATCAATTTTATTTACTAATTTTGCATTCGCATTTTGAATGGAGTACATAGAAATGTGGTGTACACACAATAGGATATCAAAAAAAGATAGTTTGAGGTAATGGGAATGAGACAACTGAAAATAAACAGAAGTATTACAAATCGTTCTAGCGAGGCTCTTGACAAGTACCTGGCAGAGATTGCGCGTGAGCCGATGATCACCGTAGATGATGAAATCGAACTGGCTGAAAAGATCAGGAAAGGTGGAAGAGGAGGTGAACGGGCTAAAGAAAAGCTTGTACGTGCAAATCTTCGATTTGTAGTTTCTGTGGCTAAACAATATCAACATCAAGGACTTTCTCTGACAGACCTCATTGATGAAGGTAATATCGGATTAGTCAAAGCTGCTGAGAAATTTGACGAAACCCGAGGCTTCAAATTTATCTCTTATGCAGTCTGGTGGATCCGTCAAAGCATCATGCAGGCAATTGCAGAGCAAAGTCGTATTGTCCGTCTGCCATTGAACCAGGTAGGAGCCGTGAGTAAAATCAGTCAGGCTACCAGCAAATTCGTTCAAAAGAATAACCGCCGCCCTTCTGTACAGGAGCTCTCGGAAATCTTGCACATGGATGAAATCAAAATCGAGCAGAGTCTGAATGCCGATTCTCATCACATGAGCATTGACGCTCCTTTTGGAGATGACGATGACAACTCTATGGCTGATGTCCTGGCATCCGGCAGTGATTCAAGAACTGACCGTCAAGTCGATTATGAGTCTATGAAAATTGACTTGGACAAAGTCTTGAATGGAGTGCTTAAAGATCGTGAACTGAAAATACTGAAGGCTTGCTTTGGTATCGGTTGCCATGAGAGAGGACTCGAGGAAATTGGTGAGGAATTCGGACTCACACGTGAGCGTGTACGACAGATCCGGGAAAAAAGTATTGCCAAGATCCGAGAAAGTGGTAATGCTAAAATCCTGATGAAATATCTGGGATAATATAAGGAAACACTTGATGAAAACAAAAGAATTCATCAAGTGTTTTTTGATTTCAACCTTAATTATGCATTATAAAAGATAATGCAACTTTTTTAACTGATTCATTACCATAAAAGCCTTATTTACCTTAATGTAACTTGCAAAAGGTCCTCTTTTATTTCTTGATTATGTCATAAAGGACACAACCTCGCAAAATTAAGTTAATTATTGATAATTATTAGTCTAAATCTACTATCTGATGGTAATAAGTTAGCTATTTAAGCGTTTATTACTATGATGATAAACATTTTTCATATAGAAGAGAGTAATAACATTCTGGTACGCTTTTTGTGGTTATAACCTTTTGTAAAAACTAAAAATATGAGACAACTGAAGATTCAGAAAAGTATAACAAACCGTGCTAGTGAATCATTGAATAACTATCTGGTAGAAATCGGACGTATTCCTATGATTTCGATAGATGAAGAAACACAACTTGCCCGCGAAATTAAAAAAGGTGGAAAGGTTGGAGACCGTGCTAAAGACAAATTGGTACGGGCAAACTTGCGCTTTGTAGTTTCCGTTGCCAAACAATATCAGCATAAAGGATTATCCCTTACTGATCTTATAGATGAAGGCAATATCGGACTTGTAAAGGCTGCTGAGAAATTTGATGAAACTCGTGGTTTTAAATTTATTTCATACGCAGTATGGTGGATTCGCCAGAGTATCATGCAGGCTTTGGCTGAGCAAAGTAGAATGGTTCGTTTACCATTGAATCAAGTAGGTGCACTATCAAAGATCAACTCAGAAATATCCAATTTCGAACAAAAGTATCAGCGTAAGCCTTCTGCTGATGAGTTGGCAGAACTGACAGATATTAATATTGACAAAATAGATAAAGCCATGAAAGCTGACAATCACGAGATGAGTATTGATGCTCCTTTTAGTGATGACGACGATAATTCCATGGCTGACATGCTTTCTTCTGACGATGATGATACACGGACGGATAAAAAAGCTGACGAAGAATCCATGAACTATGATATTGATTCCATCTTGAACCAAGTTCTCAGACCTCGTGAAATTTCTATTATCAAAAAGAGTTTTGGTATCGGATGTTCACAACAAGGGCTTGAGGAAATCGGTGAAAACTACGGACTGTCAAGAGAAAGGGTTCGGCAGATCCGTGAGAAAAGTATAATGAAAATACGGAACAGTGGCTATGCAAAAATCCTTACAAAATATTTAGGATAAAAAACTGTTTCCGACTATATTGCATAGTCAATAAATCCTCCTCTTCTTACGTAATTATTAAGAAGGGGAGGATTTTATTTTATTGATGCACTTCTTTGAGAAGGTCGTTAACGTTCTTAACCGGATTGAAGGTAATCAAGGGAACTTCAACAAAAACTGTATTCCAGTCGCTCATAGCTCCATTCCAAAGTCCCGGAAGTTCCAAGGCTTTCAAATCATGTCCGTTCTTGCTCTTATTACTTACAAAGCCGGTAGAATAATCCACATAGTCCTGCAGATGAAAAGAATTGCCTTTCTCATCTTTCGTTGCACAGACAATATCAACGGGATTAAAATGAGTACCTTGCTTGAACATCCTGACTGCTACCGGATCTTCCGGATTGATCTGTGAGGATTCCAGAATTTGAAGACTGACCGTACCATCCTGATTATAAGCGATAAATGGACCACCTCCAGGTTCACCTATATTTTTCACTACTCCACAAACACGAATAGGACGATTGAGCTTCTCTTTCAAATAAATGACCAACTCCGCATCTTCAAGTTCCTTGATATCGAGTTTACGGCAAGCAAGGTCACGTTGCAGAAAGCGAATGATCTCTTCAAGTTGGTCATGATTGTATTCTCCCTCATCAAGCAGTTGCAGATAGGAAAACATTTTCTTCTGAAGAGTGACCAACACTCCTGCCAGTACACCCTTCCATTTTACGGTCTCACCTTTCAAACGATCCGGGACCACATTATCAATATTCTTTATGAATATGACATCAGCATCAATATCATTCAAGTTTTCTATCAATGCCCCATGACCACCCGGACGAAACAGTAATGAACCGTCGTCATTCCGGAAAGGCATTCCATCCGGATTAGCAGCTATTGTGTCTGTTGAAGGCTTTTGTTCTGAAAAAGTAATATCATACTTGATATGATACTTTTCTGCATACTTACCGGCCTTCTCTGCAACTTTCTTCTTGAAAAGAGCTAAATGATCATGACTGACCGTAAAATGTATATGTGCCTTTCCTGCAGAAGAAGCATACAAAGCAGCTTCTACCAGATGCTCTTCCATTGGCGTACGAGGTCCATCAGCATATTTGTGGAAAAGGAGTAACCCTTTAGGCATCTGCCCGTAATTGAGTCCTTTTTTCTCCAGGAGGTTAGATACGATAGCCTTATATTTTCCGTCCTTGATCAATTGACTGATATCCTTTCCTTCATTCTTCTTGCACTGGGCATTCAAAGAATCAAAAAAGGCAAAATCAGATAGACCTGCAAAAAAGACCTTCTCAAAATCTGTAACAGGTATATCATAATCCGCATTGAGAAAGGCAAATAAATTCTTGAACATTCTACTTGCCGCACCGGAAGCCGGTACAAACTTCACAATCTGATGCCCGTTTCTTTTATAGTCTTCCCAAGCATGGGAGTAAGTTTCAACTTCTTCAGAATCTGGAACCAGAATCCCCTTCCCTACTGCTGCAGCTGAGTCCAGACGGAGAAAAGGAAAGCCGTTCTTGATTTCATCCAACTGATGGTTGACTTGTTCTACACTGATACCTTTTGCAGATATTTGTTTTAAGTCTTCAAGATCTAGCATGACATTAACTTTTGTGGTTAGCTAGGACAAATATAGTTACTTTTTCTGAAAAAAGGAAATCTTTCAATAAAAAACAGTATCTTTGCCATAGAAATTAGCTCAAACTTGCGCATGGACAACGAGGAAGAATTCAATTTTACAGAAGAAGAGAGAAAAGAAGCAATTGGTATCATTGATCATCTCCAAACTACTATCGGGAATTTTCTTAAGCCTGATGATATAGAGAAACTAGAGCAATATATCAAGCAAGGAATCGAAAACAAACATTTTCAGCGTGATGTTTTCGGTTTGAATCCTATCCTTCATGCCTTACAGACAGCCCAGATAGCAGTTGATGAAATCGGACTCAAAAGAGACGGCGTACTGGCCATCATTCTTTACCAGGGAGTCATCAATGGCTATTATACCCTTCAGCAAATGGGTGAACAATATGGTGACGGTACGGCACATATTATCCGAGGACTCGCCCGAATCCACGACCTTTATAAGAAAAATCCTGTCATCGAGAGTGATAACTTTCGCAACCTTCTGATTTCTTTTTCCGAGGATATGCGTGTTATCCTGATCATGATAGCTGACCGGGTAAACGTCATGCGCCAGATACGTGATACAAAAGCCGTTGAAGCCAGACAGGAAGTGAGTGAAGAGGCCAGTTATCTGTATGCTCCCCTCGCCCATAAACTTGGACTGTACAGGTTGAAAATGGAACTGGAAGATCTGAGTCTGAAATACCTTAATCATGATGCTTATTACATGATTAAGGACAAACTCAATGCGACGAAACAGGCGCGCGATGCATATATAGACCAGTTCATCAGACCTGTTAAAGAAAGGCTTGAAGCATCAGGACTTAAATTTCGAATCAAAGGTCGTACTAAAAGTATACACTCTATCTGGCAGAAAATGCAGAAACAGAAGTGTGGATTTGAGGGAATCTATGACCTCTTTGCTATCCGTATCATACTCGATTCTCCCCGTAATCAGGAGAAGATGCAGTGCTGGCAGGCCTATTCCATCGTCACGGATATGTACCAGCCTAACCCGAAACGACTGAGAGACTGGTTAAGTGTGCCTAAATCAAATGGCTATGAGAGTCTCCATATCACAGTACTCGGACCTGAAAAGAAATGGGTTGAAGTACAGATCCGGACAGAACGTATGGATGAAATTGCCGAGCATGGCTTAGCAGCGCACTGGCGTTATAAAGGCATCAAAAGCGAAGGAGCCATTGATGAATGGCTTGCCAATATCCGGTCAGCATTGGAGAGCAATGATAATCTCCAGCTCATGGACCAGTTCAGAATGGATCTGAATGAAGACGAAGTGTATGTCTTCACACCTAAAGGTGATCTGTTGAAACTCCCTAAAGGTTCTACCGTACTGGATTTAGCCTATCGTATCCATTCAAATATAGGCAATCACTGTGTCGGAGCAAGAATAAATGGCAAAGCAGTCAATTTCAGGGAAACATTGCATTCTGGAGACCAGGTTGAGATCCTCACGCAGAATAATCAGAAACCAAAGCATGACTGGTTGAATTATGTCAACACAAGCAAAGCTAAATCCAAAATTCGTCTTGCCCTCAAGGAAACACAGATTAAAGACGGACTCTATGCCAAGGAGTTGCTTGAACGTCGGTTCAAGAACCGCAAGTTGATTGTTGACGAAAGTGTCATGGGGCATTTGATCAAGAAATTAGGCTATAAGGAAATCAGCGATTTTTATAAAGATGTCTCAGACGGTCGATTGGATCCGAATGATATTATCGAAAAATATCAGGAAGTCAGGGATCATGACCTGAATATCAATAATCAGAAGGAAGCCAGAAGTGCAGAGGAATTCGAATTCGAGGATCCTGCCCAGGAAGCACTGATGAGTGATGAGGATGTCTTGACTATCGACAAAGATCTGAAAGGCATTGATTATAAGCTCGCTAAATGCTGCCACCCTATTTATGGTGATCCTATTTTCGGTTTTGTCACGGTAAACGGAGGTATTACAATCCATCGGATGAACTGTCCGAATGCCCCGGAATTACGCAAACGTTTTGGTTACCGTATCGTTAAGGCGAAATGGGCCGGAAAGGGAACCCATCAGTATACCATTACCCTTCGTATTATAGGTAATGATGATTTGGGGATTGTCAGCAATATTGCAAATATTATTTCGAAAGAAGACAAATTGACGATGAGGTCAATCAACATAGATAGCCATGACGGTTTGTTTTCAGGGAACATAGAAGTCTTGATTGGAGATGCGTCAAAGACAAATACCTTGATCCGGAAGTTAAAAACCATTAAGGGTATCAAACAGATAATCAGACTATGATGGAAAATCAAAATCAGATATACAGATCGATTTTCCATTCCAATAGTCATATCTGAACAGAGTTCTATTCTTCGTAAATGTAAAAACAACAATCTTTAAGTCCATTTCTTGCACACTTTTACAAATATGTGCAACCATGTTCTTTTATTGAGATGAAAATGAACCTGCAGATACCCAAATCTGGAAGATTTTCAAGCCACATCCTCAGAATTTCAAGAATTATTATTATCTTTGCACGGTCTTTCATGAAGGAAAATTCATGAGGAAGTCATGCTTTTATAAAGCTGTTATTGTAGAAAATAATAATATTGAAATAATAGAATCCATATTATGAGCAAACAAGTAGAAAAGATTAAAGAACTGATTGCCAAGCGCGAGGAAGCTCGTCTTGGAGGAGGTCAGAAAGCCATTGACAAGCAACATGCAAGAGGGAAATATACAGCCCGCGAGCGTATTGATATGCTCGTTGATGAAGGCAGTTTTGAAGAATATGATATGTTCAAACTTCATCGCTGCCATCAATTTGGCATGGAAAAGAAACAAGTCTATGGTGATGGCGTTGTAGCAGGTTCTGCAACCATTGACGGTCGTCTCGTATATATCTATGCTCAGGACTTTACCGTTCATGGTGGCTCTCTCTCAGAGACCATGTCCCAGAAGATGTGTAAGGTCATGGATATGGCCATGAAAATGGGAGCACCTGTTATTGGCATCAATGATTCTGGTGGTGCACGTATTCAGGAAGGTATAGCTGCCTTGGCCGGATATGGAGAAATCTTTGAGCGCAACATTCTTGCCAGTGGCGTAATCCCTCAGATCAGTGCTATTATGGGGCCATGTGCAGGTGGTGCTGTTTATTCTCCAGCGCTGACTGATTTCATTATTATGACAGAAGGTACTTCCTATATGTTCCTTACCGGACCTAAGGTGGTCAAGACTGTCACCGGAGAAGATATTGATGCCGAACATCTTGGCGGAGCAAGTGTACATTCCTCTAAAAGTGGTGTCACACATTTCACGGCTAAAACAGAAGAAGAGTGTATGGAACTGATCAAAACACTGCTCTCTTATATTCCTTCCAATAACACCGAAGAGGCTCCACGTATAGCATGTGAAGATCCGATTGACCGGAAAGATGATTCTCTGAACGAGATTATCCCGGAAGATCCGAATCAGGCTTACGATATGTACAAAGTTATTTCCGCCGTCACAGATGATGGGGAATTCTTTGAAATCCAACCTAAATTTGCAAAAAATATCATTACAGGTTTCGCTCGCTTTAACGGACAGAGTGTTGGCATAGTTGCCAATCAGCCTGCTGCATACGCAGGAGTTCTGGATGTCAATGCCAGTCGCAAGGGAGCACGGTTCGTCCGCTTCTGTGATGCTTTCAATATTCCTATTGTATCTCTTGTTGATGTACCTGGATTCCTTCCTGGTACCGGTCAGGAATACAATGCAGTCATTCTGCATGGAGCACAACTCCTTTATGCTTATGGCGAGGCTACTGTGCCAAAGATTACTATCACCTTGCGGAAAGCATACGGTGGAAGTCATATTGTAATGGGCTGCAAACAGTTACGTGCAGACCTGAACTTTGCATGGCCTTCTGCAGAAATCGCTGTTATGGGTGGAAGCGGTGCTGTTGCCATTCTTTGCGGCAAAGAAGCAAAAGCCAAGAAAGCTGCAGGAGAAGATGTCAAATCATTCCTTGCAGAAAAAGAACAGGAATATACAGATACCTTTGCAAACCCTTATCAGGCTGCTCAGTTCGGGTATATTGATGATGTTATTGAACCACGTAATACACGTTTCCGCATTTGTCGTGGATTGGCCCAACTTGCTACAAAGCGTCAAAGCCTGCCTGCCAAGAAGCATGGATGCATGCCCATGTAATATATGTATAACGTCAATATATAAAAATGATGGATAAGAATGTATTTGCGGCCATTGCAACAGCTCTCTACGAATATGAAGGTAACAATGTGCATGACAAGGAATCAGGCGTAATTACGATCAAGAAGCATAACACGTTATGGAATGCAAAGTTCCAGAATATGACACCTAAGCCTTCGGCCAAATAAAAGTTTTAAACTTAAATTTCTATTACGAAATGAAAGAATTCAAATATACTATCGATGGGAAAGAGTACAAAGTTGCCATCGGGGAAATTGATAAAAATAATGTGGCTGATGTCACTGTAAACGGAAATGCTTTCAAGGTACAAATGGAAAAACCAACTGAACCTGAGAAGAAAAAAGTGGTCTTGGGTAAACCCGTTGCTGAAGAGGCTGACTCTGCTTCTACTCCCTCTGCAAAAGTAGATAGCAACAAGGCAGTCAAAGCTCCTCTTCCAGGGACAATTACAAATATAAATGTAACTGTAGGGCAAGAGGTTAAGGCTGGTGATACACTTGTTGTACTGGAAGCCATGAAAATGGCCAATAACATTGAAGCAGAAAAAGACGGGAAAGTTACTACCATCTGCGTAAAGATCGGTCAGGCCGTGAAAGAAGAAGACCCTCTTGTGGTCATCGAATAAGAATAGGTATACTTATTAAAAATAAGGGCAGATCTGTAAACAGAGCTGCCCTTTTATGGGAAAGAAGAAAATGAAAGATGCTGTTATTATTGTGAGCGGAGGAATGGATTCCATCACGCTGTTATATGACAAAAAGGAAGAAATTGCCTTAGGAGTAAGTTTCGATTACGGAAGTAACCACAATGCCAAGGAAATACCCTTTGCCAATATGCACTGTAAGCGTCTGGGTATCCCGCATATTACAATCAATCTTGATTTCATTCACCAGTATTTCAAGAGTTCTCTCCTGGAGGGTGCCCAGGCTATACCTGAAGGCAATTATGACGAAGACAACATGAAATCCACCGTTGTACCTTTCAGGAATGGAATTATGCTTTCCATTGCTGCCGGTATAGCAGAAAGCCATGGACTGAAACAAGTTCTGATTGCAAATCATAATGGAGATCATACCATCTACCCTGACTGCCGGCCGGAATTTATCAAGGCCATTGACCAGGCAACTGTAGCAGGAACTTTTGCTCATATCAGAATAACTGCGCCTTATACCAATATTTCCAAAGCTGATATCGCTCGTATAGGTAAACGACTGGGTATCAACTATGCAGAGACATGGAGTTGCTATAAGGGTGGCGAGAAACAATGTGGAAAATGTGGTACGTGCAGGGAACGAAAAGACGCACTGAAAGAAGCAGGTATAAAAGATCTTACTGAATACGAAGATTCCTGAATGCGAATTTGCTAAACAGAGTTGGCATTTTAATCAAACTGTCAATAGATTTCAGAAATCAATCGCAAAAAATATTAAAAACTTCCGGTTTCATCCTATTTCTGTTTTCTTTTTATTAACTTTGTGTGCAGATAGAACAATAATCAACCTTTAAATATTAACGTTAAAAATGAAAATCGAAGATTTCAATTTTGCCGGTCACAAGGCAATCGTACGTGTTGACTTCAATGTCCCATTGGATGCAGATGGACATGTAACAGATGATACACGTATTCGCGGGGCACTGCCTACGTTGAAAAAAATTCTTAATGACGGTGGAGCTCTCATTATGATGAGTCACATGGGCAAACCAAAAGGAAAGGTTAAACCGGAATTGAGTTTGAAGCACATCGTCAAGAATGTTTCAGATGCTCTGGGTGTTGAGGTAAAGTTTGCTCCTGACTGTGCTGACGCCGGCAAAGAAGCAGCCGCCTTAAAAGGTGGTGAAGCTTTGCTACTGGAAAATCTGCGTTTCTACGCTGAGGAAGAAGGTAAACCGGTAGGCATCGACAAAGCAGACCCGAAATATGATAGTGCTAAAGCAGATATGAAGAAGCAACAGGTTGAATTTGCTAAGAAGCTTGCCTCTTATGCAGATGTTTATGTCATGGATGCTTTCGGTACTGCTCACCGCAAGCATGCTTCTACAGCTGTTATTGACCAGTTCTATGACAAAAATCACAAGATGCTTGGCTATCTGATGGAGAAGGAAGTAAAGGCCGTTGATAATATTCTGAATAATATCCAACGTCCATTTACAGCCATCATGGGTGGTTCTAAGGTTTCTACTAAAATAGGAATCATTGAGAACCTTCTTACTAAGGTTGATAATCTAATTCTTTGTGGTGGTATGACTTATACCTTTGCAAAAGCACAAGGAGGAGAAATCGGTAATTCCATCTGTGAGAATGACAAACTGGATATCGCTTTGGATATCATCAAGAAAGCAAAAGAGAATCATGTAAATCTTGTACTGGGAACAGATTCTGTAATTGCTGACAAATTTGCCAATGATGCAAATACCAAGATCACTGCTTCTGGTGCAATCCCTGAAGGATGGGAAGGACTTGATGCAGGTCCGGACAGTCGCAAAGCATTTGCTAAAGCTATTGAAGGCAGCAAGACCATCCTGTGGAACGGTCCTGCTGGTGTATTTGAATTTGATAATTTCACCGGAGGTTCCAAAGCTATCGCTGATGCAATAGCCAAGGCTACAAAGGCAGGAGCCTTCTCTCTTATCGGTGGAGGTGATTCCGTAGCTTGCATCCACAAGTTCGGTCTGGCTGATCAGGTATCTTATATCTCTACCGGTGGTGGTGCTCTGCTCGAGGCTATCGAAGGTAAGGTTTTACCTGCAATCGCTGCTATCAATGAATAATCATTAGTTATCATCTAATAACAAATACACACAAAAGAGATGAATACGGATAAAAAGCCATTCTTCGCGTAATCCGATATTCATCTCTCTTTTTATAATATTATGGATTGGTTTATTAGCTTATTCACTAGACAAGATACGGTCGCTCATATAGCCCTGCTCTACTCTATAGTTATTGCAACAGGTATATATTTGGGGAAAATCAAAATTGGTGGCATTTCCCTCGGAGTTACCTTTGTCCTTTTTACAGGTATCGTTGCCGGCCATATCGGTTTCACTGCTCCTGCGAATATTCTGGACTTTACAAGAGATTTCGGTTTGGTTTTATTCGTATTCTGTATCGGTCTGCAGGTCGGTCCCGGATTTTTCGAGAGTTTTAAAAAAGGTGGAGTCACGCTGAACGTGCTTTCCTGTATGATTATTCTCCTGAATATTTTCGTCATGTTTGCCTGCTACTATATCTTCTTCGATACCAAAGATCCCAAGAACCTGCCGATGATGGTAGGTACTCTGTTCGGAGCCGTGACTAATACTCCAGGACTTGGAGCCGCCAATGGGGCATTGCAAAGTGTCTTTCATAACCGACTCAACTTTGATATAGCTAACGGATATGCGTGTGCTTACCCTCTGGGTGTGCTGGGAATGATAGCAGCTACGATTGCCATCAAGTATATCTGCCATATCAACTTGAAAGATGAAGATGAGAAATTAAATGCTACGGAAGTAGAAAATCCGGAGTCTAAACCTCATCCCATGTTCCTCAAAGTCCAGAATAATTATATCGCAGGGAAAAATCTTCAGGAAATTACTCAATTCTTAAAACGGGATATTGTCTGTACTAGCATCATGCATGATGGTAATGTCGAAACTCCCAAACGAGATACAATTTTCCAGTTAGGTGATGAAATCCATGCCGTATGTGCTGAATCAGATGCAAAAGCTGTTCAGGCCTTTATCGGCCCTGAAATCGAACCACAATGGCGTGAGGAAGAACAGAAACAGCCAATGATATCCAGACGTATCATCATAACAAATTCGGCTATGAATGGTAAGGAACTTGGCAAGATGCACTTCTCAAGTGTGTATGGCGTCAATGTTACACGAATCACACGACAGGGAATTGACCTGTTTGCGTCACGTGATTACCGCTTTCTGGTCGGAGACCGTGTGATGGTTGTAGGACATGAGGATAATGTCAATCAGGTAACAGAGATGATGGGGAATTCGGTAAAGCGTCTGGATACTCCTAATATTGCTACGATCTTTATAGGAATCATTCTGGGTATCCTCCTGGGAAGTATTCCTATCGCAATTCCGGGTATGCCTGCTCCTTTGAAATTGGGTATTGCCGGAGGACCACTGATTATAGCTATCCTCATCGGTCGATATGGCTATAAATTCAAATTGGTTACCTATACCACAACATCAGCTAATATGATGCTGCGTGAAATAGGTCTTGTTCTGTTCCTGGCAAGTGTCGGCATCAAGGCAGGAGCAGGGTTCTGGAATACGGTCGTACAAGGTGACGGATTAAAATATGTATATACGGGTTTCCTGATTACAGTCATCCCTATTTTGATTATCGGAGTAATAGCACGTGTGAAGTTTCACTTTAACTATTACACGATTATGGGTATGATAGCAGGTACTTGTACTGACCCACCGGCACTAGCCTATGCCAGTTCTATGAGTTCCCATGAAGCACCTGCAATTGCATACTCTACCGTTTATCCTTTGAGTATGTTCTTGAGAATTCTATCGGCAGAGATTATTGTTTTATTCTTCTGTGGGATATAAATATTATACAGGATACATAGACTTTCTGGTTCTGTGTATCCTGTATCTTTTCTGACCATTACGCACTACTTTCTGTACGATATAACAGAAAACCTCACGTAATATCATCTTATCATTTTTTCTTGATCCTTTCATGGGCAAATAAGTAAATACTTATTTGACTTTCAACTGCATGTGTCCATTAAAGGAAATGATGATATCCACTTCATAACTGCTCGAACTGTCAGGGGATGCAATAATAGCTGTATAAGTGACTCCATCTCTGTCAATTTTTTGAAAAGCTATATCACTCAAAATACCTTGGCTGAGAAAAGAAGCAGGGATCTGACGTTGAAAATCCTGTTTATGGAAATCATGGGAAAAGACCTTTTTTGCTTCTTGATAGAGGGCTACATAAATGATATTGTCATAATAGACATTATCCACTTCCACTCCATCATCATTATAAGAAGGTTTAATGACTTTATAAGTTGTCGGATTGACTTGAACATAACTGTGATAGCGCTTAGTCTCGTATATCAAAACCGTATCACGCTTGATCAGTTTATTTTGATTCAATGATACAGGCCTCTTCTGCCTGAAGTTATCAATATCAGAAGGGTCTTCACTCTTAACCAACTTTACCAGATCTCCATCCTGATTTTTAAACTGGAAGACATGCGGAGACTGCTTGACAATTGGATATTTCACGGTCACACTCCCTTCAAGATAGAAAGTATCCTTGATTATCTTGAAATAGACAGGTTGACTTGTAGAATCAGGATAGTAAATCGTATCCCCTTTAGCTCGAAAAGCCATATCCTCCTCATCATCCTCATCTACCCAGATTCCCTGAAGCATTTTTTTCGCCTGAAAATCTTCCCGAGGGACATTCCCATTTGCGTTTCTATGTCTGCATCCTGTTAAGACGAGAACACACGCTAAGATAATATAGACTGTTTTTCGCATTACTTTCCTATACAATGATATTCAAATCCCATCTGGTGAAGGTCTTCAGCATCATAGATATTCCTCCCATCCAGAATGAGTTTTCGCTTCATGTTTTGAGCTATAACGTCCCATCTCGGCAACCTGAACTCTTTCCATTCGGTAAGCAACAGAAGTGCATCTGCATCCTGAACAGCATCATACATATTTTTACAATATAAGATGCGGTCTAAAGGAAGTGTCGAATTTTCTTTCTCAGCCTTCACCTGCATCCTTCTTCTGCATTCATCCATAGCAACAGGATCAAACACTTTCATTCGGCATCCGGCTTTTAAAAGAAGATTGATGAGGACAAGAGCCGTAGATTCACGCATATCATCGGTCTCAGGTTTGAAACTTACCCCCCAGAGAGCGATGGTTTTACCTTCCAGAGATTGTCCTTTATAAGCTTTTTCAAGTTTCTCGAACAAGATTTCTTTCTGATGTGCATTCACCTTTTCTACAGCTTTAAGCACATCCATACTATAATGATTGTCATCAGCAGTTTTTATCAAGGCTTTGACATCCTTAGGAAAACAGCTGCCCCCATAGCCGCAACCGGCATAGAGGAATTTCCTTCCTATACGTGTATCACTTCCTATACCTGCACGAACCATATCAACATCAGCACCCACCAACTCACATAAATTGGCAATGTCATTCATGAAAGAAATACGGGTAGCCAACATTGAATTGGCTGCATATTTGGTCATCTCGGCTGAAGGAATATTCATGAAGATAATCCGGAAATGATTCATCATAAAAGGCTTGTAAAGTTTGGTCAGCAGTTTCTTGGCTCTTTCACTTTCAACACCTATAACTACCCTATCAGGACTCATGAAATCTTTCACCGCACTTCCTTCCTTCAAGAATTCAGGATTACTGGCTACATCAAATTTCACATCTACGCCCCGCCTGTCAAGTTCTGCCTGGATAGTATCACGTACTTTCTTGGCTGTACCTACAGGAACTGTGCTCTTCGTAACCACAACGAGATAGTGGTTTAGATTCTCTCCAATTGTCTTGGCTACCTGAAGTACATACTTCAGATCAGCACTGCCATCTTCATCAGGAGGAGTGCCAACTGCTGAAAAAACAATTTGCTGATCATTAAGAATTTCCGGCAATGAGGTCGTAAACTTCATTCGTTCGTCCTTAACATTCTTTATCACCAGCTCATCAATTCCAGGTTCATAAATAGGAATCTCGCCTTTTTGTAGTCGCTCTATTTTTTGAGCATTCGTATCAACACATGTGACATTAGTACCGGTATCAGCAAAACAAGCTCCCGATACCAAACCTACATATCCTGTTCCTATGATGGCTATATTCACGATTCAACTTTATTTTAGAAAATATAGTAATTGCTAATCTTTCCTGAAGATACCGATTATTCAAAGAGTTCTGCATTTTTCAGGGAACAAGCAGCCAGATCTTTTTTCGAAGTAAGGACCTTTTCCGGGTCAATCGGCCACTGAATACCTACATCAGGATCTTTCCAACAAATACTGGCTTCACTCTGGGGCGCATAGACATTATCTACTTTATAAGTAAAAATAGCTTCATCACTCAGTACGAGAAAACCATGTGCAAATCCCCGGGGAATAAAAAACTGACGCTTGTTTTCTTCGGTAAGTTTAACCATTACATGTTTGCCGAAAGTAGGACTGCTTTTTCGAATATCCACAGCTACATCCAGTACTTCTCCTTTAATAACTCTGACCAGTTTGGCCTGTGAATACTTACCTTTTTGATAATGAAGGCCTCTAAGAACACCATAACTGGATTTCGATTCATTGTCTTGAATAAATTCCACATGATGTCCGATATGCTGATCAAAGTCAGCTTGCTTCCAGACCTCAAAGAAATAACCTCTGTCATCTTTAAAAACCGTTGGATCAAGAATCCATACTCCTTTGATCTCTGTTTCTCTGTATTCCATTTTAAGCAAAACTTTTGTTTATGCAAAGATAGTATTTTCTCTTGACGTGAAGAAAATAATCTTCTTTTTTTTGACTAAAAATCCCTTTTCGTTTGCATTATTCATGAAAAAGGATTAATTTTGCAATCGTGATTGAACTGCAAAAACATATAGAAATTCTGCTTCTCAACAATGATTGTGTGATTGTTCCAGATTTTGGAGGATTCGTCGCACACCATGTTGACGCGAGATACGACGAGAGTGATGGAACCTTTTTACCCCCGTTAAGGACAATCGGGTTTAACCCCCAACTCAAGATTAATGATTCTTTTCTGGTCCAATCCTATGTCGAGGCTTATGATATAAGCTATCCCGAGGCCCTTTGCAGGATAGAAAATGAAGTTGGAGAACTCAAACAACTTCTGGCTGACAAAGGAAAATATGAATTGAGTAATATTGGTATTCTCTATCTGAACGAGGAAGGAAAATGCACTTTTGAACCTTGTGAAGCTGGACTTCTTACACCGACTTTGTATGGACTGAGTGGGTTCGATATGGAACTCCTGACAAGAGAACAATTGGAAGCCATTACAGAAAGTACAGGAATAATCCAAAAGAATACGCTCCCTCCTACTGTTCCGGCTAATTCTCAAAAAACAGAAAATACCAGGCTTCGTATAGCTACCATTTCTGACGCGCAACCGGAAAAGAAAAACAAGACCATTAATATCAAGGTTAGTTTCTTACGCAATGTTGCCGCTGCATGTATTGCGGTCATAGCTTTCTTGTTCTGCTCTATACCTCTAGGCTCCAATAAAGATAGCCGCATTTTGAAAAGCAATATGGAGATAGGACTGTTAACCAAAATCATGCCCAAGGATATTACCAATGGTGCTATTTTGCACATTGATAAGAAAAAGATTATTGCTTTACAGAATTATGCGAAAAAAGGCGGAATATCGAGTTCTGCAGCAACTAAAGCAAAGAATTGGTCAGATCCTGATCCTTATTACTGTATCGTTCTCGCCAGCAGGGTTACTTTGGCAAATGCGACTTACTACGTAAAGCAACTTCAGAAAAAAGGTTACGATGAAGCACGGGTTTATTCACATAAAGGATTAAGCAACAAGGTAATATATGGAAAATATACTACCGAACAGGAAGCCTATCATGCTTTAAACCATTTTAGCAGTCGGAAAGCATTTTCTGATGGTTGGGTTTTAAAAGTGAAAGATGAGCCATCAGAAACCTGTGAAGATTAAGGATAAAAAATGAAACGAATACGCTGCCCAAGATGTGATCAGTTTATCACCTTTGATGAACAGAAGTATCAAGATGGGGAAAAATTAATATTCGTCTGTCCACATTGCGGGAAACAATTTGGCATTCGTCTGGGAATATCCAATACCCCTGATCGACAAGGGAAAGCTGTAGACAAGAAAGCACAGAAAGAAAATTTCGGGTCAATCGTTGTCATTGAAAACGTATTCCAGTATAAACAAGTAATCCACTTGCAGAAAGGGGATAATGTAATCGGACGATATATGAAAGGAAATCCCATCAACTGTCCCATTGAAACTTCTGACCCCAGCATAGATATGACTCACTGTATCCTGAATGTTTCTTCCAACAAAAACGGAAAATTGAAATATACACTTCGGGATGGGCCAAGTAATACAGGAACATTTGTTGACAATGAAATCCTTGACGATCGTGAAAAGCGTGTTCTGAACGATGAAAGCCTTTTTACAATTGGTGCTACCTCTATTATTCTTTTGACGGCTGATCATAAAGAATAACCGGTTATTTATAACCAGACTTTTCTCATATTTAAAATCTGATTGACTTTTTGTAAAGATTCTAAATTCAATTCTCATATATTTACGATAAAAATGAATATATAATGGATAAAAGATATGTTTCTGAGAAGATTTGATGTCAGAATGTGTTTTTATTTTCTCCAGCAGTTAAATTATAACTTTCATTCTTTTAAAAATCAAGCTTTTTTTCTTTAAATAAGAAACTTTTTAGTAACTTTGCTACTTGAATAGATAAGGCTTCTGTACTTTTCTGACAGTTTCAAATATACTAAAAATGAACAAGATTTCAAATCCCTCTGCTATATTATTACTCCATTGCCCAGACTCACAAGGTATCATTTCTGAGGTAACAAAATTTATTACCGACAATCAAGGAAATATCGTCCACCTTGACCAGTATGTTGATTATGGTGATGGAATGTTCTTTATGCGTCTAGAATGGGATTTAAATAATTTTCTTATTCCACGGGAAAAACTCCGTGATTATTTTGACACCTTATATGCTCAAAGGTATCAGATGGAGTTCCAATTATATTTCAGCGATGAAAAGCCCCGGATGGCTATCTTTGTCAGTAAGATGAGCCATTGCCTGTATGATCTGCTCGCCCGCTATAAGGCAGGGGAATGGAATGTTGATATTCCTTGTATTGTAAGTAACCACGAAGATCTGCATTATGTGGCAGATCAATTTCAGATTCCATATTATGTCTGGTCCATCAAGAAAGATCATTCCAATAAGAATGAAGTAGAAAATGCTGAAATGGAATTGTTGAAGAAGGAAAAAATCTCTTTCATCGTCCTGGCTCGTTACATGCAGATTATATCAGATGAAATGATCAGATCCTATCCTAACCGGATCATTAATATCCACCACTCTTTCCTTCCGGCCTTTGTAGGTGCACGCCCCTATTACCAGGCATGGGAACGCGGTGTGATAATCATTGGTGCCACCAGTCACTATGTTACAGCAGAACTGGATGCAGGACCTATTATAGAACAGGATGTCGTTCGTGTGTCCCATAAAGATACTCCGTCAAGTATGGCACTCAAAGGAAAGGATCTGGAAAAGATTGTCCTAAGCAGGGCTGTGACAAAACAGATTGAGCATAAGATTCTGACCTATCATAATAAGACCATAATTTTCGGATGATAAAAAGGCTTCAGGGTTAAAGGAAAAATGATTTATAAATCTGGATAACAAGAAGTGCAGATATTGAATTAAAGATTATGAAAGTAGCTATCGTAAAATATAATGCCGGTAATATTTATTCTGTCGTTCATGCAATGAAACGACTGGGAATAGAACCTGTACTTACCGATGACCCTGAACTTCTGAAAAAAGCTGATGGAGTTCTCTTTCCAGGACAGGGTAATGCCCGGGAAGCTATGGAATACCTTAAGGCACACCGTCTGGATCAGGTAATTGCTGATCTGAAGCAACCGGTTCTGGGTATTTGTGTTGGTATGCAACTCTTATGCAAGCATTCGGAAGAAGGAAATACGGATTGCATCGGTATCTTCAACACCTGCGTAAAACGTTTCCAGCCCAAACATCATGAAGACAAAGTTCCGGCTATGGGATGGAATGAACTTGACTTGAAAGCTGATCCCTCAGAAGACGGTGCTCAACCATCCTCTTTATTAAAAGGTATCGGAACGCATCCATACGTATATTTCGTCCATAGTTTTTATGTTCCGGAATGCCAATGGACTATTGCATCCACAAATTATATTCAGCCGTACAGTGCAGCCATGCACAAAGACAATTTCTATGCCTGCCAGTTCCATCCCGAAAAAAGTGGTCAGGACGGAGAGCAGATATTAAAGAATTTCCTGGATATCATAAAAGGATAAATTTATTGGGTTTCTGATCAATAATAAAAAACAAGATTCATGAATATCGAACTCATTCCTGCTATAGACCTCATTAATGGCCAGTGTGTCCGCCTTACACAAGGAGACTATCTGCAGAAGAAAGTCTATGCAGAACACCCTGAAGAAGTTGCCAAGCACTTTGACAGTATGGGATTCAAGCGCCTTCATGTCGTTGATCTTGACGGAGCCAAGTCACAACATATTGTAAATGAAAGCGTTTTGTCTGCCATCACATCAGCAACACACTTGAAAGTTGATTTCGGCGGAGGGATCAAGAGTGACGAGGATATTCAGAAGGCTTTCGATCATGGAGCAGCCATGGTGACAATAGGAAGTATAGCTGTTACTAATCCCAATCTGTTTTTCAAGTGGCTGGAAAGATATGGAACAGACCGTCTCATTCTAGGTGCAGATGTAAGAAAAGGTAAAATATCTATCCATGGATGGAAAGACGATTCAGGCGAGGACCTACTGCCCTTTCTTAAGAAATTTGTTGATCGTGGGGTTCAGAATGTCCTCTGTACCGATATATCGAAAGACGGCATGCTAGAAG
>DAIPMC010000004.1:6389-10208 GCA_036768895.1 Prevotella sp. | reverse complement strand
TTTAAAGCAGATTATTACAGAATTTCCTCAGTTGCATCTGATCGCCAGTGGCGGCGTAGCAGATAAAAAGGATATTGAAGCACTTGCAAAAGCCCGAATCCCGGCAGTTGTCTTCGGAAAATCAATCTATGAAGGCCGCATTGACCTCAAGCAAATTATTAGTGAATATGAACAATAGAGGATTAGCAAAACGCATCATACCTTGTCTTGACGTGAGGAATGGCGAGACTGTAAAAGGAACAAATTTTGTCAATCTCAGACATGCCGGAGATCCTGTAGAATTAGCCAAGGCCTATAGTGATGCCGGCGCCGACGAATTGGTATTTCTGGATATTACTGCAAGTTTTGAAGGCAGGAAGACCTTTACGGATATGGTTTCAAGAGTTGCTGCTGAAATCAACATTCCTTTTACCGTAGGTGGAGGAATCGCAGAATTATCTGATGTAGACCGTCTCCTTCATGCAGGAGCTGATAAGATCAGTGTCAATAGTGCAGCTATCCGGAATCCAGGACTGATCGATGAAATAGCACGTCATTATGGAGCACAAGTCTGTGTCTGCGCTATTGATGCCCGACTGGATCCTGATGGATGGCATTGTTATGTGGAAGGTGGACGCAAACGTGTAGAACGGGGACTTTTTGACTGGGCGAAAGAGGTTTCTGATCGGGGTGCAGGAGAAATACTCTTTACCAGTATGGACCATGACGGTGTACAAAAGGGATTTGCCAACGAGGCTCTCGCCCGACTGTCTGATGAAGTAAGTATCCCTGTCATTGCCAGTGGTGGTGCCGGAACCATGGAACATTTCCGTGATGTCTTCACTGTAGGTAAGGCTGATGCGGCACTTGCAGCCAGTGTGTTTCACTTTGGTGAGATTAAGATTCCAGATCTGAAGAAATATCTTTGGGAACAAGGAATCAATGTAAGATATAATCCGTAACATAAATGATTTCATTAAGACAAATTAGATATGGAAATTGATTTTGACAAAATGAATGGACTCGTTCCCGCCATCATACAAGATGCAAAGACCAGAAATGTCCTGATGCTTGGTTATATGAATCAGGAAGCGTATGAGAAAACTCTTAAACTCCGGAAGGTGACCTTTTGGAGCCGCTCCCGCCAGTGCCTTTGGACAAAGGGGGAAACCTCCGGAAACTATCTGGATTTGGTCAGTATCAAGGAAGACTGTGATAGTGATACCCTATTGGTAAGGGTTCATCCAGAAGGACCGGTATGTCACAAAGGTACGGATACGTGCTGGGCAGAGGAAAACAACTATAATCCGATTGAGTTCCTGTCTGAATTGCAGGACTTTATCGAAAAGCGGCATCAGGAAATGCCGGAAGGAAGTTACACCACTGCCCTATTCAAGAAAGGCACGAACCGAATAGCACAAAAATTTGGAGAAGAGTCACTTGAGACGGTTATAGAGGCGACCTCCAATAAGGATGCTGACCATCTGGTTTATGAAGCAGCAGATGCTGTCTACCACCTCATCGTACTACTTGTAGATAAGGGGGTACGCATAGAAGACGTGGCGGCAGAACTTCTCAAACGACACGATCCGTCTTGGGATAAAGACCGGAGACTGGCTAAGTTCATGGGAACATACCATAGAAAATAACAATAAATAATAGAAGTGTTTGACAGATAGAAAAATACTATTATTAATAAACAGATATCATGCTAATTGACTATCAAAACGTAAATATCTATCAAGAGAATAATTTGATTCTTTCGCAAGTCAACTTTCATGTTGATGAAAATGAATTTATCTATATTATAGGTAAAGTGGGTTCAGGAAAAAGTTCTCTACTGAAAACTCTTTATTGTGAACTTGACCTTCATCCCGATGAAGCAGATAAAGCGGAAGTGCTTGGTCGTGACCTTAAAATTCTTAAACGCAAGGAAGTTCCTGCCTTACGAAAGGAGATGGGAATTATCTTTCAGGATTTTCAATTGCTCCATGACCGTTCCATAAAAAAGAATCTTCAGTTTGTTCTCAAGGCTACCGGTTGGGTAGACAAGAAAAAAATAGAGGAGAGAATAGAGGAAGTCCTCACAGAAGTAGAAATGGTCGATAAGATTGACAGGATGCCTCATGAACTTTCCGGTGGAGAGCAGCAGCGTATAGCTATAGCTCGTGCGATTCTTAACCAGCCGAAAATCATCATTGCTGATGAACCTACAGGTAATCTGGATCCGGAAACCGCTTCTAATATTGTCAGACTACTCAAGAATGTTACTGCTACAGGTACTGCCGTTGTAATGAGCACACACAATATTCCAATGCTTGATAAATATCCTGGAATCGTATATCGCTGCAAGGAAGGCACTTTCAGTGATGTAACGAATGAATACAACCACTTATCCCTGAATGTAAACGGGGAATAAATTGATAAAATCTTAGATTGAACACGAACAATAGAGTCATATATTAAAATAGAAGAAGATGAAGGTAATGAAATTCGGAGGTACTTCTGTCGGTTCACCGGACCGTATGAAAGCAGTAGCCTCTTTAATCACGGAGTCAGGCGACCCCACCTTTGTAGTATTGTCTGCGATGAGTGGTACAACAAACTCGCTTATAGAAATCAGCAATTATCTTTACAAGAAAAATCCTGACGGTGCCAATGATGTTATCAATAATCTTGAGAAAACTTATTTTAAACATATCGAGACACTCTATTCTACTAAAGAGATGAGACAAGAGACCAAAGTTTTTCTTCAAGGAAGATTTGACTATCTGCGGTCTTTTACAAAGGATCTTTTTACCAGTTTCGAGGAGAAAAATATTGTTGCACAAGGTGAGATAATGAGCACGAATATGATGGTGAACTATCTCAAGGAGACAGGTGTCAAAGCCATCTTGTTGAATGCTCTTGATTTCATGCGTACAGATAAGAATGCAGAACCGGACCTACAATATATTAAAGGACAACTCCATGACCTGATGGAGAAAAACTCCGGTTATCAGATTTATATTACACAAGGGTTCATCTGTAGGAATGCTTACGGTGAAGTGGACAATCTGCAACGAGGTGGCAGTGATTATACAGCTTCTCTGATCGGTGCAGCCCTGCCGGCAGATGAGATTCAGATATGGACAGATATCGATGGCATGCATAATAATGATCCGCGCATTGTAGAAAAGACGGAAGCTGTCAGCCAACTCAATTTTGAAGAAGCCGCAGAACTCGCCTATTTCGGGGCTAAGATCCTGCATCCGACATGTGTACAACCGGCCAAATATGCAGGAATCCCGGTACGTCTGAAAAATACAATGGACTCAAAGGCACCTGGGACAATCATAGATAATGTTCTTGTAAGGGGAAAGATCAAAGCTGTTGCGGCAAAAGACAATATTACAGCTATTAAGATAAAATCGAGTCGGATGCTGCTGGCTACCGGATTCATGAGAAAAGTATTTGAAATCTTTGAGAGTTTCCAGACACCAATCGATATGATTACAACTTCAGAGGTCGGCGTATCCATGAGTATTGACAATTCTGTTCATCTCCAGGAAATCGTTGCAGAACTGAAAAAGTATGGAACGGTCACGGTAGATGAAGACATGTGCATTATCTGTGTAGTAGGCGATCTGGACTGGAGTAATCTGGGATTTGAGACGCTTGCCACAGATGCCATGAAGAATATTCCCGTAAGAATGATTTCTTATGGCGGCAGTAATTACAATATATCATTCCTCATTAAGGAAAACGATAAACAGAAAGCACTTCAAAGTTTAAGTGATACTCTATTCAATAAAAAAGAATAAATGAAAGGTAATTTTCCAATAGATAAATTGTAATTAC
>DAIPMC010000004.1:4806-6379 GCA_036768895.1 Prevotella sp. | reverse complement strand
AGATAAATTTGAAAAGGTTGATACACCTTTTTATTATTATGATACGGACCTCCTGAAGAGGACCCTCAAGACTATCCAGGAGGAAAAGGGAAAGCATGAAGGTTTTACAGAGCATTATGCCGTTAAAGCCAACGCTAATCCAAAGGTCTTGAACATCATTCGCGAGGCAGGTTTCGGCGCTGATTGTGTGAGTGGCGGTGAGATCAGAAGATGTATTGAAACAGGATTCTCTCCTTCTAAGATCGTCTTTGCCGGAGTTGGGAAAAGTGACTGGGAAATTGACTATGCTTTGGATAAGGATATTTTCTGCTTTAATGTCGAGAGTGTTCCGGAACTGAAAGTAATCAATGATCTTGCAGCACAGAAAGGCAAGACAGCACAGATTGCATTTCGTATCAATCCCGATATTGATGCTCATACTCACGCCAACATTACGACTGGACTGGCCGAAAACAAATTCGGCATTGCCATGCGTGATATGGAACCGGCTATAGAGGAAGCCATGAAGATGAAAAATATTCACTTCATGGGTCTGCACTTTCATATCGGATCTCAGATTCTTGATATGAGTACATTTAAAGCTTTATGTAACCGAATCAATGAGATCCAAAGCCAACTGGAAGAGCATCATATCCACATCGAGAACATCAATGTCGGTGGTGGACTTGGTATCGATTATAAGTATCCCAATGAAACACCTGTTCCGGATTTCAAAGCCTATTTCGACGCCTATTCCAGATATTTGAAACTCCGTCCGGGACAGACTCTTCATTTCGAACTCGGCCGTGCTGTCGTAGCTCAGATGGGATCACTCATCACACGGGTACTATATGTCAAGCAAGGAGTAGCCAAACAATTTGCTATCGTTGATGCAGGAATGACCGATCTGATCCGTCCGGCACTCTATGACGCCTATCATAAAATAGAGAACCTGAGCAGTGAAATGCCTGAACAGAAATATGATGTCGTAGGCCCGATCTGTGAATCCAGCGATGTCTTTGACAAAGCCATCAATCTGAATGAATGTCACAGAGGAGACCTTATCGCTATCAGGAGTGCTGGTGCATACGGAGAGGTTATGGCCAGCCAATATAACTGCAGGCCTCTTCCGAAAGGTTATCTGAAAGAAGATTTCTAAATAATCCTTCCTTACATACAAAAATATTGCTATCTTTGCACCGATGTTAGAGATAGATCAAATTACAATAATCACCGGGATTATTATCCTGGCGTTGACACTTGGCACTTCCCTTCTGAACCCATATCTTTTCAAGGTTAGGATTCCGAAATTACCAAAGAGGGGGAAGGGATATACCCGTCGTAAAGAGATGGATATCCAGTCAGAAGATGCAGACAAGCAGACTGATGTTCAGGTAGATCTATTGAACCGAAAGGGAAAGGATCAACCGGTAAGTATCATTATCACCGCACATGACGAAAAGGCAGAATTGGAACGTAATCTGCCTTTGTTCCTCTATCAGGACTACGACGCTGACTTTCAGGTCATTGTTGTAGCAGAATCGCATGAAAGTGATACGGAATACGTCCTGAAGAAGTTGAAAAAACAATTCGG
>DAIPMC010000004.1:0-4796 GCA_036768895.1 Prevotella sp. | reverse complement strand
ACGTTGATCCCTGATACCAGCCGATACATGAGCCGTAAAAAACTCCAGATCACATTAGGCGTCAAGGCTGCAAAATATGACTGGATCCTGCTTACTACTCCTACATGTCATCCCGATTCCAGCTCCTGGCTGAAATATGCTTCAAAATACAGGACAGACCAAAGTAACTTGGTTTTGGGCATTACCAACTATGATTCCAAGGCTTCGTCATACCAGCGTTTTGAACATATATTTACGGCACTGTCTATCATCTCTCAGGCAAAACACGGTATTCCCTATCGTACAAACATGCCTTATATCTGTTTCCGAAAAAATGAGTTTCTTAAGAAAGAGGGATTCCGGAATAATCTGGAATTGATCCGTGGGGAATTTGATTTTCTGGTTAACAAATACGCAAAAGAAGAGGGTACTGAAGTAACACTTGATCCCAGAAGTTGGCTTACAGAAGAAGCTCCGACAGATAAAACATGGTGCGACCTGCATCTATGCTACTGTGCAACAAAAAAGAAACTTAAACATACCATAAGACCAAGGTTAATATCCGCTTTCTATCTTTTGTTCTTCCATGCCAGTATCCTTGCAGATATATTTTCAATGGTTTGGGGTGGAATAACTTCAAAGTGGATTATATTCGGGATTGGTTTCATAGCTTTAATGATCAGTTTGTCTGTCAGATGGATGGCTGGACGCTTGGCTATCCGCCCATACGATAAGACGATTCCTACAATTTTATTGCCTTTCTATGAACTAAGTCTCAGTTGGCATACGTTATACTATAAACTTCGTTATCTGAATACGGATAAATATGATTTTACCTGCCATAAACTTTGAATAAAAGTAAACATATAAGTCATATAGAAGTAAATGCGTAGAGGAAAAATATCCGGTTCGCTTTATGAATGGAACAAATTTTGTTCTGATTTCTGTATACTCTGATAGAATATTGTATCTTAAATATTGAATATGAAGATCTATCTGTATATCAATAAGTCTGTATTAAAGATTGACATCTGGCGGGATTATGTATCAGCCGCCAGTGAATGTAATCGTGCGGACCGATTGTCAGAAGCTGACCTTCTTCACCTGTTTGGAGTATGGGACCTCAAAGCTTCTCGATTAGCCCGAAAAGCCAGGAAGATGGGTATCCCCTACATCATATCTCCTTTGGGAGGCCTTTCTCAGTGGAACATGCATCATCCTAGTACAAAACGATTCATCCAACGGCTCTGCTATCAAAAGTCTATGGTAAAACATGCTGATGCCATATTGGTAACAACACCTATGGAGATGCAATATCTACGAAAATTAAAATGGAACTTTCAACTTTACAGAATACCTAATCCCATACTGACACACTTTCTTTCAAATGCAGAAATGAGAGACAGAATGGAAGAAGTCTATGGAAAAGTATCATCGCGTCATGAGAAATTCAAAGCCGAACAAATACGTCGGTTAATCGGTGAAGAAAGTCCTGAACATGCTATTCTCAGACAGTTGCTTCAGATCCGATCCAGAATGTCTCACCAGAATATTCCCCAAGAATATTTCGAGGTATTACATGGCCTTCTTCATGATACTGATTATGATGATGATTTACTGGCAGAACAGATTAAGAAACTGAAACTTTTAAAATTCTCCCGTCGTATCTTCAAAGTCATGACTATCCGTACCGGTCTGACAGAAGGTTTTATGCCGGTAGAGATGCTGAGCGATCGGAAGACAAAAACCATAATCAACTATTGCAGGCCACAGCAGGATAAAAAAGACGGAAAAGAAAAAGATGTAAACACAAGTTTTCAACCTGCACAGGACTAGTACTGAACCCCTTATACATAAAAAGTTATTCTTTAATTAACAAAAAACATAAAGTTGTATTTCTTTCTTTTATAATTCCATGAAAACATCGACACAAACAAAAAAGACTATGAAACCTTATAATATTGATAAAGACATAAGGTATTTGACCTTATTGTCAAAGAGTTTTCCTAACATTGCCTCTGCAAGTACAGAGATCATCAACCTGGCGGCTATCTTACATTTGCCGAAGGGAACAGAACATTTTCTGGCAGATATTCATGGTGAATATGAAGCCTTTCAACATGTGCTGAAGAATGCATCAGGAAATATCAGAAGAAAAGTGAATGAACTTTTCGGTAATTCCCTCCGTGAAGAGGATAAGCGTGATCTTTGCACCTTAATTTACTATCCCGAGGAAAAACTGGAAATAATCAAACAGACAGAAAAAGATATCAATGACTGGTATCATATTATCCTGCACCGCCTGGTAGCAGTATGTCGTGATGTATCCAGCAAATATACCCGCTCAAAAGTCCGCAAATCCCTGCCTGAGGATTTTTCCTATATTATCGAGGAACTTCTCCATGAACATACAGAAGATTCCAACAAGACAGCATACGTAAATGTAATTGTTGATACTATTATTTCTACAGGACGCGCTGATGCATTCATCATCGCTATTGCAAAAGTCATTCAACGACTGGCCATTGACCAGCTCCATATCTTAGGCGATATTTATGATCGTGGACCGGGAGCACATATCATCATGGACACTTTACGCAATTATCACTCATGGGATATTCAGTGGGGAAACCATGACATGTTATGGATAGGTGCTGCAGCAGGCAACGATGCTTGTATGTGTGAGGTAATCCGCATTTCTCTCCGTTATGCTAACCTGACAACTCTTGAAGAAGGATATGGTATCAATCTGATGCCTTTGGCTACTTTTGCCATGGCAACATATAAAGATGACCCTTGCGAAGAGTTCATGCCTAGATTGGGAGGCGATATTGCTCATGTAGATGAGCGGACGCAACGGCTTACTGCACAGATGCACAAAGCTATTGCAATCATCCAGTTCAAGATCGAAAACCAACTCTTTAAGATTCATCCGGAATGGAAATTGGAAGATCGCTGTCTGCTAAGTAATATTGATTATGCAAAAGGATCAGTCAAATTGAAGGGGAAGTCCTACCCTCTTACTTCATGTCATTTCCCGACTGTCAATCCGAAAAATCCTTTTGAACTCACTAAGGAGGAGAAATTATTAGTACAGAAACTCCACCATTCTTTTGCTGTCAGCGAAAAACTGCAAGGGCATATTCAACTCATGCTTACACATGGCAGTATCTATGCTATTTTTAATAACAATCTACTGTTCCATGCTTCCTGTCCACTCAATGAAGACGGCACACTAAAGGAAGTAGAAATCTACCCGGGACGAACCTATAGCGGAGCAAAACTGATGCAGAATATTGAGATCATGGTCCGTAATGCTTTTCAGACAGATACCGATCCTGAAGAAAAGCAATATGATATTGACTTTTTTCTCTATCTCTGGCTGGGACCGAATTCACCTCTTTTTGACAAAAGCAAGATGGCTACCTTTGAGCGTTATTTCATCAATGACAAGACGACGTGGCATGAAGAAAAAGGAAACTATTTCAAGTTGCGTGATGATGAAAAAATCGTTGACTATATACTGGATTCTTTCGGCGCAAAAGGCCCCAACAGGCATATTATCAATGGACACGTGCCCGTAAAGGCAGCTCAGGGAGAAAATCCGATCAAGGCAAAAGGGAAATTGCTGGTCATCGATGGTGGCTTCTCCAAAGCTTATCACAGTGAAACGGGAATCGCCGGTTACACGTTGGTTTTCCATAGCCGCAGTCTCCAACTGGTACAGCATGAGCCTTTTACCAGTCAGGAAGATGCAATACGAAGAGGAAAAGATATCAAGTCGACGACACAACTCGTGGAATTGAGTAATCACAGGCTCCTTGTAGCTGATACAGACAAAGGAATAGAATTACGTCATCAGATTGATGACTTGGAAGAATTGCTATACGCTTATCGGCATGGTATCATCAAGGAATCTGAAAAGAAGAAATAGATTTTGAGAAGTAATGGATCTCCCTATCTGAAACGATTTATATATAACTATAGCATAAGGGAATCTTTCAATGTAACTTGGGCAAAGTTTGTGCTTCAGTCTCCATAAAAAGCTGTATGCACCATAGAGGTCCACTCTATGCACCATACAGTATTGCGATATGCACCATATCGCTTGAGAAGGTAACTACTGCATAATTGTATGGATCATATTTCAGACATGAGGATGCCTGAATCTCTTGCGTAGACAATCGGGACAAATTCCAGTAATCAGATAATTTGCGGAGTGCATCTCGTATCCGGAAGAAAGAGTAATCGGAGGTAAAGGTATATCATAGAGACAAGTTGTACGATGGCACTCTTCACAATAGAAATGCACGTGCATGTCATCATCTTCTTCATCTTTGTCATCTGTAAAACAATGACTCATGCACAGTTCATATCTTATGCTGCCGACGCCATCCTCAATCGTATGCACAAGATGTTGCTCCTTGAATAACGTGAGTGCGCGGGAAATATTGGACTTATCGATGGTTTGAATACTTATCTCCAATTCTTTCAGAGATAGCGGATGGTTGTCTTTAGCAGCAAGTGCTTCAGCGATCACAATGCGATTAGCCGTAGGTTTTATCCCATGACTCTGCAGGAGTTTTATACAGACCGATTTATCCATTGTTATTTTTTTAAGGCTATATTATAATTGTCATAAGCCATATTGCCGGTAATGTCTTCAACCACCTTTACAGAAGGCGGGAAATGAACATCTTCACGCTCTTCTACTCCCTTTACCTCCAAAGTGATAAGCTGGTTGACAGGTTCTATAAATTTATCAAGTTCAAAGAACTGTCCTTTCCAAATAAAGGTTTTCCGTATTTTCTTTATCG
>DAIPMC010000085.1:10337-11650 GCA_036768895.1 Prevotella sp. | reverse complement strand
TATTATATTTGACAAACAGATAATTATAATAATGGATCAAGGCACTTATCATATCTCCAACCAATTCTTGATCGCTGTTTAATAAGGTTGCTACACTCCATAACATTGCCAGCAAATTCTTGAATATGGTTATTTCTTCTTCTGAAGGTATCAGATGTACATCATACATATCAAATGTCATCAATGAAGGAACATTACCATGCAAAGATATATTTAGTAAATCATTTGGAATAGTAAAACCTTCAAGGTCAAAATCATCTGAATAATGATTTATCTGCATAATGCTCTCACTACTTATATACATTAACATGCCTTTTTTGATATGACAGGGTATAAGGTTGATGATGACATCGGCTTCGCCCGATTTGATGTATCCCATACGCATATCTTCAAATCGCAAAGGTATATTACTTTCAAATACTTTCTTTATCCCTTGTACAGCATTCAGTGTCACTAAAAAATCACTGCCTACAAAAGGTTTTGAATCAGAAGGGCCAGCTTTTTCTTCTATCATCTTACGAAATCGGGAGAAAGTAATCCGTTTGAGTTGTTCTTTTTCCATCTTGATCTAATATAATATGACACAAAGATAATAAATAATGCTTATATTATGCTGTTAGAGTATTGCTATCGTACGAAAAGAACATTTTTTATTCTCAAAAGATAACAGGCAGATATACTTTTTGTCCTAAATTTGCAACATAACTCATATTTGAATAAGATGAAGCGACAAGTATTTATATTATTGTTTGTTGCAATTGCTACAAACGGTTTCGCAAAATTGACGATCGATCAATGTCACCAGTTGGCACATGACAATTATCCAGCAATTAAGAAATATAATCTCATAGAACAGAGTTGTAATTTCACGGTCAGTAACGCCATCAAGGGTTATCTGCCGAATATAAAAGTAAGTACTGGTGTGGATGCTTTCACCGACATTATCAGTTTGCCATCACAACTCCAATCCGCTACCGGAAATATGAAAAATGATGTAGCAGATGTAAATGTGCAAGTTAATCAGACCCTGTATGATGGCGGGGCCATCCAAGCCAGGAAACATGTATCACAAGCTCAGGCCGATGTGGATAAGAACAGGCTTGATGTTACAATGTATACTATCAATGATCGCATTGACCAACTCTTTTTCGGTATTCTCACAATGGATGAACAGATCAAACAGAATCAGATACTTCAGAGTGATCTTTCCCTGAATCTGAAAACAATAGAGAATATGATAAAAGGTGGCTTGGCGAATCAGACCGATGCAGATATTATCAAAGTTGAACAGATCAAAGACCGGCAAGCAGAAA
>DAIPMC010000085.1:1681-10313 GCA_036768895.1 Prevotella sp. | reverse complement strand
GCATATCCCGACAAACCTACTTATATATGTTAGGGACATTCATAGGCCGGAAATTGGATGATTCTACGACTTTAGAAATACCGGAACAAAAAGATTACCAACCGCCAATACAGTCAAGGAGACCGGAATTGGAACTTTATAGTGCACAAGATCGTTTGCTCAATGTTCAGAAAGAATCCGTCAATGCACAGATCAGACCCAGGCTCAGCGCTTTTGGATTAGGAATGTATCACAGTCAAGTCTCAAGCCTGATGAAAAATCATATTTTTGCAGCAGGGATAACCTTAAGTTGGAATCTGTCCGCACTTTACACCCATAAGAATGATTTACGTAATATAGAAATACAACGACAAGAAGTCGCGAACAATAGAGAGACATTCCTGTTTGATACCAATCTGCAAAGTCAGAATGTGAATGGTAAAATAAAAGATCTGCAACAGCAAATAGAACAGGATAAACAGATTATAGCCCTAAGGGAAGGAATCTACGGTAAATCGATAAAGAAAGTTGAGAATGGTACTGAGACTACAAATGAGATGGTAAGGGATATTAATGCTGTAAACCAGGCCCGGCAGCAAAAAGCTGTTCATGAGATCCTATTATTACAAGAAATATATCAATTAAAGAACATTAATAACGATTAAGATGAATACAACAAAAATATTGATTCTGGCAATAGTTGTAACGCTGGCAGGTTGTAGCAAAAAAGATAAAGAGTACGATGCTACGGGCACTTTTGAAGCAACAGAAATAACTGTCTCTGCCGAACAAAGCGGTCAACTGTTGCGATTCAACGTGGATGAAGGCAGTCAACTGATGAAGAACCAGCAAGTAGGCCTTATTGACACGGTCCAGTTAGCTTTGAAAGCACTTCAACTGGGTGCCACTATGCAGTCGATTGCAAACCAGCGTCCGGATGTCCAGACCCAGATAGCAGTAACACGCCAGCAACTGATTAAAGCGGAGCAGGAACAAGACAGATTTGCAAAACTTGTAAAAAGCGGAGCTGCAAACAGCAAGCAACTTGATGATGCGACGTCTTCTGTCAGAGTTTTAAAGCGCCAGTTAGCTGCTCAAATTTCATCACTAAGCAATAACACCAGAGCTCTTAACTCTCAGATCAGTGCCACGGATATACAGAAATATCAGGTATTAGACCAACTCATGAAGTGTCATATCGTATCTCCTATCAATGGTACAGTATTGGAGAAATATACTGAGCCGGGTGAGTTTGCAACAGTCGGTAAACCGCTCTTTAAGATAGCAGATATAAAACACATGTTCCTTCGGGCATATATTACCTCACAGCAGTTGGGAAAAGTTAAGATCGGGCAGAAAGTCAAGGTGATGGCAGACTATGGAAACCAGAAGCGCAGGACATACGAAGGCACGGTAACCTGGATATCTGAGTTTTCTGAGTTTACTCCGAAAACCATTCTGACGGATGACGAACGGGCTGACCTGGTATATGCAGTGAAAATAGCGGTGGTCAATGACGGATATATTAAGATAGGCATGTATGGCGAAATAAAATTATGAGATGAATGCAATTGAAGTAAAGGGTATATCCAAAAGTTACGGCAATAGGGTAGCGTTACAAAATGTATCGTTTGACGTCGAAGAAGGAGAAGTCTTTGGGCTTATAGGCCCTGATGGAGCCGGGAAAACTACCTTGTTCCGTATGATGACCACACTGCTTCTTCCTGATTCAGGTATCATTAGTATAGATGGAATGGATGTCGTCAAAGATATGAAAAAGATACGGCAATGTGTGGGATATATGCCCGGGACATTCTCTCTATACCAAGATCTTACCGTCGAAGAAAATCTTAAATTCTTTGCAGATCTCTTTGATACTACGGTTGAAGAGGGATATGACACCATCAAGTCCATCTATTCACAGATAGAACCCTTCAAGAATCGTAGGGCCGGAGCACTTTCGGGAGGGATGAAACAGAAACTGGCCCTTTCCTGTGCACTCATTCACCAGCCTCGTGTTCTTTTCCTTGACGAACCTACAACCGGTGTTGATCCTGTCTCCCGTAAAGAATTATGGCAGATGCTCTCTACCTTGAAGGAACGCAATATAACCATTGTAGCTGCAACTCCTTATCTGGATGAGATACGCCGTTGTGACAGGGCTGCATTTATTGACCAGGGGCATATCCGGGGGATAGACAATCCCGATAATATACTGACAGAATTTTCTGAGATATTGAATCCGCCACATCTGAAAAAGGATGAAGGAAAAGAACTCGATGATAATGGGCATGATGATGTCATCAAAGTAGAGCATCTCGTAAAAGCATTCGGCACATTCCGTGCTGTTGATGACATCTCTTTTTCCGTACATCGAGGAGAGATATTCGGGTTTCTGGGGGCTAACGGCGCAGGGAAGACCACGGCGATGCACATGCTGACAGGCCTGAACCAACCGACAACCGGGCACGGTACTGTCGCAGGGTTTGATATTTCAACCCAATACGAACAGATAAAACGTCATATCGGATATATGAGCCAGAAGTTTTCTCTTTATGAGGATTTAACGGTAGCCCAGAATATCAGATTATTTGGCGGAATCTATGGAATGAAGAAAAAGGAGATTTCCAGAAAGACAGATATCATACTCCGTGACTTGGGATTAGCCGACAGCAAAGATACCGTCGTAAGCTCCCTCCCTCTGGGTTGGAAACAGAAGTTGGCTTTTTCCATCAGTATCTTTCACGAACCGGAAGTGGTCTTCCTGGATGAACCGACTGGAGGCGTTGACCCTGCCACAAGACGTCAGTTCTGGCAATTGATCTATGATGCAGCCCACCGTGGCATTACCGTTTTTGTAACTACCCACTATATGGATGAGGCCGAATATTGTGATCGCATCTCCATTATGGTAGATGGCCAGATACGTGCCTTGGACACCCCCGAAGGATTAAAACAGAAGTTCCACTTTCAAGATATGGACCAGGTATTCACTTTTCTTGCCCGACAAGCTAAGAGAGGAGATTAAAACAGAAAAAATGAAACAATTTATCTCTTTCATCAAAAAAGAAACGAAGCATATCTTACGTGACCACAGAACCATGCTGATTCTCTTCGGTATGCCTGTGGTGATGATGGTTCTTTTCGGATTTGCCATCAGCACGGATGTGAAGAATGTCAATCTCATTGTCGTCACATCAGAAATGGACAATCAGACGCAAAAGATACTTGACAGAATCAATGCGTCAGAATATTTCACAATCAAATACTGTGTGAAGACTACAGATGAAGCTCAACAACTTATGCGTGAAAACAAGGCAAACATGGCTATTGTTTTTAATAGCAAGTTTGCTGACAGGCTCTATGATGGCAGTACAAAGGTGCAGTTGATTACTGATAATACTGATCCCAACATGGCAGAACTGGAAAATGCGTATATTCAGCAAATTATCACAAACGTTAAACCACCTACTGTCACGCGCCTGCTATACAATCCGCAGATGAAAAGTTCTTATAATTTCGTACCCGGCATTATGGGCATGCTGCTGATGATCATCTGTGCGATGATGACTTCCGTAAGCATCGTCAAAGAAAAGGAACGCGGGACGATGGAAGTGATATTGGTATCCCCTGTACGGCCCATTATCATTATCATAGCTAAAGCTGTACCGTATATGATTTTATCCCTGATCATCCTGATCTGTATCCTTCTTATTTCAAAATACATATTATTAGTACCCATAGCAGGCAGCATTACAGCTATCTTCGGTGTCTCTCTGTTGTATATCTTGTTAGCTTTGTCACTGGGACTTTTTATCAGTGTTATTGCCGAGACTCAGGTTGCAGCATTGCTCATCTCAGGAATGATTTTGTTAATACCAAGTATTATGCTCTCAGGAATGATCTATCCCATAGAGAGTATGCCGCATATCTTACAATATCTTGCCGACATCGTTCCGGCACGATGGTACATCGCTGCTATCCGTAAACTCATGATCATGGGAGTCGGAATCGATATGATATATAAAGAGTTGGCCGTACTTACTGTGATGACCGTAATACTGCTGACGATAGCACTCCGAAAATTTAAAACAAGACTGGAATGATACTGACTTATCTCATACAAAAGGAATTTATACAAATCGGTCATAATAAGTTTTTACCGAAGATGATCCTGCTTTTCCCTGTCATCACCATGTGCGTGATTCCATGGGTTACAAATATGGAAGTAAAGAACATCTATATATCTATCGTAGACAATGACCATTTCACACTCTCCCAACATCTGGTTGACCGCATCGAAGCTTCACATTACTTCAAATTCGGAGGAATAGTGCCAACCTACTCAGAAGGACTCAAAAAAATAGAAAAAAGTGATGCTGATATCATTGCCGTCATCCCCAATCACTATGAACGTGATCTGATCAATGGAAAATCACCGCAAGTCTTTATTGCTGCCAATGCAGTAAATGGAACCAAGGGTGGTATCGGATCAGGGTATCTGTCTAATATCGTTCTTCAGAATATCAGTGAATACCAGATGTCCACGGTCCGGTCTCCCATCTCTACAGTGGATCTGTTCAATCCGCATAAAGATTACAAACTCTATATGATACCCGCATTAATGGCTATACTCATTATTCTTATATGTGGGTTTATGCCGGCGTTGAACATTGTAGGCGAAAAAGAAGCCGGTACTATCGAACAGATCAATGTCACCCCTGTAAGCAAATGGTCGTTTATCCTTGCCAAACTGATTCCTTACTGGATCATCGCAATGTTTGTCATGACGGTCTGTTTCCTTCTATCCTGGTTGGTTTATGATATAACACCTGCCGGCAACATTGCACTTCTTTATCTGTTGGCCATGCTGCTTTCACTCATATTCAGTGGTTTGGGGCTTATCGTATCCAATTATAGTGATGCCATGCAGCAAGCCATGTTTGTTATGTGGTTTATCATGGTATGTATGATCCTACTAAGTGGTATGTTTACTCCTGTAAATAGTATGCCGGATTGGGCACAATACCTTACTCTTCTCAATCCTATGAGATATTTTATCGATGCCATGCGAAATGTCTTTGTCCGTGGAGGAGGGCTTTCCAGCATTTATCTGCAAACAGGAGTTTTGTCTTGTTTTGCGGTAATAATGGATTTATGGGCTGTAGTAAGTTATCGGAAGAACAAATAATATACTTTCTTATGAAAGTGCTCTGTAAGATCTGCCTGTATTAACGGATATGATCCAGATCGTTGTATCGTATTCCTAAAAACAATATGACAGAGCAATAAAGATAGAGTTTGTTTTGTCATATTTGTCATACCCATAGATACGTTGACCTTGATAGAACATGTTGTTCCGGCAATAGGAAATATTGTAGTTGGAGACACTCCAGCCCAAAGAGACAAGTACTTGCTCGAAACGAGCTGATAGCGAATAGCGTATACGCCAGAAAGTCCATTTGCCATTATGGTTTCTCATGGTCATCCCTTTATAGACTGCTCGTCCATAGTCATCCGGTCCTTTGGAAGTGCTGAAATACACGGCATCGTTACGAGGGAAAGAAAATACCATTCCAGGATCACAGCGAAATAGGATACCCCAGTCGTGGTCATGGTTCATCCACAACGTAGGAGTGCGGAAGGACAACATGGGATGCAGGTTAAGTTTTACGATTCTATCGGGATCATATTCATTATCATCCGAACTGGCTTCTACGAGAGGGCGGTTCCCATGATCGTCGTCAACCTCAAGTCCGAATCCCACTCCGGCATAGCGCAAGGCATACCACGCATAATCCACCTCGTATGCTTCACTGGTTTCTTCGCTAACATTCAAGCCGATCTGGAAAGTTACCATTTGCTGTGGCAGAGGGTCCGGTTTCGCTCTTTCCGCCCGTTCAAGAGAGTCCAGATTTATTGCATAGATACCTGAAGACAACAAGGTCAGGAAGATAATCAATATCAGTTTTCGATTCATCATATTCTGATTATATCTGGTTTTGATAGGCTTTCAATATCTCGTCTCCATTCTTCAGATAGAAAACCAGTTTCTGATTGCCTTCATAGACAACATCATCAAACGGATTGATTCTCCATTCAGTAAGGCCTTCCCTTACTTCTTCTATCAGAGTATTCCTGAAAGCTTTCGACATTTCGGCGAGTTCGACCACGATGGCATTGTTGCCGGTATCGGCTTCCATGCTGATGATTCTTCCGGAACCACCTTCTCCATTAACTAACTCCCGGATACCATGGGCGATCTGCTGGTAGATGGTCTCTATATCTAAATGATTCATTGTCTCCTTGGTTTGCCTTACAAAGGTAATGATTTTCGGTTAAAAGATAAGTCGTGTGAATGATATTTCCCTTCTTTTGTGTAAAAAAGAAGTAATTTTTCGGAATACAAACGGATTCTCTCTTAGGCCGGTCTATCATCAAATAAGTGATTAGAACTAAAAGAGTTGCCCTTCCGCCTTCTTCCGTCTATTTTTTCTTTTTTAATCTCCGTTACCTTATAATCTTAGAAAATTTATCTAAATTTGTAACCTGTTTTAAGATAAAAAGTCATTTCTCTTCCGGAATGAGCATTTTAGAATCTACATCAAAATTATAAATGGAGCAGTTATTGTATATTGTATGGAATCCGAGTCCGGTAATTTTTAATATCGGAGGATTTCCTGTCAGATGGTATGCCATTTGCTGGATTATAGGTATCGTGCTGGGATATCTTGTTATGAGGCAACTCTTCAAGGAACAGAAAATGAAGGAGGAGTTGCTCACTTCTCTTTTTTTCTATATCTTTTTCGGTGTACTGATTGGTGCACGATTAGGGCAATGTTTTTTCTATGAACCGAATTATTTTTTCAGTAGTGTGCATCACGTTATAGAGATAGTGTTACCCATTCAATTTCTTGATAACGGAGGGTGGCAATATACGGGCTATCAAGGACTTGCAAGCCATGGTGGTGTGATAGGTATACTTGTTGCAATATGGCTGTTTTGCCGGAAGACCAAGGTTTCCGGATGGGTCGTATTAGACAATATGGGTGTCTGTGCAGGCATAACAGCATGCTTTATCCGGTTAGGAAATCTTATGAATTCTGAGATTATCGGTAAGGTGACGGATGTGCCATGGGCTTTTATCTTTGAGAAAGTTGACAATAATCCACGTCATCCGGGCCAACTTTATGAGGCAATAGCTTACTTATGTATTTTCCTGTTGATCTTCTTTATCTATAAAAAGCGTGGACCGCAAAGCATCGGCCATGGATTTTATGTCGGTCTGTGTCTGACATTGGTTTTTACCTTCCGTTTTTTGATAGAGTACACAAAAGAAGTTCAGGAATCTTTTTAAATCGGCTTGCCACTAGATATGGGGCAAGTACTTTCTATTCCACTTGTTGCCTTTGGAATCTATTGTCTGTTAAGGAAAAAGAAACAAAATGGTTGAGACCGTTCAATTATTGAAGTTTTATTTGTGCTTTTCTGCCCGATATTCTGATATTAATTCGATGATCTGTTTTTTGATTTCCATCTGTTTGGTGTTTACATTTCTTTATCCAGTCTTCCCCTCCATAAGTATTTCCGGGTTTCGTGTACGATGATTCCATTGAGCATAAGCAGTGAAATAAGGTTCGGTATAGCCATGAGGGCATTCATGCAATCGGCAATGTTCCATACGATACCGAGACTTGCTATGCTTCCTACGAAAGTGGCAAGAATATACAGGATACGGTAAACCAGCATCCATTTCCTTCCCTTCAGATATTCCATGGCACGCTCTCCATAGTAACTCCAACCCAGGATGGTACTGAAAGCAAAAGTAAGGAGACCGAAGGTGAGTATGGGAGTTCCGATGTATGGTATCTTGCTGAAAGCAACCTTAGTAAGGGTTGCACCGTCATTGTAACCAATGTCCGGATAGGCGAGGATGCTGCTTACGATCACGATACCGGTCATAGCACAGATTACTACGGTGTCCCAGAACGTGCCGGTAGAGGATACCAGAGCCTGACGTACCGGATTGCGGGTCTGGGCAGCTGCAGCTACAATAGGCGCACTTCCGAGTCCTGACTCATTGGAGAAGAGTCCTCTGGCTATTCCGAACCGGGCTGCCATCATTACTGTCGTACCTGCAAAACCACCTCCTGCTGCTCTGGGATTAAAGGCTGATTGAAAGATCAGTTCGATGGCCGGCCATACAAAATGACCGTTTACAAAGAGAATATAAATACACCCGAGGATGTAGAGAATGGCCATGAAAGGCACAAGCATTTCACAGACTTTGGCTATACTTTTCACTCCGCCGAGCAATACGATACCCGTAAGGACACAAACAACAGTACCGGTGATATAGGGAGAGATACCATAAGTGTTCTGGGCCAGGGTAGCAATGGCATTGGCTTGCACAGTGTTACCGATACCGAAGGCAGCACAGGCTGTGAAGATACTGAAGAGTATGGCAAGCCATTTCCATCCCAGTCCTTTTTCCAGAGCATACATCGGACCTCCGAGCATCTTTCCTCGTTTGGTCTTGACTCTGTATTTAATAGCAAGAAGTCCTTCTGAATATTTCGTGGCAATACCAAAAACTCCTGTGAGCCAGCACCAGAGCACGGCACCAGGCCCTCCTAGGGCGATGGCGGTGGCT
>DAIPMC010000085.1:1360-1660 GCA_036768895.1 Prevotella sp. | reverse complement strand
CCGGTACCGATTGTTGCAGCAAGGGCTGTGGCAAGTGCGCCGAACTGGGATACATCGCCGGCAGCAGATTTGTCCTTCTTTACGGAAAGTTTGATGGCAGTTCCTAGCTTCCGCTGGGGAAAGCGGAGACGGATAGTGAGAAAAAGGTGTGTTCCCAAGAGGAGGATAATCATCGGCCATCCCCATAGAAATCCACTGAGTGTTGTAAAGAAATTGTTGAGCGCATCCATATCTTATTTCTTTTGTATCGTATTTCTAATCTTTATCTAATGCTAATAGCATTGAAGTCTATAGTCTGCA
>DAIPMC010000085.1:0-1350 GCA_036768895.1 Prevotella sp. | reverse complement strand
TAGGAAAGCAGTTTGCTGATATTATCCTTCGTGATCCGGATATTCTCCGGATTCATCCATCGTTTCTGTTTTTCTTGTAAGCATTATATTAATGTCACCTGTCTGCATCTGTCCAGATACCTTTCGCAATAGAGGTATTGGTACGTATGTGTAATTTATCTGTAATATTCGTAAATTTTATTGAGATATGCAAGGTATTACTCTGAAAATTTAGTCAAAAAGAGGATTTAAATTGCATTTTCGTAGCTTATTGATTGATTTATGATGATAAGAAGTTATGTGAAGCAGCCAGATCCTTAGGATAAATGAATGAAATTTAAAAAGTACAAAAGGCCTAATCCGATTTGAGAGACAATTTATTCGGTACATGATGAGTTAATTGCATGTTTGCAGTTGATGGAAATAACGGAAGGTGTAAATATGACAAGTAAAGAACCTACGACAAGATTGCAAATGATAAAGAGTATGAAAGTTATGAATGGAGCTATGTATCTGTCTCAAATGACTAATACTTATTATTGAGGTGTATAAAATATCAGGAGACAGTGAAATTTACAGATTCTTCTTGCTAAAAAAGAAAAGCTTCTGGGTGTTTTCCTCGTTAGAAAATTTGTAAAGTTCGTCAAGAATACAAAATAATTCTGTAACTTTGTTATCGGTAAACGGGAGAAACTACTATGAAGACTTTAACCCTTCTTCTGTCAATTATGCCGTACTCCATTTTTGAATAAAAGGATTTAATAACTTTTACATTCTCAATATGGATTAAAAATCTATCACTTTCTAAAGTCAACTCTGTAAATAATTTAAAATAATGACAGACAAAAACAAATCAGATTGGTTTACAATTGAAAGAATCGATGAAAACACATCAATTATTAGTGAATATAAACATTGGGAGGAGACCCATTGTTATGTTCTAAACGGTACAAAAAGGTGTTTGTTGATTGATACCGGACTCGGTGTAGAAAACATCTGGGAGCAAGTGCAGAAATTGACAGACAAACCGGTCACGGTGGTGACGACTCATGTACATTACGACCATTTTGGTGGACATAAATACTTTTCGGACTTCTATGTACACGAAGCAGAAGTAGACTGGATCAACGGTGGATTTCCGTTAACCATAGAACAGGTCCGACATTTTCTAATGGAAAAACCTTGTGATTTCCCACCAGATTTTGATATCAATAAGTATCAACTTTTCAAGGGTATGCCTACGAGAATGGTTCTTCTTTAATTTAGTTGAGGAAAGAGAATTATTTGTTATATAATACCAGAAGATGGTATTACACTTAATTAACTGATTATCAAAGTTTTATAACGATAAACATTAGGATATCTGACAAA